>NZ_AP022573.1:0-300445 GCF_010729105.1 Mycobacterium saskatchewanense
GTGCCCTGGCCGACGCCGCGCTCAACCCGGTCAACATCCGGTGGAGCCCGGTCGAAATCGCCTACTCGCTGGTGGATTCGCAAACCACGGTGCTGCTGGTCGACGACGCGTTCGCGGCGGCCGTCCCGCAGGTGCTCGCGGCGGGCGCCGAGCTGTCCACGCTCGTGTACTGCGGGGAGGGGACGTGCCCCCCGGGGATGCTCGACTACGAGTCGCTCATCGCCGGCTCGGAACCGGTGCCGGACGCCCGGCGTGGCGGTGACGAGCTGCTCGGCATCTTCTACACCGGCGGCACGACCGGGCACCCCAAGGGGGTGATGCTGAGCCACGCCAACGTGCTGACCTCGGCGTTGGGCAGCCTGGCGACCGGTCGGTTCCTGACCGACCGGGGCCGAATCCACGCCGCGCCCTGTTTCATCTGGCGGCGATCGGCATGTGGATCGCCGGCAGCGTCGCCGGGTCGACCCACGTCATGGTGCCGTCGTTCACGCCCGCCGGTGTCGCGAAGGCGATCAGCGACCACCGGGTCACCGACACCCTGCTGGTGCCGACGATGGTCCAGATGCTGATCGATCACCCGGACGCCGCCGGCTTCGATCTGACCTCGCTGCGGCACCTCATCTACGGCGCCTCGCCGATCTCCGAGCGCTCGTCGAGCGGGCCAAAAGGCCTTCCCCACAGGGGTTGGCTCAGGCCTATGGAATGACCGAGCTGGCCCCGGCGGCCACCTTCCTGGCGCCCTCCGACCACGACGACCCGGCGCTGCAGCGATCGGCCGGCCGGGCGCTCCCGCACGTCGAAGTGCGAGTCGTCGACGCCAACGACAACGAGCTGCCCGCCGGAGATCGGGGGTGGTCGTGCGCGGCGCCAACGTCATGCTCGGCTACTGGAACCGGCCCACCGAGACCGCGGCGACCGTCCGCGACGGCTGGATGCACACCGGCGACATGGCGCGCATGGACGAGCGGGGCTACCTGTTCATCATCGACCGCCTCAAGGACATGATCATCACCGGCGGCGAGAACGTCTTCTCGGCGGAGGTGGAGAACGCCTTGCCGGCCATCCGCCGTCGCCGCCTCGGCGGTCATCGGCGTGCCCGACGAGAGGTGGGGGGAACGCGTCCACGCGGTCATCGTGTTGCACCCCGGCGGTGAGACCACCGAGGCGTCGATCCAGGAGCACTGCCGGGCCCTCATCGCCGGGTACAAGGTCCCGCGCAGCATGGAATTCGTCACCGAGTTGCCCATTTCAGGTGCGGGTAAAGTTCTCAAGCGTGAGCTGCGGGAACGCTATCGGGGCCCGCCGGCGACCGCTGATGGGTAGCGGTCGGCCGTCCCCGCCCAGTCCACCAGCCCGGGGAACGCGGCCCCCAAACCGGCGCCAGCTGATCATCGAAGCGGCGGCAACGCTGTTCTGCGACAAGGGATACGGCAACGTTTCGATGGGCGACGTCGCCGACGCCGTCGCCGTCGGCCCGTCGGCGCTCTACCGGCACTTCCGGAGCAAACAGGCGCTGCTGGTCACGGTGATCGAGGACGCGCTGGGCACCCTGGATGAGGCCCTGCAGGGGGCTGACGCGTCGGCGGACCTGGCCCGAGTCCTGGCGCGCCTGGTGCTGGATCATCGCACCGTCGGCGTGCTCTGGCGGCGAGAAGGCCGCCACCTGACCGAGCAGGACCGCAAACGACTGAACCGGGTCGCCCGGCGGATCGGCGATCGACTCGCCCAACATATTCGAACCCGGCGACCCGAAGTGACGGCCCGCAGGCCGACCTGCTGGCATGGTGTGCCCTCGGCGTCGCGAACAGCGTTTCCTTCCATCGTCTTTCGATGCCCGAACCGGGGTTCACGGCGCTGCTGGCCGAGTTGATCTCGGTGCCGATGCGCGCAGACGCCGACTCGCCGGGCCGGGCGGCCGGCGCAGAGCCCGCGGCGCGCTGGGCGCCCGCTCGCGCAGGAGGCGATCCTGTCGGCGGGCGCCGCGCTGTTCGCCGAGAAGGGCTTCTCGGGCGTCAGTGTCGACGACATCGGCGCCGCCGTCGGGATCGCCGGACCCAGCGTGTACAACCACTTCGCATCCAAGACCGACATCCTGGTGGCGGCCATGTTCCGCGGCAACGAGCGCCTCTGGATGGACTTCAACCGCGCCGTCGCCGACGCGCGGGACGCGTCGGAGACCCTGCGCCGGGTTGTGCTCAGCTACCAGAACCTTCGCGTTCGCCAACCCCGACCTCGTCGAGATCCTGATCACCGAGGCCGCGCATCTGCCGGCGTCCGACAGTCACAGCGCCAGGGCCGCGCAGCGCATCGACGAATGGGTGCACCTGGCGCGACAACCGCACCCGGGCTGGACAGTCACCGAGGCCCGCATCCGGGTGCAGGCGGCCCAGATCATGATCAACGACATCGTGGTGATGCCGCGGCTGCGCGCGCGGGAGGAGTCGAGGCCGTGCTGGCCGGCATCGCGGTCGCACTGCTGGGCGCGGGTGCGGCCGGGACCTGAGTCGCGCCTACACCGCCCGCCCGCGTTCTCGCCAATACGGTTCCCGCAGTGCGGTTTTGAGGATCTTGCCACTCGCGTTGCGGGCAGCGACGCCACGAAGTCGACGGTCCGCGGGCATTTGTAGGCCGCCAGGTGCCGGCGGCAGAACTCGATGACGTCTTTCGCCTCGACCTCGGCGGTCGCCACCACGATCGCCTTGACCGATTCGCCCCAGAAGTCGTCCGGCACACCGATGACCGCCGCGTCGGCGACGGCCGGGTGCTCGATGAGCACGCTTTCCACTTCGGGCCCGTACACGTTCTCGCCGCCGGTGATGATCATGTCCTTGAGCCGGTCCTCGATGTAGACGTAACCGTCCGCGTCGAGGCGCCCGACGTCACCGGTGCGCACCCAGTCGTCCTCGGTGATCGTCTCGGCGGTCGCCTCGGCCCGGTTCAGGTAGCCGCTCATGTTCTGGTTGCTGCGCAGATCTCGCCAGGTTGCCCGACGGGCACCTCGCCGCCCGTCTCGGGGTCGACGACCCGAATCTCGGTGCCCAGCACGGCCTTTCCGGCGGACAGCTGCAAGCCGGGCCGCGCGGGTCGCGGTGGTCGTCGTTGGACAGCGCCGTCACCGCGCCGCACAGTTCGGTCTGCCCGTACACCTGGACGAAGTTCATGTCGGGCCACGTCGCGAGGGCTTGCTGCAGTAGGGGTGAGGGCATCGGCGCGGCGCCGTAGACGATGTAGCGCAGGCCCCTCATCGCGGCGGTCGCCGCCTCGCCGGCGTCCAGGAATCGCGCGATCACCGGCGGCACGAAGAACGCGTGCGTCGCGCCCGCTCGCACCGCCCCGAGCAGTGCCGCGGCGTCCGGCTCGCGGGTCATGATCGTCGGAACACCCGCCCGGATGCCGAACAGCGCGTAACCGATCCCGCCGACATGGAAGAGCGGCATGGCCACCAGGTTCGCGTCGCCCTCGGCGAAGGAAATGCCGGCGCCAGGTTGGCGGCGTGATTGACCAGCGCGTTGACTCAGCAGCACGCCTTTCGGCCGCCCGGTGGTGCCGGAGCTGTAGATCACCAGCGCAGTCTGGGTCTCGTCGACCTCGGCGTCGGTCGCCGCGGGCGGCGCCGCGGCGAGCAACGCCTCGTACTGATCGTCGTCCCCGCCCACCACGACGACGCGTTCCAGGCCCGGGACCCGAGCCGCCGCCTGCTCGGCGGCGGGATGCAACTCGGCGCCGACGAACAGCACCCGCGCGCCGCTGTCCTGCAGGACGTGGACGATCTCGTCGCCCACCACCCGCCAATTGACGACCGTCGTCACCGCGCCGATCGAGGCTGCGGCGAAGAGAATTTCAAGGCAGGCGGGGTGGTTCTTGTCCAGGAACGCCACGGACTGGCCGCGCTCCACACCGGCCAACCGCAGCGCTCCGGCCGCCCGACGGATCCGCGACGCCCAGTCGCCCCAGGTCCACTGCTGGTCCCCGTAGCGGATCGCTACATCGCCGGGCCCGCTGCGCGTGCCGTTCGACGAACCCGGCGAGCGTTTCCGTTGTGCGGGTGTCTTGCATGGTTCTCCGATCGTCAAGCCCGTGGTCAACGGCCTTGATCAAGGCTAGCGACCCTGTGCACCCCGGCGGAGAGCCAGTCTTCGCCCGCCGTCAGTCAGAGGCGGATCATCATGCCGCCGTCCTCGACGACCTGGGGGTCGCGTTGTTGTTCTGCCGGAAGTCGATGAAGGCCGACAGGTGGTTGGAGGGTTCAGGAGCTCGGTGAAGGCGCCGAGGTGGACCCTGTGGCGCCGAGACGTCGGCGGTGTAGTCGACGGAGATTTGCTGCTGGAAGTCGGCGCTCTGCGCCGGTCCCGGCGTGGGAGCGTCCACATTGTGCAGATTGGTCAGGCCGGTCGACGCCGCGTAGTGGTCTATGTCGTTCTGCAGGATGGCCGCGATATCCGCCCGTCGGCCGGTTTGACCGCGACCCGCAGCTGGGCGCTGCCGTCGGTCTTGCTGATCGCCACCCAGTTCGGGCCTCGATGGCCGACTGCCCAGCCCGGCGCCGGGCTGATCGACACCCCATCGGCGATGTCGACCGGTCCGTCGGAGGCCAGCGCCACGCCGATGGGGATCGTCGCGGAGGCGGCGAGGGCAAGGCCCGTGGCGGCGGCGGAAATTGCCAGCGTGCGGGCCAAGTGGCCCAGTCCGGGCGATATCGGCGATGTGGTCATGGTTCGACTCCTGTCAACTCGGCGGTTGCTGATCCGCCACCCGTTTCACTCTCGCATCGCCGCGGATCGGAGTCCAAGACAGTGTCGAAATCACCTGATTCACGGGGTTTATCGGCGATTCGGCGGGACAGGTGGTCCGAGAAATCCGTTGTGCGCTAGGCGGCCGCACGCCGGTATGTCAGCATGACTGCCATGGTGAACGCCGACCGCGCCCACTCCCACGTTCGTCGTGACCGGCGTGGCGTCCGGGATCGGGCTGGCCACGGCGCGGCGGTTGCTGGCCGCCGGCGGCACGGTCATCGGGGCCGACGTGGCGTCCCCGCCCGATCTCGGGGCCGACTTCCACCTCGTCACCGCCGACGTCACCGACGAGGCCGCGGTCGCCGCCGTGTTCGCCGCCGTGCCCGACCGCCTCGACGGCGTCTTCCACGCGGCCGGCGTCGCGGGCGGTGGGCCGGTCCACCTGCTCGATCGGGACGAGTGGAACCGGGTCATCGGCATCAACCTCACCGGCACCTTCCTGGTGGCCAAGGCGGCGCTCGCGCGGATGATCGAGCAACCCCGCGTCGACGGCGAGCGCGGCTCGCTCGTCACCGTCGCCAGCATCGAAGGCCTGGAGGGGACGGCCGGCGGCAGCTCCTACAACGCGGCCAAGGGCGGCGTCGTCCTGCTCACCAAGAACATCGCGCTCGACTACGGTCCCAGTGGCATCCGGGCGAACGTCGTCTGCCCGGGTTTCATCGATACACCCATGGCGCAGAGTGTCTTTCGGTTGCCGGGGATGGAGGGCCACTCGCCTCCATCACCGCCGAGCACGCCCTGCGACGGCTCGGCCGGCCCGACGAGGTCGCGGCCATGGCGGCGTTCCTGCTCTCGCCGGACGCCTCCTTCGTCAGCGGGCAGGCCATCGCCGTCGACGGCGGGTACACCGCGGGTCGCGATCACGGTGTCGTCAAACTCTTCGGCTTTCCCGACTAGCGCCTTACGATTCCCGCATGGTTACTCCGGACGAGGCGATCGAGGCGATCCGCGGCACCGGGGGAGCGCAGCCCGGCTCCCGCGCCCTGCACGCGAAAGGCACGCTCTACCGCGGCCGGTTCACCGCCGGCCCCGAGGCGGCGAAACTGTCCCGCGCGAAGCACCTGGACGGCTCGGCGGTCCCGGCGCTGTTCCGGTTCTCCAACGGGTCGGGCAACCCCACAGCGTGACGCGCTGCCCGGCGTGCGCGGGTTGGCGGTGAAGCTCACCCTGCCCGACGGGTCGACCACCGACGTCTCGACGCAGACCGCCCGGTTGTTCGTGTCGAGCACGCCGGAGGATTCGTCGATCTGCTCAAGGCGATGCGCCCCGGCCTCACGCAGCCGCTGCGCCTGGGCAAGTACTTCCTCACCCATCCGCGCCTGCTGGGGGCGCTGCCCGTGCTGCGCGACGCCAACAGGGTTCCGGAGAGTTACGCCACGGTCTCCTACCACGGGCTGCACGCCTTCCGCTGGGTCGCCGCCGACGGCAGCTCCCGATTCGTCCGCTACCACCTGCGCCCGACGCGGGCGAGCACTTCCTCGACGGATCGGCCGCGCGGCGCCGCGACCCCGACTTCCTGCATCACGAGCTCAACCACCGCCTCGCCGGCGCGCCGGTGCGGTTCGACTTCGTCGTCGAGATCGCCGGACCGAACGACTCGACGATCGACCCGTCGGCGGCGTGGCGCGGCTCCGAGAAGGTCGTCGTCGGCAACTTCGAGATCACCGGGCTCGACACCGAGCGCGAGCACGGCAACGACATCGTCGTCTTCGATCCCATGCGGGTCACCGACGGCATCGAGGCCTCCGACGACCCGGTCCTGCGGTTCCGGACCCTCGCGTACTCGGCGTCGGTGAAGCTGCGCACCGGGGTCGACCGGGGGGCCGAAGCCCCCCCGGTGTGAGAAAAGTCGCCCGCCCGCGGGGTTGGTGACGCACCACCCGCGCCGACTAATGTGGTCGGAAGTGCTGCTCTCCCACATGATTTTGATCGCGCTCGCCGGCTTCGCGGCCGGCGCCATCAACGCCCTCGTCGGCTCGGGAACCCTGGTGACGTTCCCGACGCTCGTCGCGTTGGGCTACCCACCCGTGACGGCCACGATGTCCAACGCGGTCGGCCTGGTGGCCGGCAGCGTGTCCGGCACCTGGGGCTATCGGGCCGAACTGAGTGGTCAGTGGGACCGGCTGCGCTGGCAGATCCCGGCGTCGCTGGCGGGCGCGGTGGTGGGCGCGTTCCTTTGCTGCACCTGCCCGAGAGGTGTTCGCCGACATCGTGCCGGTGCTGCTCATTCTCGCCCTGGTGCTCGTGGTGGTGGGCCCGCGGATCCAGACCTGGACGGCCAAGCGGGCCGAGGCGCAGGGGCGCTCGGCTGAGCACACCACGGCCGCGCGGATGGCGGTGCTGGTGCTCGGCACGTTCGCCGTCGGTGTCTACGGCGGCTATTTCACCGCGGCGCAAGGCATCTTGTTGGTCGGCGTGATGGGTGTGTTGTTGCCCGAATCGGTGCAGCGCATGAACGCGGCCAAGAACCTGTTGACGCTTGTTGTCAATTTCGTTGCCGCGCTGGCCTATTCGATTGTGGCCGAAGGCCGGATCAGCTGGCTGGTTGCCGCGCTGATCGGGGCCAGCTCGCTCGTCGGGGGAATCATCGGGGCGCGATACGGGCGCCGGCTGTCGCCGAAGGCGTTGCGCGGCACCATCGTGGTGGTGGGCCTGATCGGGCTGTACCGGCTGCTCGCGGTGGCCTGAACCTCACCCCAGCGTCGCGACCCTGAGCTGCTCGACGACGTCCATCACCTTCCCGCGCTTCCGCCACGCCCGCAGCTGGCGTATCGCCCCGTTGCCGTCAGCGGCAATCCGGTCGAGTTCGCCGGTGACGCGGTCGTATTCGCCCAGCACCTCCAGCGCCGGCCGCACCCTTGACACCAGCGCCCCCAGCTGTTCCCGCGCCGGCACCGCCCCGCGGCCGCGGATCAGGTCGAGCGCGTCGCCGGAGAGCCCGTCGTGGGCCGCCTTCCAGTACGCCGCCCGCAGGGCGCCGGGGGGCAGCCGACCCAGCTGGTCGCCCTCGTCGGGAGCGTCCAGCGCCGTCATCACCGCCGCCCGGATCAGCGTGGCGATGAGCACCGTCTCGGCGACGGTGGCCGGCACGTCGGCGACCCGCACTTCGACCGTCGGGAAGTTCGCCGAGGGCCGCACGTCCCAATAGATCATCTTGGGGTCCAGGATCACCCCGGTGTCGACGAGCATCCGCACCGCTCGGTCGTAGTCGTCCGGCGAGGGAAGAACGGCGGCGCCCGGCGGCAGGCCAGCGCCGCCACAGCACGCTGCGCCAGCTCGCGTAGCCGCTCTCGGCGTTGCGATACAGCGGCGAATTGGCCGACAACGCGAGCAGCGACGGCAGCCACGGCCGCAGCCAGTTGCTGACGTGGACGGCGGCGGCCGGTCGGGGACCTGGACGTGAACGTGGCATCCACAGATGCCCTGCTCATGGGCGACCATCCCGTACTGTTCCCCGATCCGCCGGTAGCGCGGAGTGTCCGTCACCGGGAACTCGTGCGGCGTGGCGGGGGGAAGCCCGGAGGCCAGCAGCGTGACGCCTGCGGCCTCGGCGGCCTGCGCGGAGACGCGGCGCAGCCGGGCGAGCTCCTCTTGCAGTTCCGCGCTGGTCGACATCACGCTGGACGTGGTCTCCACCTGGCAACTGCTCAGTTCCACCTGCAGCTCGATGCCCAGGCGCTCGCCCTCGGCGGCCACCGCGGCGTTGCGCGGGGCGGGTTCACCGGTGCGCGGGTGGACGAGGAGGAATTCCTCCTCCGCACCGAAGGTGGGAAGGTCGCTCATCAGGCCGAATGCACCGGATCAGTGGCCCGGCCGGTACGTCACCAGCGAGCGGCCGCACCGAGCGCCGAGTCGACGGTCGGGTAGATCGGCAGCGCGCGGTTGAGCCCGCACGCGTCGACGATCCGGGTGACGATCGGCTCGTGGCTCACCAGGCGCAGCTCGACGCCGCGCTCCCGGCAGCGCCGGGCCTCGTCGGCCAGGGCGGCGAAGGCGCAGCAGCCCATGAAATCGAGTCCCGTGACGTCCACGATGAACGGCCCGGGCGCGATGACCACGGTGGCGGCCTCGCTGACCAGCTGGCGCCAGGTGCGCTCGTTGCACGCGTCGACCTCCCCGCCGGCGTTGATCAACACCGCCGGGCCGAAGCGATCGGTCGTGGCCCGCAATGTGCTGCCGGGGTCGCCCAGTTCGTACACCAGCCGCGTGCTGAGCTTCAGGGGCGTGCTGGGTATCGGTTCTGCTATGACCGGGCTCATGGTGGACTCCCTCATTGCCCGGCGTGGGTACGCCGAAACGGTTGTCCGTCCTGCTGTTTGAAGACCGACTTCGCATAGTGCGAATCTCTGTTGTATAACGAGACAGGGCGGTCTGTCTATACAGCCCGGCTAAGAGTACGGTGAGGCTGGCTATGACGACCCACAATGTCGCTCCCGCCGCGTCGGCGCGGGAACGCATTTTGGCCGCGGCGTATGAGCTGTTCAGCCGGCGTGGGATTCGCGCTGTCGGCACCGACGAGGTGATCGAGCGCGCCGGGGTGGCCAGGGCAACGCTGTACCGGCACTTCGCCACCAAGAACGACCTCGTGCTGGCCGTGCTGCAGCGGCGCGAACAGGTCTGGACGCACGGCCTCATCGAGGAGCAGTCGCGGCAGCGGGCACCACACGGAAGAGCAGCTGTTGGCGATCTTCGACGTCATGCACGACTGGTTTCAACTGCGCGACGGCTTCGAGGGTGCTCGTTCATCAACGTGCTGCTCGAGCTGGGGGCGGATCACCCGGTCGGGCAGGCGTGCATCGCCCACATCGACCACGTGCGCGACATCGTGCGCCGGCGCGCCGCCGCGGCGGGGCTGACCGACGTGGAGGAGTTCGCCTCGTCGTGGCACATCCTGATGAAGGGTGCCATCGTCCTGGCGGCGGTGGGTGACGCGGACGCGGCGTTGCGGGCCCGCAAGATGGGTAGCGCCCTCATCGGCGAGCATCGGCCAATCTCGGCGGCGGATCCCGGCGAGGCGGTGAGCTAGACCGGGCCTAAACAGTGGAACTGTCGGTCTTGCGATCGTGCTCGGCCTCCAGCTCGGTGATCGCGCGCGCGGTGCGTTCGCGCAGCGCGAAGGCGGCGATCAGGCCGAAGACGATCGCGACCACCAGCGCGACCCAGGAGAACCGCTCCATCCACCGTTCGGCGGCCATCCCCGCGAAATACACCAGGGCCGTCGTGCCGCCCGCCCAGCAGATGGCCCCCGAGACGTTCGCCGCCAGGAACCGCGGGTAGTGCATGTTCAGCGCCCCCGCGAGCGGCCCGGCGAAGATCCGCAGTAGCGCGATGAAGCGGCCGAAGAAGACCGCTCGCACCCCCCAGCGGTTGAACAACCGCTCGGCGAGCGCGACGTGTCCGGGCCCGAAGTGCTTGGGGAACCGCTGGCCCAACCGATCGAACAGCGGCATGCCGAACCGACGCCCGATGGCGTACCCGATCGAGTCGCCGACGACGGCGCCGATCACCGCGGCGAGGCCCACGCCGACCGGGTTGACGGCCAGGTCGTGCTGCGACGACATGAGCGCCGCCGTCACGAGCACGATCTCGCCCGGGAGCGGGATGCCCAGGCTCTCGACCCCGACGACCCCGCACACCACCAGGTAGACCGCGAGCGGCGGGACCGACTGCAGCAAGGCCTCCACGTTCATGGGTCAAGGATGCCCGACCGTCGGGCATCCCGCGTCGTATTCTCTTCGTCCGCGGTGCGGAACGGCTCCAATCGCGGGCGCTTGGGCTCGCGCCCGTCCGCCGACGAGAGGCCGCGCATCCTGCGCCAGATCCAGGGAAAGAAGGCGTCCTGCGTCCAGCGCAGCTGCCCGTAGGCGGTGGCGGGCAGCGACAATCGCGCCGGGTTGACACTCGGTTCGGCCCAATCGTGGTTGCTGCCAGGCAGACTCAGTGCCTCGGCGGCCGCGGCGGCGAACAGGATGTGTCCCTTGGTGGACGCGTGCACCCGGTCGATGGCCCAGGTGTCGAGGTCGCGCATCGACGCGGCGCCGTACAGGTCGACGAGCCGGAAGCCGTAGCGCTCGGTGGCCCCGCGGATCGCGGCGTTGATGCGGGACAGCCGCCCCGACACCAGCCGGCCGAGCGGCAAAAACTGCGCGACGTTGGGGAACGTGGTCGTCGCGACCGTCGCCCCCGATTCGGCGAGGGCGGCGTAGAGCTGTTCCAGGTCGCGCAGGGCGGGACCGAACGACCGGCCGGGCTGGATGACGTCGTTCATTCCGACGCACACCGTGACCAGGTCCGGTCGCATCGCCAGTGCCGGGGGGACCTGCTCGCGCAGCACGTCGCCGATCCGCTTGCCGCGAATCGCGAGGTTGGCGTAGTGCAGGCCCGGTGCAGCGCATCGATCATGGCGGCGAGCCGGTCCGCGAACCCCAGCAGGCCGACGACATCGTCGCCGTCCCACAACCCCTCGGTCTGGCTATCTCCCAGGGCGACGTATCGGCGATATCCGGCGTGACCAAGCCCGCGCACGATGCCGAGACTAGTTTGGTGGCGGCGACTCGCGTCGCCCGGCTTCGCCGCGCCTCGCGATCATCGCGAGCGGCAACGTGGCGCGCCGTCGACCGTGGTGAGGAGTGTCCATGCAGGACGTCGAGTTCAACCTCGCTGAGGTGTTCGCGGCGGTGGCGGCGGCCAACCCGGACCGGGACTGCATCGTGTTCGGCGACCGCCGGTTCACGTTCGCGCAGACCGACGCGCGTGCCCGCCGCTTCGCCCGCGCGCTGAACCAGTGGGGCCTCGGCGCGCACCGGGAGCGCTCCGAGCTGGCGCCCCACGAGTCCGGCCAGAGTCACCTGGGGCTGTACATGGCCAATGGCAACGAGTACCTCGAGGCCATGCTCGGGGCGTACAAGGCGCGGGTCGCGCCGTTCAACGTCAACTATCGGTACGTCGCCGACGAACTGGTGTACCTGCTCGGCAATGCCCGCGCGGACGCGGTGATGTACCACGCGCGTTTTGCCCCGACGCTGGGCGAGGCGCTGCGCACCATGGGAGCCGACATACGCCTCATCCACGTCGACGACGGGTCCGGCCACGATCCGCTGCCCGGCGCGGTGCGCTACGAGGATCTGCTGGCCTTCGAGACCGGGGGGGTGTCCGACGAACCGCTCGACCTCACGCCCTCGCCCGACGACCTCTACATGCTCTACACCGGCGGCACCACCGGGATGCCCAAGGCGGTGCTGTGGCGCCAGCACGACATCTATCTGGGCGCCATGGGCGGCCGCAACTTCGGCACCGGCGAAGTGGTGACGAGCCTGGCGGAGATCGTCGAGCGGTCGAGGCCCGAGGGGCCGGGCTCGATGACGGTGGCGCCGCTGATGCACGGGGCCGCGCAGTGGGCGGCCTTCGTCAACCTGTGCGGCGGGCGACCGTTCGTGATGGCGCCGACCACCACCCACTTCGATCCGGCCGAGGCGTGGGCGCTGGCCAGCCGCGAGCGGGTGGTCTCGCTGTCGATGGTCGGCGACGCCTTCGGGCGGCCGCTGCTCGACGAGCTCGAGGCCGGCGATTACGACCTGTCCGGGTTGCTGATCCTGATCACGGGCGGGGCGGCGCTCAGCGCCCCGCTCAAGCGGCGATTCGTCGAATTGCTGCCGCAGCTGACGATCCTCGACGCGGGCGGTTCGTCGGAGTCCGGCTCCCAGATGGGTCAGGTGTCCAGTCGCGCACAGGCCGCCTCGGGCCGGTTCGCCCCCAATCCGGGTGCCGTGGTGGTCAGTTCGGACATGACGCGGATCCTGTCGCCCGGCGACGACGAGATCGGCTGGCTGGCCCAGCAGGGCCGGATACCGCTCGGCTACCTCGGGGATCCGGAAGACCGCTCGCACGTTCCCGGTGATCGAGGGGATCCGGCACTCGGTGCCCGGCGACCGGGCCCGCTGGCACGCGGACGGCGGGATCGAGCTGCTGGGCCGTGACTCGGTGACGATCAATTCCGGTGGGGAGAAGATCTTCGCCGAGGAGGTGGAGGCCGCGGTCGGGCGGCACCCCGCCGTCTACGACGTGGTGGTGACCAGCCGGCCCAGCGTGCGGTGGGGCAACGAGGTGGTCGCCGTCGTCCAGCTGGCCAATGGTGAGCAGGCCGACGGTGACGGCCTGGCCGACGCCATCATCGCCGAGGCAGCCCGCCACATCGCCCGCTACAAGCTGCCCAAGGCGATCGTCTTCCGTGACCGGTTGCAGCGGTCGCCGTCCGGAAAGGCCGACTACCGGTGGGCGAAAGCAGTTGCAGCGCAGGCTGATCAGTGATGGCGCGCTCGACGTGCCCCGGCAGGGATATAGGCGACCTCACGAAGCGATATCGGGTGCGCTATCGCTTCGGTGATTTACCTGGCGCTACCCGGAGGGCGCGGCCGTGACGGAACTGGCGAGCGCGCGAGACGTGCGGGCCCGTGCGGCGCTCGCGATCGGTGTCGTGGTCACCCTGGCGGTGTTCGTGGTTGGGCTGGCGTGGGCGAAGTGGACGCCGTACGCCGCCAAAGCCCTGGAGGCCCGGCAAACCCATCACTGGCCGGGGTCCAACATCCTCATCGCGGGCGGAGTCCGCCCGGGGGACGGTCCGAGCTGGCACGCCGCGACGACGTTCTTCCACGCGTACCTGGCCTCGATCTGGCCGGCCCTCGTCGTCGCGTTGTTGATGAGCGCGTCGGTGCAGGCGCTGGTGCCGCGAACGTGGTTGCCGCGCTTGTTGAATCGGCGGCGCGTGCTGTCTAGCGCGCTCGCCGGCGCGGTAGCCAGCACGCCGTCGATGATGTGCACGTGTTGCACCGCCCCGGTCGCGATCACGCTGCGGCGCAACGGCGTCGACCGCGCCGCCAGCGTTGCCTACTGGCTCGGCAACCCGCTGCTCAACCCAGCGGTGCTGGTCTTCTTGCTCTTCGTTGCTCCCTGGCAGTGGACGCTGACCAGGCTCCTGGTCGGCACCGCGGCGGTGGTCGGCGCCGCCGTGGCGGTGGGACTGCTGACGCGCCCACACGGAACCGGGCCGTCGGCGTCCGACACCGCGCCGGCGCGTGACTCGGAGGCGCCCGCACGCAGGTTTGTGGGGCACTGCTGCGGCTGTGTCTGATCCTGTTACCGGAATACGCGGTGATCGTGCTCGCCCTCGGCGCGCTACGGGGCTGGCTGCTCGCGGGTACCCGGCTCCCGCACCACGGTCTGCTGATCGTCGTGCTGGCGGCGATCGTCGGCACGCTCATCGTCATCCCCACGGCGGGGGAGATCCCGATCCTGCAAAGCCTTGCGCTGCTGGGGGTCTCGTCGGGGACGATCGGCGCTCTGCTCGTCACGCTTCCCGCGGTCAGCGTCCCGGGCGCCGTGATGGTGGCGCGCGGTCTGGGGTGGAAGGCGACGACGACCGCCGCGGCCGCCGTCGTCGCGGCCGGGTTGCTCGGGGCGGCGGTGCTGAGCCTGGTGTGAGCGGCGCAGCCGGCGCATCGGGTCGGCGCCGTCGCTGTCATGCCGAAGAAGGCTGAGCAGCCCGGGCCGGCGTTGACGGGCGTGGCGTTCGCGATCTTCGGCCGCATCGACATTCAGCGGTCCGCCGCGGCGGTCGTGCGCGGCCTCAGCGAGGAACCGCGTGAAATGGTCCGCGTCGGAATGCTCGACGGCGCCAACGTCCGGTTCGTCGCCGCGGTCGAGGGCCCGGCCGCGGTGCGGGTCGCCTCCCGGCTCGGGCGCGAGCTGTCGCAGATCCGCGAGCGCGGCTGCGCCGTCAATCGCGAGGAGGGCGAGGACGGGGTCGCCTCGGTTGCGGTTGCGATCCCGACCGGCGGGCCCGGCCTGCGGCTCGCGCTCAACGCCGCCGCGCCGCTGAACCGGCTCGATGTGTGGCGCTTTCCCGCGGTGGCCGCCGCGCTCACCACGGCCGCCAAAGCCATTGGGGACCAACTGGGTTGAGGTGTCGCCTCACCGGCGCGCGAAAACGTCGTCGAGGGTCACGGTGCGCAGCCCGCGGGCGCGGATGATCTCCCGCAGCTGCCCGTAGACATGGGTGACCGGCGGGTGGTTGAGGTGGCCGATCACGATGTTCTGCGCGACGAACGACTGGTACGCGAGCGCGACGATCCGGTCCTCGGGCAGCAGCGCGGAATCGTGCAGGTCGCCCGACCACAACGTGGGATTCTGATAGCCGAGGCCGGCGGCCACCGCGTCCACCGCGGCGTTGTGGTGACCATAGGGTGGCCGGAAATAGGGGGTGGCGTCCACCCCGTACGTGTTGCGCAGAAACGCGTCGGTGCGGCGGAGCTCGTCGGCGACCTGGCCCGGCGCCAGCCTCGTCAAGTCCGGGTGCGTCCAGGTGTGGTTCGCCAGCTGAATCTGCCCCGCATCGACGAGTGGCCGCAGCAGGGGGGCGTTCTCGGTCCAGGAGCGGTAGGCGCCGGTGACGAAATACGTGAGCCGCACGCCGGTGTCCTTGGCGAACTGCGTGTAGAGGCGCACCACGTCGGAGTTGGCACCGTCGTCGACCGTCCAGGCCAGCAGATCGCCGTTGCCGGGCAGCCTCTTCAGTACGGCACCGCCCGGCAGCGCCACCCGCGATCCCGGGGCCGGGGTGACCGGCCCGGGTGCGGTCCCGTGCACGTCACCGCGCGCTACCGGCGTCACGGTTTCGCCCGCGCACCACGAGGCGCCCGCGAACCCCGCGGCCAGCGCGACGAGGAACCGCCGCCGGGCCAGTTCGCTCACGTCTTTGCTCCTGGGTTTGCGGGTCGGACCTGAGAAGGTTACGTCCCCGGCCGACGCGCGCCGGGCACATCCGCCGGGTGGCGCGCGCTCGATACGAGCCTGTGACGTCCACGAGATGCGTCGGAAGCTGTTGATTCGCAAGGTGTCCGCGACAACTCATGCGTCACCGTGCCGGCCGTGAAGGTTGCGGTGCAGCCAGGTCGCCAGGTTTTCGACGTCGGGCACCAGGCGCCGGGTGGCGTCGAAGTCCGCTCGATAGGAAGGTGATTGGGTGAACCACCGAAACATCGTCTTCTGATCGTCGTCATCGCCGAGCACATCCAGCGGGGCCTCGGTGTAGGTCGCCCTCGTGCCGACCTGGGCGCCCACGCGTTCGGCGATCTGCGAGCCGGTCAGTTCGTCGCCGGCGATCTCGATCGCCTGTGGGGCCGAATGGGGCCGCAACAACATTGCCGCAGCGACCTTTCCGATATCTCGCACCGAAACCATCTGTAGCGGTATGCCGTCGGGAAGTGGCGCCGACACGGCGACGGGCCGCTCATCGGTGCGTATCATCTGGCTGAGATTCTCCATGAAAAATGTCGGCCGGACGAACGCGACCGGGACTTCGCCGTCTTCCAGGAACTCTTCGATCCGGCGCTTGCTCTCGAAGTGCGGGATCCCGGTGTGGCGCTCCGCGCCGCCCACCGAGCTATACACCAGGAACGGCAGCGCCGCAGCGGCGGCGGCTTCTGCGATGACGCGGCCGCGTTCGACTTCGCCGTCGGTGCCGTCCGGTCCGGCAAAGGTGGTCATGGCGAAGGCGGCCTTGGCTCCATCGAAGGCGCGGCGCACCGAGTCGCGGTCGTTGAGGTCGGCCGCCACGACTTCGGCGCCGCGGCCGGCCAGTTCGACACCGGCGTCGCTTTGCGGATCGCGCGTCACCGCGCGCACCGCGGCGCCGCGCTCGAGTAACCCCAGCACGACCGCCGATCCCTGCTGTCCGGTTGCGCCGATCACGGTGATGGTCATCGATGCCTCCCCTTGAGGTGTAGTTGCTGCTATTGCAGCAAGCCGTGCTCTTCCATCGTTCGGCGAGACGGGTCCCGATGGAACCGGAAGACGCGGCGGGGATCAAGTGCGATCTTGACGGCCCGCAACCGATTGAAGTCGGACGTTGACATCGACTCGCCCGCATCGAGCTGACCATCCCGAAAGGACGGAGCGGTCCGGCTGGTGTTTGCGGCCCGACTCGCGACGCCTACGGCGCGAAGCGACTCGTCCACCAAGTCGCGCGTATCCCCGTCGGCCGCTGCGCCCACGGCGTGGAGCAGGAACGGTGCGGGGACGCTTGTCAGGGCACCGTCGACGTCGGTGGGTCCGCAGTCGGTGTGACGCAATTCGATCATGTTCAAACCGCCGCGCCGGCCCACGCGGGCAGCGTCGAACGTCGCGGCGATGGCGTCTGTCGCGTTGTCGCCCAGCCATATTCCGATGCCCCTGGCCGGCACAGCCGCGGGCGGGTCGAGATGGATCGCGGACAGGGAAGCCACGTCGCCGGGACCGGTGGTGTCCACAACGGGCTGCGCGGCGCTCGTAACAGGGTCGCGCATGCCGTCCAGAACGGCTCCGCCGTCTGGTGATGCATAGGAGAGGTGGACAACCGGCGTGCCCAGCAGTTCGTCGGGAAAAGGGCCCTCGGGTGGGAGTTTCAACACCGATAGCGCACTGGTGACCGAAGCGCTCACGCGAGCGGTAGCGTTCGCCCACGCGGCGATTACCGCCGGCAGGTCGTCGGCACGCCACAGCAGGTAGCCGGTCCACAGGTCGGTCACCGGGACGAGGTCGATCTCGACCGCGGTGGCGATGCCGACGGTGCCCCGCCGCGAAACGCCCATAGCGCTTCGCGGTCGATCGGATCGGACGCGTCGGGGCGGCCCGGCGAATTCGGCCTTCGGCGTCGACGTAATCGACCGAGCGCAGCGTGGCCGCCGCGAGGCCGTGCTTGCGCACAAACCAGCCGACCCCGCCACCGAAGATGTAGCCGGCCACCCCAACCGTCGGCGACGTCCCGCTGAGCCCGAGAATTCCATGCGGGGCAGCGGCTTTCTGGACGGCCGGCCACATCGCGCCCGCGCCCACGTATGCAAGACGTCGCGTCGGGTCAACGGTGACGTCGGTCAACGCCGACGTGTCGAGCAAGACGTCGTCTCCGAGGACCGGCTCACCCGCTCCGTGGCCCGTGGCTTGAACCACGACACGACCGCCGAGGCGCGAAACCACAGCCACAGCGGAGGCCAGCTGGTTTGCCGATCGCGGCCGCACCACCGCGCTGGGCGCTTGTTCGTGGCTGGAGTTGTCCGGACTGGTGGCGTCCGCGTACTCATCATCGCCGGGCGCGTAAACGGCGCCGGGAAGTTCGGAATGCAGCGCCTCGACGAGGCGAGGGCGCGTCATGAGGCGTGCTCGCGCCGAATCAAGGCGACGACCGGTACCGTGCGGGCCGTTTTCCGTTCGTCGCCCGCGATGCTGCGGCGGTTGGCGTCGTCGTTGTCTGTCACGCTGCTTCCTCGATCGGGGTCGACGCGGAGTACGGTTTAGAGGAAGATTTCCTCCGGTTATGTCCAGCATTCCCCTCTTCGGGAAGCGCGTCAAACCGAGCCGCGAAAAGGATGTGTGACACTCGACCATGCCCGCCGGTGCGCCCGAGAAGCGATCCCGCGCAGAGCGTCGCGACGCAACCGAGAACCGGGAGAAGATCCTGCGCACCGCCGCCGACCTCATGGCGGCGCGGGGTCAAAACGTGCCGCTCACCGACATCGCCGAGGCCGCCGGGGTGGGAGTCGGCACCTTCTACCGCCGTTTTCCCGACCGCGCGGCACTGCTCGACGAAATGCAACGGCGGGGCAGTGGCCTGTTGCTGCGGACACTGGCGCGAATCAAGGAGGACGGCCTCGGCGGCGCTGACGCGATCGAGGCCTACCTCAATGAGTGCCTCAATCTCGCAAACCAATTGGTTGCAATGCCCCTGCGCGGCGGGAAGCCGTTGGTCGATGACGCCGCGCTGAAAGCCCGAGAGGACATTGGGATCGCGATCGAGAACTTCCTCGCGGAAGGTCGAGCCGACGGATCGATTCACGCTGACGTCCAAGCCATCGACGTAATCGTGTGCGCGACCCTCGTTGCGATTCCACTGCCCCACGGACCCGACTGGGCGGTAACCGCGCGTCGGCACATCAAGATGTTCGTCCGGGGAATACGGACCACCCATCCGGCGCCGCCGCGAGTCAGGCGCCGCTGACGCGTAACGGCCCTCCGGTTTTGTCGTAACGACGAACGACTCGCCGACTCGGGACTTCTTCCCCTACTGCCCGGCCGACCGGGAATGGTCGGATCTGAGTGCGAACGGTCAGCGCGACAAGGAGACTCGAGATGGGCGACAACGATGGCAAGACTTGCCTGGTCGAGGTTCTGATCGAGGAGCGCGACGAGCGCACGCGCGCGAAGGCCCGGCTGTCCTGGGCCGGCCGTCACCTGGTGGGCGTCGGCTTGGCACGCCTGGACCCCGCCGACGAGCCGGTGGACCGCATCGGTGACGAGCTCGCGGTCGCCCGCGCCCTGTCCGATCTGGCGAATCAACTGCTCGCCCTGACCTCGGCCGACATTGCGGCCAGCACCCACGAACCCGTCACCGGCCTACACCGCTGACCGGGTGACTTTCGGCTCTAGAACCACCATTCGGGAAGGGCGTAGCAACGAACCATGAGGCATCGACCTGATTTACCGGCCGTCATCGACGTCCGGGTGACGACGCACGGGGAGCTGCCCGGCGCCGAAGAATACGCCCGGACCAAGATCGGCGAACTCGGTCACCTGGTGCATGAACCCGTCCTCGACGCCCATGTGCGACTGAGCGAGCACGGCGACCCGGCGGTGGCCCGGCGGGTGATCGCCCAGGCGAACCTCGACGTCAACGGCCGGCTGGTGCGCGCCCAGGTGGAGGGCGTCACCGCGCAAGAGGCGATTGACAGGCTGGAGGCGCGGCTCCGCCGCCGACTGGAGCGCAGCGCGGAAAACTGGGAAGCCAAACGGGGCGGCATGCCCAAGGCCGGTGCGCACGAATGGCGCCACCAGTCCGAGCCCGACCACCGGCCGAGCTACTTTCCCCGGCCGGAAAGCGAACGCCGGATCGTGCGGCACAAGTCGTACGGCGTGCCGATCTGCTCGGTCGACGATGCCGCGTCCGAGATGGAACTGCTCGACTACGACTTCCATCTCTTCACCGAGGAGGGCACGCGACAGGACAGCGTGCTCTATCACAACGGACCGACGGAATACCGCCTGGCACTGGTGGATCCGGAGTCCTCCGGCAAGCTGGCACCCTTCGAGACGCCACTGACGATCAGTTCGCAGCCGGCCCCGCGACTCACGGTCGAGCAGGCGGTCGAGCGGATCGGCCTGCTCGGCCTGCCGTTCCTGTTCTTCGTCGACACGGCCCGGGAGCGGGGGAGGGTGTTGTATCACCGCTACGACGGCCACTACGGGCTGATCACGCCGGCGGGCTGATCACGCCGGCGGGCTGATCACGCCGGCGGGCTGAGCCCGCCCCAAGGCCACCTAAATGCCGCGGCGGTCCCGGAACTCCCCCCGTCCGGGACCGCCGCCCACACTCAACCTTTGCCGGTCCTACTGCTGACCGGCGAGCCTGTCGGTGGCGGCGTAGCGCAGCAGCGCCCCCACCCCGTCCTTGGGCGTGATCCGGCCTTCGGCTCGGACCAGCGCCGCGCCGACGGCGATCGCGGCGAACGGCAACGCCTCGTCGGCCCGTGCCACCCGCCGCACCGCCTCGCCCAGATCGGACAGCGTGTCGGCGTCGGGAGCGACGGTGGTGAGCGCCTCGCCGGTGACGACGGTGGCCTCGCCCACCTCGCCGACGATCAAGGTGTCGACGTCGCCGTCGCGCAACGCCGCGCACACCGCAGTGAGCCCCTCGGCGGCGAGCCCCGACCCGCGTCCCGTCTCAGCCTCGAATCGTTCGGCGACGCCGGCCATTTCGATACTGCGCCGCCGGGCGAACTCCGCGGAGGTCAGCTCGCGAACCTTTTCCTCGTCGATCCCGCTCTTGCGGGCCCCGGCATGGAGCTTGGACACCCGTTTGGCAACCCGCCTCGGCAGCTGGGCGTCGAGATCGGCGAGCGAACTCACCTCGCCGCACAGGAACACCACCTCCGGGTCGGCCTCGTCCACCAGCCGCGTCAGCGCGTCCGCGATCTCGCGGCAGTTCATCCGGATCGCCTCCTCGGTGCTGTGCTGGAGGTCGCCGTAGCCGTTCCAGCCCGCGCTCACCGGCTTGTGCACAGGGAATCCGCCGCCCTCGATGTTGGTGGCGCTGACGCTGCCCCCCTGGTAAAGGGTGATGTCCGCGCCGGTGTGGTCGACCGCGGCGAACACGTATGTCGGTCGTTGCATCTCGAGTTCGACCAGCGGCACCACATAGGGGTACTCCGACACGCGAACCTCCGTGGCCGGTGGCGGTGTGGTCAGGTGCTCGTTGACCAGCACCTGGTTGGTGGTGGCGATCACGGCACGGCCGCGCCGGCCGACTGCCGGCCGAAAGTGCAACACGGCCTCCTCGAGCTTGGCGATGACGCCGTCGCCCGCGTCCTGGGCCTCGAGCGCCTTGCGGATGTCCTCCCACGTCGTTTCGAGGTGCTCGACGGCTTCCGCGGTGTCGCGCGAGTCGTCGAAAAACACCGAGACGAACGGGCCTTGCGCGTTGACCAGCCACCTGAGGCGTTGTGATTGCATGCCATCCCTCTTTCGCTATGTACGTGCTGTGCGCCAACCGTAAAAGGACGGCCGGGACGGCACGAGAGTCGTTAGCCACCGGCCGGGGGCCTTAGGTCCCAATGGTCGTCACTGCGCGTAGAGGGCCGACAGGCGATCGGCGAACTTCTCGATGACGACCTTGCGCCGAAGCTTCATGCTCGGGGTTAGATCGCCAGACTCGATGGTGAACTCGCGGTCGGCGATGACGAACTTTTTGATCTGCTCCCAGCGATTGAGCTCGAGGTTCAACGCGTCGACGTAGCCGGCGATCAGCTCCTCGGTTCTCTCATCGGCGGCGATCTCCGCGAAGGACTTGCCCGCCAGGCCGGACTTGCCGGCCCAGTCGGTGATCGCCTCGGTGTCGAGGCTGATCAGCGCCACGCAGTACGGCTTGCCCTCGCCGTAGACCACCACCTCGCTGACGTACGGGCACAAGCCCTTGAACTTTGCGTCGATCGCCGACGGTGCCACGTACTTGCCCTGCGAGGTCTTGAACATGTCCTTCTTGCGGTCGGTGATCCGCAGGTACCCGTCGTCATCGATCTCTCCGATGTCGCCGGTGTGGAACCACCCCTGTTCGTCGAGCGCCTCGGCGGTGGCGTCGGGCAGGTCGTGGTACGCGCTCATCACACCCGGTCCCCTGAGCAGGATTTCGCCGTCGTCGGCGATTCTGGCCTCGGTGGCCGGGAAGGGGTGGCCGACCGTCCCGAATCGATAGGCGTTGGGGCGGTTGATGAACGACGCGGCGGCGGTCTCGGTCAGCCCGTAACCCTCGAGCACCGCAATGCCCACCGCGTCGAACCACTGCGCCACGTCGCGGTCGAGCGCGGCGGCCGCGGAGACGAAGAACCGCAGCCGGCCGCCGAACCGTTCCCGGATGGTCGACAACACCAGCCGGTCGGCCACCTTGTAGGCCACCATCGAGGCCAGCGACGGCTTCCGGCCGGCTTGGCGCGCGTCCGACACCTTCCGGCCGACGCCGACCGCCCAATCGAGCATCATCTTGGTGAGCCGGCCCTGTTCGGCGGCCATCTCCTGGACCCGGGCATGCGCCTTCTCGAAGATGCGCGGCGCGGCCCCCATGATCGTGGGGTGCAGGGTCGCGAGGTTGTCGATGATCCGCTCGACGCGACCGTCGATGGCCGTGGGAAAGCCGATCTGCAGCGGCAGCGCCAGCATCACCTTGCCGAACGCGTGTGCCAGGGGCAGCCACAGGAAGTTCAGGTCGTCGGGGCCGAGGATGCCCAGCGAGTCGATGGCCGCTGCGGTATACGTCCACGAGCGGTGGCTCAGCCGGACCCCCTTGGGTCGCCCGGTGGTGCCGGACGTGTAGATGAGGCTGGCGAGCTGGTCGGGTCCGATGGCGGCGACCCGCTCGTCGACGGCGCCGGGGGAGTCGGCGAGCAGTTGCTTGCCCATCTGCTCGAGGTCAGCCAGGGTGATCGTCCACTCGCCGTCCCCGTTGCCGTCGATCAGCACGACCTTGCGCACCTCGGGCAGCTCGCCGCGGTGCTCGAGCAGCTTGTCGAGCTGCGCCTGATTCTCGGCGACCACCACCCGGCTGCCCGAATTGGCGACGATGTAGGCGACGTCGGTGGCGTGGGTCGTCGGGTACACGGTGGTGGTGGCTGCGCCCGCGCACATGATGGCGAAGTCGACCAGCACCCATTCGTAGCGCGTCGCGGACGCGAGCGCGACCCGGTCCTCCGGGGCGATGCCCAGCGCGATCAGCCCTGCGGCGAGGTTGCGGACGCGCTCGCCGACCTGCTGCCAGGTCACGCTCTCCCAGGTGTGGTCCTGCGGGTAGCGGAAGGCTTCGGCGTGCGGGGTGGCGGCCACCCGGTCGAGGAACAGGCGGGCGACCGACGGTGCGCGGTTGTCGATCTTGCTGAGGTCGGGTCGCTCCGTTGCGGTCAGTGCTGCATTCATGGTGGTAATCCGTTGGTGCCGAATCGGATACCGGCGGCCGCCGGTATCCCTTCGATGCTGGCGCGGTCCGGCGGGCCGACAAAAGAGACGAAAGTCACGCGGCGACCGGCAAACGTCACCGGTGCCCGCATTCAGGGTCCTTTGTCACCACACCTGACCACCAACTTCCCGGGCGTCGGGCGACGCGGGTCGCGTACCGTACAGCCGGTGAGGTCGGATCACGGGGATGCCGCGACGTGAGTCCCGCCAGCGTCGAGGACCTGGCGGCACTGTCGGTGTTCGCCGGCATCGCCGGGCCGGACCTCATCGCACTGGCGGCCGGCCTTCAGCCGCTGCATGCGGTCGCCGGTGACGTGCTGATGCGACAGGGTGAAGACGCCGAATCGTTCGCGATCATCGCGTCGGGCCGGGTCGAGGTCACGCATACCGGCTCGGACGGCAATGTGGTGGTGATCGAGCTGTCGCCCGGGACGGTCATCGGCGAGATTGCCCTGCTGCGACGCGCGCCGAGGACGGCCACGGTGGTCGCCAAGGACGACATCCACGGCTACCTCGGCGACAACGCCGCCTTCGAGTGCATGCTGGCCATGCCGGCCGTCGCCGAACGGCTGGTCCGCACGGCGCGACAACGGATGGCCGCGTACGTCATCCCGATCCCGGTCGCGACGAAGGACGGTGCCGAGCTCCTGCTGCGTCCGGTCCTGCCCGGTGACGCCGAGCGATTCACCGACGCGGGGTCGTTTTCGCGCGAGACGCTGTACCGGCGCTACCAGGGAGGCGCCCCATCCGAGGCGCGGCTGATCTACCTGTTCGAGGTCGACTACGTCGACCACTTCGTGTGGGTGGTGGTCGACGGCTCGCACGGCGCCGACGGGCCGGTGGTCGCCGACGCGCGCTTCATCCGGGACCAGGACGACCCGGCCTCGGCGGAGGTGGCGCTCACGGTGGCCGACGCCTATCAGGGCCGGGGAATCGGGACGCTGCTGCTCGGGGCGCTGGCGATCGCGGCGCGAGTGGACGGCGTCAAGCGGTTCCACGCCCGGGTGCTCGCCGACAATCCGCCCGCCCGTGCGCTGGGTGACAAGGTGAAAGCCCGTTGGGAACACGAGGAACCCGGCGTGGTCACCACCATCGGAGAGATCCCGGAGTTCGACGAGCTTCAGCTCGGCCCGGGGCTGCGCCGCCGGATCGAGCAGGTGGCCCACCAGGTGATCCACGCGTTCGACTGAGACTTGGGAATCCGGTAGGGACCAATGCCCCGGACGCCGGTGGCTTTGCGCCCTTACCCGGCCGCGGTCCGGCACGGAGTATCGAACCCATGAAGTCGCTCATCGTCTGCGTTTCCAAGTCACACGGCAACACGCGCCGCGTGGCCGATCGGATGGCCGAGGTGCTGGGCGCCGAGGTCGTCGAACCCGAGTCCGTCGATCCCGCGCAGCTGCGCGAGTACGACCTCGTCGGCTTCGGCTCCGGCATCTACTACATGGCATTCGACGCGCGGATTCGGAAGCTGATCGGCCGCCTGCCCGACGTGGACGGCGTGCGCGCGTTCACGTTCTTCACCAGCGGCGCCCGCCAGATGCCGCTGATGGACTACACCAAGCCGATACGAGTCCCGCTCGCCGCCAAGGGTTTCGAGGTTCTCGATTCGTTCTCCTGCCGTGGATTCGACACGGTGGGGCTGTTCGGCTTCATCGGCGGGATCAACCGCGGACGGCCCGGAGACCACGACCTGGACCGGGCCGCGGCGTTCGCGGAGCGCCTGCGCAACCGGGTGGCGCCCCCGGCGACCGCTTCCTGACGTCCCGACTTCAGCACCGATGCCCAGCCAGGGGTGCACGCCCACGCTTTTGGCGCTGGGCGCTGGCGCGTGGCCTCGTCGCCGAAGTGCACCCGCACGGCACGTCGCCCGCGGTGACGCTGGACAGCACGTTTGACGACCCGTCGCGATGGCTGTGGGAAATTCACGCCCACCGGGCGACCATGTCGGCCGGCCCGAACTTGGCCTACGAGCTGTGCCTGTCGAAGATCCGCGACGACGAGATCGAGGGGCTCGACCTCAGTTCTTCGCGCCTCGCCTACAACGGCGCCGACCCGGCCTGTTACTCGCCGTGCTTGCTCGTCGCGTGCGCGGCGCTGCGCACGACGCCGCGGAAGAACTCGATCCGCGCGGCGACCAACTCGTCGGCCAGGTCCAGGGCGGCGTCCACGACGGTCTTGCGCCGCGACTGCTCGGGCAGCACGGGGCTGATCTGGTCGACGAACTTGCGGACCGCCTCGATGGCCTGCTTGCGGCCGCCCTCAACCGATTCGAGCACATCGTCGGTCAATTCGGCCCAGCGCGGCTCGGATTTCTCCGGTGTTGCAGTCATGGTGATACTCCTCATGCGAGTTGGCTATTGCGTGCCGGCGAACACCGACGCCCCGACGTTACGACCGGCGGCGGCGCCCGCACGAGTGGCTAAAGTCCTTGGTCTGCTGGTCAAGGACTTTCGCGGTGCGCACCGGGACGTAAGTCCCTAACAGCCCGAGTTTGGGGGCTGCTAGTTTGCAACGATGGCAGTACCCAGCGGTCCGGGCCCCGTCGGCCTGGGCGATGTCGTCAAACCCTTCACGCACACCGGGCAGTACGTGGCCCAGTCGTGGCGGGACTACCTCGACCACCAGGAGCCGGGCAGCCTGCCGATCGCCCGGCCCACCCTCGCCCTGGCGGCGCAGGCTTTCCGCGACGAGATCGTCCTGATGGGGCTGAAGGCGCGCCGGCCGGTCAGCCGGCCCGCCAAGTTCGAGCGCATCACCCGCGAGGTGACGGCCGGGCTCCAGTTCTACGGCGAGCGCGGTTGGCTGGACAACCCCAAGCGATTCTTCGGCGCACCACCACCCCTCACGGACGTCACCGTGCGAAAGGTCAAGGGCGGAAGAAACTCCCATCATCGACTGTTCTTCGCCAGCGAATACCTGCCCCGCCCGGGGGAGCCGGGCGCCGACCGGTGGATGGGGTACACCGCCAACAACCGCGAGTATGCCCTGCTCTTGCGCCACCCGGAGCCGCGGCCCTGGCTGGTGTGCATACACGGGACCGAAATGGGCCGTGCGGCATTGGACCTGGCCCTGTTCCGGGCGCGGCGGCTGCACGAAGATCTGGGGCTGAACGTCGTCATGCCGGTCCTCCCGATGCACGGGCCCCGCAGCCGCGGCCTGCCCAAGAGCGCCATCTTTCCGGGCGAGGACATCCTCGACGACGTGCACGCCACCGCTCAGGCGGTCTGGGACATCCGGCGGCTGTTGTCCTGGATACGGCGACAGGAACCGGAGTCGCAGATAGGGTTGAACGGTCTGTCGCTGGGCGGCTATATCGCCGCGTTGGTGGCCAGCCTCGAAACCGGGCTCACCTGCGCGATTCTCGGCGTCCCGGTCGCCGACCTGGTCGCGCTGCTCGGCCGGCATTCCGGGCTGCGCCCCGACGATCCCCGCCGCCGCACCATGGAATTGGCCGAACCGATCGGTCGGATGACGTCGCCGTTGTCGCTTCCCCCGCTCGTGCCGATGCGGGGCCGGTTCATCTACGCCGGCGTCGCCGACCAGGTGGTGCATCCCCGCGAGCAGGTGGTCCGGCTGTGGGAGCACTGGGGCAAGCCCGAAATCGTCTGGTACCCGGGCGGTCACACCGGGTTTTTCCGGGCCCGGCCGGTGCAGCGGTTCGTCGAGGCCGCGCTGGCGCAGTCGGGCCTCCTCGAGGGGGAGGGGGCGTCGGCGCGGCGCGAACGTCCCGCCTAGTCGGCGAAAACGACATGAAGCCCCTGGATCCGCTGGACGTCGCGATGATGACGGCGGAGCTCGTCTCAAACCCGATGCATGTCGGGGCCGTCCTGATCTTGGCACCGCCGCGCGGAGCGGGTAAGCGCTACGCCGACAAGCTCTATCGCGAGGCGCTCGCCGGCGACGACGCGATCGATGCCCGGCTGCGCCGGTACCCACACCGCGGGGTGGATACCGGCGGCCTCTGGGTCTGGCGGGAGTTGGACAGCCTGGACATGAGCCGACATTGTCAGCGCCGCACCGTTTCCCCGGGCGGCTTCTGGCGGTTGATCGGCGAACTGGACGCCCAGCCCCTGGATCGGTCGCGTCCGATGTGGATGTCGTATCTGATCGACGGCCTCGACGGCGGGCGGTTCGCTTTCTACATCAAGGTGCACCATACGGTCGTCGACGGCGTGGCCGGTTTCCAGATGATCACCGACGCGTTGAGCGTCGACCCGAAACGCCGCTCCATGCCGCCGTTCTACGCCGAGTGCCGCGGGGAACCCGCGGCATCCGTCGCCCCCCCGTCCCGGCTCGCGCCACTGCGGTCGCTGATCGGAGCCGCCACGTCGAGCGTGGGGCTGGTCGGGCGGTTGGTCACCGGCGAGATCTCGACCGTGCTCGACTCGCTGGTCGGACACACCACCGTGCTGCCGTTCGGCGCGCCCTACACGCGGTTGAACGGTCGGCTCGGACCCGAGCGGGTGGTGGCCGCGGGCAGCTGGGCGAAGAAGCGCTTCCACGCTGTGCAGGAGGCCGCCGACGTGACCGCTAACGACGTGGTGACCGCGACCGTGGGCGGTGTGCTGCGCCGCTGGCTGCGCGACCGCGGGGAACTGCCCAACCGTTCCCTGGTCGCCGCCTGCCCGATCACCGTGCGTGATCGCGACCACCCGGATCACCAGCCCGGCAACAAGTTCGGCCTGTGGCTGTGCCCGCTAGGCACCGACCTCGACGACCCCGCCGCGCGATTGGACCTGATACACCGGTCGATGTCGGAGGGTAAACACTGGCTGGGCAAGCGCGGATCGTCGGCTTCGCTGCTGACCGCCGCCGGAAGCATCGCCGCCACGGTGGTCCTGCCACTGCTGCCGTTCTCGCAGCAGATCCGCACCGGATTCAACCTGCCGATCTCCCACGTAGCCGGCCCCTCGACCGAAAGATATTGGAACGGCTCGCATGTCGAGGAGATGTATCCGGTGTCGACCGTCTTCGACGGCCTGGCGCTCAACGTGACGACGTGCTCCTACGCCGACCGGGTCGGGTTCGGGTACGCGGCCGGAGCCGACGCGGTGCCCGACATCGACGGCCTGATACGGCTGACCGAGGAGTGCCTCACCGAACTCGAGTGCGCCGTCGGCGTGTGATCCCGGTCAGTTCGCCACGCGGGCGGGTCGGCGGGTCGGCTTGGCGGCGGACGGCTTGCGGGCCAGCGCGCGGCTGAGCAGACGGGCCACCCCGAGTTCGATGCCGCTCGCGAACTCGTCGACGTCGGGCGTGGAGTCGTAGTCGGCGGTGATGCCGAAGACCAGGTCGTCGACGTAACTCAGCATGCTGATGACGGTGCGCATCTGCATAGCGATCGGCGGCACCGGCAGCAGCTCCTCGACCGGGCGGCCCAGCACCTGCAGCCGCTGACGGGGGCCGGGGACGTTCGTCGCGAGGGTGACCACGCTGCGTTGCGGCAGCCGGGTCAACAGCCGGACCGTCCACGCGCTGAAGGGGAATGGCAGATAGTTCGTCGCGGCGACGAACGCGTTTGCGGCCTGCCGCTCCCCGCTGTTCTTCACCTTGTCCAGCCGCGTGTGGACGAGCCTGAGCCGCCTGACCGGGTCGTGCTCGGCGACCGGCAACGACGACAGCATGGCCGAGACGCGATTGTCGGTGCGGTCCATGGCGTTCGGCGCGCGCACCGACACGGGAATCATGGTCCGCAGCGAGCTGCGTCGCGGCTTCTCCCCGCGGCGCAGCAGCATGGTGCGGTAGCTGTCGGTGATCGCGGCAAGCGCCACGTCGTTGAGGGTCACGTCGAACGCCCGGCAGATCGATTCCACCTCCTTCATGGACACCCGCGCCGCGCTGTAGCGGCGCATGTTCGTCACCGGGCCGCGCAGCGAGGTCCCCGTGGCCGGGGTCAGCAAGCCGGTAGCGAATTGCACTGCGCCCCTTGCGGTGTACACCGCCGTTGCGGTGGTGTACACCGACGCGCGCCACAGTCCGCCGGCCCAGGTCAGCGGGTTACGGCTGAGGCCCGCCTGCAAGACGATCGACGATGGCGGCTCCTGGGCGGCTCGGATGTCGCCGACGAAGGAGTCACCCGGGCCGGCGTCCGTGAGACTCGCCAGTATCCGCACGGCGGCGATGCCGTCGGCGATGCAGTGATGGATCTTGATCAGCACCGCCCAGCGCCCCTCGGGCAGGCCCTCGACGACCCAGCATTCCCACAACGGGTGGTCGCGGTCGAGCCGGCGTTCCATCAGATCCGCGACGATCCGGAACAGTCCCGCGTCGTCGCCGGGCGGGGGCACGGCGGCCCAGCGCACGTGATGGGCGATATCGAAATTGCCGTCGTCAACCCATTGCGGCGCCGCCAGTTCCAGGGTGTGCTTGTGCACTCGCTGGGTGAATCGGCGCTCGCCGCGGATCCGCTCGGACAAGGTCGCCAACAACCGCACCCGTTCGGGCATCGGCCCGTCGACGACGGCCAGGGTACCGATCGCCAGGCTCACGTGGCGGTCGGCGTCCTCGGCCTCCAGGAAGCTGGCCTCGAGGGTGGTTAGCTGTTCCATCGCCGCTCTCCGATCATCGATCGGCATCACTATCCGCCGCGCGGCGCGGCAGTCGGTAGTGCCGTTAGTCCCGAAGCGGTGGGGCCGGGTTACTCAGAGCGCTGAGCTCAGCGCCGCGCCGGCTGCGATGCGCGGCCGACGTGGACCATGATGCGATCGAGCACGACCTCGGACAGGTCGCCGTCGTCGGCGACACGGGCCAGGCCGCTGCGCCGCAGGAACGTGTCGAGGCGCCGATCCGGCGACCAGTCGGCATAGCTGGAGTCGACGTACCGTGACCGCAGAAAATCCGAAGCCAGAGAATCTACGTCAGAGTCGGTCAACAACAACGGTGGGTTAGCACCCATCAGCCGTCATACTCCTTGAGTTCAGCCGCAATCGCCTCAGCCAAAGTACGTCAGACGAGGCCATAATTCCGTCACGTGCGGATTGCGGATAGGGCCCAAAGTCATCAAGGCGGAAGAGCCGATACCAGGATCATCGACGACCATCGACCCTGGCGCATGGGCGTTGCCCGGCCGAGACTGGCGCCATGGCCAACACGACGAGACGGGTCGCCGAAACCGCCGCGCTGCTCGCGGTTCTCTACGGCGCCCGACGGTATTACCGCAACTGGGGCACCACCAAGGCGGAGAGCACGATGGCGCTGCCCGGTGATGCCTTGGTGGCCGACCCGGCGATCCAGACGACCGAGGCGGTGTACGTCGACGCACCGGTATCCGCAGTCTGGCCCTGGCTTGTGCAGCTCGGTCATGGCGACGCCGATCGGATCCACCCTGAATGGCAGCGCCTCGCAGTCGGCGACGAGGTGTGCCTGGCGCTCGGGGGGCTGCCGGGCCTCCCGGAAGGGGTCAGGCTGCGGGTCGCCGAGATCGTGCCCGAGAAGTCCCTGGTACTCACGGCCGGCCGGCCGGGACAGCGGTGGAATGCTGTGTGGTCCTTCCATATTCAGCCACACTGGGAGGACCGGGTTCGGCTGCTCACCCGCGCGAGAATCGCCCTGCGTCACCCGGGGGAAGTGTTCGCCATGGAACTCGTCAGGCCCGGCATCGCGCTGGGCACGCGGTGGTTGCTGCTCGATGTCAAGCACCGGGCGGAGCGGTGGCTCGCTCAGCCTCCCGATCGGCCTCAGCCGGTCGCCGAGACCGGCTGAGCAGACGATCAAGGGCCCGGGCGATTAGTCGCCCGGGCCCTTGAAGGTCTGGCTACTTGGAGGCCACCTCGACGTGCTTCTCCGGCGCCGACGGCCCCGAAACACCCACGGAGACAGTCAAGATCCCCTTGTCATAGGTCGCCTTGATGTCGTCCTCGTCGGACCCGGGCGGCAGGGTCAGCGTGCGCACGAACGAGCCGTACGAGAACTCCGAGCGGCCGTCGAATTCCTTCTTCTCGCTGCGCTCGGCCTTGATGGTCAGCTGGTTGTTGCGGACGGTGATGTCGACGTCCTTTGCCGGATCGATACCCGGAATCTCGGCGCGCACCTCGTAGTGCCCGTCCACCACCTCGTCCTCCAACCGCATGAGGCGGGTGTCGAACAACGGGCGCAGCCCGGCGAACGACGGGAATCCGGCGAAGAACTCCGAGAACTCGGGCAGCAGCGCGTGCGACTTCGGTGTTGCGGGAAGGGTTGTCATCGATTTCTCCTCATGTGCGATTTCTCCTCATGTGTATGTCCCACGGTCACGCTATTCATCCGACCACCGGGCGGGCGGCCGCGGTAGGGACCGAAGTCCTCATGTGGGTTTCGATCTGCTGAACTCTGGCCAACGGCGGGCATACTCGTGACCATGGTCGGATCCGCACACGCTTCCCGGTGGCCGGCAAGCGTCCGGCGCCGTGACGGCCGCGTCGTACCGTTTGACGCGGCGCGTATCGAGGCTGCGATCGCGCGGGCCGCCCGGGAGGCCAGCCGAGGCGACCGTCGACGACGTCCGCGCCATCTACCTGGCCGCGTGGAAGGCTAAAGTCAAGGGCATCACGGTATATCGCTACGGCAGCCGGCACGGTCAGGTCTTCAGCTACCTCGGCGCCGAGCAACCGCTGCCCGCGGCTGACGTCGCGTTCAGCGGTGGTTGCATCGGCCGTGACTGCGGGTTCTGAGGGGCCGCCGGCGACCCGCCGCCAGTATTGGCGATGCGGGCCGATTGGCCACCGGCGCAAGGTCCAACGGCCCTAGTTTCCACCGCGTCGCCGCCCTACTTTCGAGAATGGTGGGCTGGCTGATTCACCTTCCAAAGCCCGTGTCCGCCTTGAACGTTGGAGGTATGAGGTGCGCGATACGATCCCGCTGGGGCGGATCGCCGGATTCCCGGTGAGCGTCCACTGGAGCGTCCTGGTCATCCTGTGGTTGTTCACGTGGAGCCTGGCGAGCACGTTGCCCGGCGTGGTCAAGGGGTATTCGGCCGGGGCGTACTGGCTGGCCGGGGTGTGCGGCGCGCTGGTCCTGCTGGCGTCCCTGCTCGCCCACGAGTTGGCCCACGCCGTCGTCGCCCGGCGCTCGGGTGTGGCCGTCGGGGACGTGACGCTGTGGCTGTTCGGCGGTGTGACCACCCTCGGCGGCGAGGCGAAGACGCCGCGGGCGGCCTTCCGGATCGCGATCGCCGGCCCGGCCACCAGCCTCATCCTCGCCGCGACGTTCGGCGGGCTGGTCGCGGCGCTGCACGCCGTGGGTGCCGCCCCGATAGTCGTCGGCGTCGCCTCGTGGCTGGGGGCGATCAACCTGCTGCTGGGCCTGTTCAACCTGTTGCCCGGCGCCCCGCTGGACGGCGGAAGGGTGCTGCGGGCCTACCTGTGGCGCCGCCACGGCGACCCCGTTCGCGCCAGCATCGGCGCCGCGCACGCCGGCCGGGTGCTCGCGTTCATCCTGATCGCGCTGGGATTGGCCGAATTCGTGGCCGGCGGGCTCGTCGGCGGGGTCTGGCTGGCGTTCATCGGCTGGTTCATCTTCGCCGCCAGCCGCGATGAAGAGACCCGGGTCACCACGCAGCAGCTCTTCAGCGGGGTTCGCGTCGCCGACGCGATGACCGCCCGCCCGCACACCGCGCCCGCGTGGATCACCGTCGAGGACTTCATCCACCGTTACGTGCTCGGTGACCGGCACTCGGCCTACCCGGTCACCGGGCCGGACGGGTCGGTCGTCGGGCTGGTCACGCTGACTCAGCTGCGCGGCGTCGCGCCGGCCCACCGGGCCACCACGCAGGTGGTCGACATCGCCCTGCCCCTCGACGCCGTGCCCACCTCGGCGCCGCACGAGCCCCTGACCGCACTGCTCGGCCGGATGTCGCCGGCCGGTCCGCACAGCCGCGCCCTGGTCTTCGAGGACGGGCAGCTGGCGGGCATCGTCACGCCCACGGACCTCGCCCGGCTGATCGACGTCTACCGGCTCGCCCGCCCCCGGCCGGGCCATCCGGTGGGCGAGACCGCGCACGCCGGCACGTTCGAGGCCCGACGATGAAACCCGTCATCGTCGGCATCGACGGATCGCAGGCGGCCGTCTCGGCCGCCCTCTGGGCCGTCGACGAGGCCATCAGCCGGGGGGTGCCGCTGCGGCTGGTCTCGGTGATCAAGCCGACCCATCCGTCCAGTGAGGACTACGCGCGCGACCTCGAGCACGCCGAGATGTGGCTGCGCGGAGCGCGATTCGCGGTCGAGGCACGCCGCAAACCGGTCACCATCGAAACCGACATCCCGCGGGGCCCCGCCGCCCCGGTGCTGGTCGAGGCGTCCCGCGACGCCGAGATGGTCTGCGTCGGATCCGTCGGGATCGAGCGCTACGCCCGGTCGATCTTGGGGTCCACGGCAACCGAACTGGCGGAGCGGGCGCATTGCCCGGTCGCGGTTCTGCGCACCGAGCAGGACCAGCCGGCGCCCGACGTCAACTGGATCGTGGTCCGGATGACCGACGAGCCCGGCAACGACACCGTCGTCAAGTGCGCCGCGTGGGAGGCGAAGCTGCGCCGTGCGCCCATGCTGGTTCTCGGCGGCCGGCCGGAGGAGCTCGGCGCGCACGCCGACGGCCGGTTCGAGCGCCGGGTCGCGGAGTGGCGGCAGCGCCACCCCGAGGTGCGCGTCTACCCGATCACCACCAAAGCCGCGATCGTCGACTTCCTGAGCGCCAACGAGGAGCGAGTGCAGCTCGCGGTTATCGGCGCCGCCGAGGCCGGTGATCTCATCCGGCTCGTCGGGCCCACCGGGCATCCGCTGTTCCATCATTCCGAGTGCTCGGTGCTCGTCGTCCGCTAGTCCAACAGGTGACGTTTGGCACTTTATGGGCTCGTCGCGGCCCGGCAATGATCGTCGGGTGCAAAATCGTACGTCGCGGATATGGGCTTCGCTCGGGTTGCTCGCCGAGCGTGACAAATCCTTCCTGTCGCCGCGTCACGCATGTCTGGCCTGCGTCGAGGCGCTCGGCGTCAGCGGCGCTGCCCTGATGGTGACCCGGGACAGCGCTTCCCTGGAGCCGGCGTACGTGAGCGACGCGCGCGTCAGCGAGGTGGAGCGGCTGCAAGCGACGTTGGGTGAGGGACCCGGAAGCGACGCGCTCGGGTCGGGCCGGCCGATGCTCGTCGGGGACCTCGCGGCCCCGATGAGCCTTCAGCGCTGGCCGGAGTTCGCCGCCGAAGCGGCCCGGCTCGGGGTGTGTGGCATGTACAGCCTTCCGCTGGCGCTCGGCGCCCTCCAGGTGGGCGTGCTCGACCTCTTCAACGACATCCCCGGGCATCTGGGCCAAACCGAGCTGCGGGACGCGTTGATCTACGCCGACACGGCGTTGCTGCTCCTGCTCGACGCCCGCAGCGGCGTCGCCTCTTCGCTGGACGCCGAGCACGCCAATGAGTTCGGACCGGTGCTGTGGCACGCCCAGGTACACCAGGCGGCGGGAATGATCGCGTCGGACCTGGACACTTCGGCTTTCGACGCGTTGGTGCGGCTGCGTGCGCACGCGTTAGACCATGGCAACCGGCTGACCGACGTCGCCCGTGCGGTCATCGAGGGACGGCTGCGATTCGCACCGGACTGCACCGCCTAGGGGTGGCCCGTCCCCGACGTCAGGCAGGCGACTGACGTGCCACGATCACCGGCACCGTAGCCATCTGCGCCACCGTCTCGCCGACGGAGCCCACCAGCATTCCCGCGAATCCGCCGCGGCCGCGGCTGCCGACCACCACGAGCTGGGCCTCCCGGGACTGCTCGACGATCCGCCGCGCGGGCTGGGCCTGAACCACGGTGCGGCGCACTTGCACGTCGGGGTACTGTTCCTGCCACCCGGCCAGCCGCTCGGCCAGCACCTCTTCGGCCATCGATTGCGTTGCGGGCCAGTCGATGTCGGGGCACTCCGACTCGAGATCGCTCCAGGCGTGCACGGCGATGAGGCCGACCCGGCGGCGCGAGGCCTCGTCGAAGGCGATGGCCGTCGCCGACTCCGAGGCCGGCGACCCGTCAACACCCACCAGGACCGGCGCATGGCTGATCCCCGGCGTCGCGTCCTGATCGTGGATGATTGCGACCGGGCAGTGCGCGTGCCGCAGCAGCCCCGAGCTCACCGAGCCGAGCAGCCGGCCCGGCCAGCGCCCGCTGCCCAGGGCGCCGGTGACCACCAGTTCCGCGTCTTTGGACAAGTCGATCAACGTCGACACTGCCGAAGCCGCAAGGATTTCGGTGTGCACGGCGGCCGGGCCGCCGTGCTGCGACGCCTCGTCGACCAGCCGCAGCGCGGCGTCGACCAGTCGGCGCCCGTGATCCTGCTGCCAGCGCAGCACGCCGGCGGGCACCGGCGTCTTCAGCCACGTCAAGACCTCGGGCGATACCGCATGTACGAGAGTCAAAGGGGTTTTGCGCATTTCGGCTTCGAGCGCCGCCCACTGCACCGCTACTCGGGCGGCTGGGGAGTCGTCGATGCCGACGACGATTCCGAGAGTTGCGTTTGACATGGCACGACCGTATCGGCGCGGGCGAACGTCCCGTCAGAGCCATTTGTCATCGGCAGGACGGGCAGGAGTCCCCAACGCTGGCCGCCTTTCTCCAACTTTCCCTGTGTAAAGTCGGAGGTCCAGCTTTCCGGCCAGGCTGAAGGAGCGTGAGGTCCTGTTGAAATCCGCGTCGACGGGGGAACCTGCGAGCCGCCGCCGGGAGGTGCTGCGGGTAGTGCGCGCGTCGACCCACCCGCTGAGCATCATCGCGATCGCCGAGATGCTGGACGTGCATCCCAATACCGTCCGCTTCCACCTCGAGAACTTGTTGGCCGATGGCCAGGTGGAGCGGGTGGAGCTCGTCCGGAAGGGGCCGGGCCGTCCGCCGCTGATGTTCCGCGCGGTTCGGCAGATGGACCGCGGCGGGATGCGGCACTACCGGCTGCTGGCCGAGATCCTCACGGCCGCCTTCGCCGCCGAACGCAACCCCCGCGCCAAGGCGCTGGCCGCGGGGCGGGCCTGGGGCCGCAGGCCGGATGCCGGATTGGAGCCCCCGCCCGGGGGTGCCGCGGGCGTCGACGAAACCATCGATCACCTGGTCGCCGAGCTCGACGATCTCGGCTTCGCCCCCGAGCGCCGGGAGACCAACGGGGAACACCAAATCGGGCTGCGGCACTGCCCTTTTCTGGAGCTGGCCGAGAATCGCGCCAGCGTGGTGTGCCCGGTGCACCTGGGACTCATGCAGGGCGCCATGGAGAGCTGGGAAGCGCCCGTCACCGTCGACCGACTGGAACCGTTCGCCGAGCCGGACCTGTGCCTGGCGCACTTGACTCTCCGAGCGGCCAGGTGAGCACTGGACCGGCGATCGCGGTCGCCGTCGCGTTCGTGTGGCTCGGGATGGTCCTTGCCATTTCCTTCCTCGAGGCCCCGCTGAAGTTCCGCGCGCCCAATGTGACGTTGCAGATCGGGCTCGGCATCGGGCGCCTGGTCTTCGGCGCGCTCAACACGGTGGAGGCCTGCTTCGCCGTCCTCGTCGTGGTGGTTGCCCTCACCGCTCATGAGCCGGTGCGCGTGGACATCGCGTTCGCCATTGCCGTTGCGGCCCTGGGCATTCAACTGATCGCCGTGCGGCCCCGCCTGACGCGGCGCTCCGACGAGGTGCTCGCCGGGTCGGAGGGACCCCGCTCGCGGGCCCACTACGCCTACATCGCCCTGGAGCTGGTCAAGGTGGTGGCGTTGCTGGTGGCGGGAATACTGCTGTTGACCGGCTGATCGAAGGAGTGAGGCGATGGAATCCATCTCGTTGACCGGCTTGGCCTCCGAAAAACTGGCCGAGGCCAGGCAATCGCACAGCGGGCGCGCCGCGCACACCATCCACGGCGGTCACGCGCACGAGCTGCGGCAAACCGTGCTGGCCCTACTCGCCGGCCACGACCTCGCCGAGCACGACAGCCCGGGGGAGGCGACGCTGCAGGTTTTGCAGGGCCACGTGCGCCTGACGGCCGGTGAGGACGCCTGGGACGGCGAGACCGGCGACTACGTGGTGATCCCGGCGCAGCGGCACGCCCTGCATGCGATCGAGGACTCGGTGGTCATGCTGACCGTGCTGAAGAGCATTCCCTCGGCGGCCCACTAGCCGCGATGTTGTCGACGCCCTGGTCGGCGGGGTTCGGTCTGCGCGCGGTGGATGGGCAACGAGGATGGCCTCGATCCGCCGGCATGCGACGGGCTGGCCGCGGCGATCGCCGCCGACGACCCGCGCATCGCCCCCGTCGACGCCGGCCAGGGCGTCGGCGTGGTTGCAGACGGATCCCCGGTGGCCGCGGTAATCGCCCAGATATGTACGGGCGCTGAGGAATTGCTCGCGCGGTGGGGGCGATAGCGCCGCCGGCTCAGCCGCCGGCCGGGCTTTCGGCCTTGGTCTCGCGCCCGGTTCGCGGTCTGGCGCCCGGTTCGCGGTCTGGCGCTCGTCCGGCGTCGCGCTCGTCCGGCGTCGCGGCCGTCCGGCGTCGCGGCGCCCGGCCGTCCGGCGTCGCGGCCGTCCGGCGTCGCCGCCGGGCGCCCGGTTCGCGAGACATAATCCCTTGCGATTGTCTGCGGCGTGTCTTCGCAGTGGTTTATGTGTCGCGACGCCGGACGGGGCCAAAGCCCGAAGCCCAAAGCCCGAAGCCCAAAGCCCGGCCAGGCCCGGCGCGATCCAGCCCGCCCGCGGTCACACCCCGCGCAGGTAGCGCCGGGCGATGACCCGCTGAGCCACCGCCACCACCGGCCTCGCGGCCTTGCTCCACCAGGTGGCCGGCCGGGAGAACGCCGACACCTCGGCGAACACCGCGTCGGTGTCGGGGTTGCGGCGCACCACGAAGCGCTCTTCACCGGACTCCGGATGCCCAGGCAGCGTCCCGTAGGCGAATCCGCGGATGTCGGGCTCGTTGATGACGTACACCACCCGACAGGGCGCGGGCAGGAAGCCCATCCGCACCACCACCACCGTGTCGACGTCGGCGACCTCGGAGCTGGCCTGCACCCGAAGGCCCGCCCCCCGCTGCATGCCCCACCGCATGACAGCGTCGCCGGCCCGCTCGAAACGCTCTCTGCCCGTGCCGATCTGCTTCTCCACGCGCTGGTGACCGTATCCCGCGGGCAGCCGGCCGGCCGCCGTCGCGCCGACCTCCGAGTACGTCAGCGGAAGCTCCTCGAGTGTTTGTAGGTCCACGCGTTCAGCGTACGGTCGTAGAGGTGACCACACAGACTGTTGCCCAAGCATCCGGAACGTTCACCATCGGCGGCGACCTGACCGTCAACCGCCTCGGCTTCGGCGCCATGCGCATCACGGGGAAGGGCGTGTGGGGCCCGCCCGCCGACCGCGACGAATGCGTCCGGGTGCTGCGCCGCGCCGTCGAACTCGGGGTCAACTTCATCGACACCGCGGACTCCTACGGCCCGTACGTCTCCGAGGAGATCATCCACGAGGCCCTGCACCCGTACGACGGGCTGGTGATCGCGACGAAGGCGGGCTTTCTGCGCACCGGCCCGGACGTCTGGGTGCCGCTGGGCAACCCGAGCTACCTGCGCCAGGAATGCGAGATGAGCCTGCGCCGCCTGGGGGTGGACACCGTCGACCTGTTCCAGCTGCACCGCATCGACCCGAACTTCCCGCTGGCCGACCAGGTGGGCGAACTGCTCGCGCTGAAGAACGAGGGCAAGATCCGCCACATCGGCCTGTCCGAGATCGGCGTCGACCAGCTCACCGAGGCGCAGCGGGTCACCGAGATCGTGTCGGTGCAGAACATGTACAACCTGGCCGCCCGCGGCGCCGAGGACTTGCTGGACGCCGCGACGCGGCAGGGGATCGGTTTCATCCCGTGGTTCCCGCTGGCCGCCGGGCCGCTGGCCGCGACGGACGGCCCGCTGCAGCTCATGGCCGCCGAACACGACGCCACGCCGTCGCAGCTGGCCCTGGCGTGGCTGCTGAAGCGGTCACCGGTGATGCTTCCGATCCCGGGCACGTCCAGCGTCGCGCACCTGGAGGAGAACGTCGCGGCCGCGCAGATCACCCTGAGCGACGAGGAGTTCGAGGCCTTGTCGGCCGCCGGGGCGCAGCGCACCGTGTAGCCACCGCGCGGAAGCGCGCCCGCGGCGCAATAGGGTGTCGTGGTGCAGCAACATCCCGGCGGGGGATTCAATCCGCCCGAACCGACGACCGGCGGCGGCCCCGACTACGGCCGATTCATCGACGCGGTGCGCAGGCTGCAGGATCACGCCCGCGCTGCCGACGCCCCCGACGCGGTCATCACCGAGGCGGCCGACCTGCTGGAGAAGGTGTCGACGCTGCTGAGCCCGTACGACGCCGACGAATGGGCGTCGCCGTCGGGCCGCCGGATGGACCTGCCGATGCGGGGCAACATCCTGACCGTCCCGATGTCCGCCCGCAAGACCGATGACGGCCGGATCAAAGGCTGGGCGCGCTTCGCCCGGTTTCACCTGGGCCGCAACGGCGCCGTGCACGGCGGGTGCCTGGGCATGCTGTTCGACACCGTGCTGGGGCTGACGTCCTCGGTGCTCACCGGCGGCCCCTACCAGCGCACCGCCTACCTCAAGATCGACTACCGCCACATCGTGCCGATCGAAAAGGAACTGCAGTTCGACGCGGGCGTCGACCGGGTGGATGGGCGCAAGATCTTCGTCTCGGGCCGGCTGAGCGACGGCGACACCCTGCTGACCGAGGCCGAGGCGCTGTTCGTGCGCCTCAAGCCTGGCCAGCCCTGAGGCGGGCCCACCCCGATAGCATGGCAACGTTCGATCACCTCACCCAACCGTTGGAGACCTCCCGATGAGCGCGCCCGCACCGTCCGCCGCAGGAGCCGATGGCGGCGACCCGCAGCGCCCGGCTCAGCCGGGCTCGCGATCGCCGCACGCCCCGATCCGGGTCCCCGCCGGGACCACCGCGGCCGCCGCGGTCGGTGAGGCGGGCCTGCCGCGGCGGGGCGCGCCGGACGCCATCGTGGTGGTGCGCGACGCCGAGGGGAGATTGCGCGACCTGAGCTGGGTGCCCGACGCCGACGCGGACGTCGTCCCGGTGGCGGCCAACACCGACGAGGGCCGCAGCGTGCTCCGGCACTCGGCCGCGCACGTGCTGGCCCAGGCGGTGCAGGACCTGTTCCCGGCGGCGAAGCTGGGGATCGGGCCGCCGATCACCGACGGCTTCTACTACGACTTCGACGTGCCCGAGCCGTTCACGCCGGAGGATCTGGCTGCCCTGGAAAAGCGGATGCGCCAGATCGTCAAGGACGGCCAGCTGTTCTCCCGGCGCGTCTACGAGTCGAAAGACCAGGCGCGAGCCGAGCTGGCCGGCGAGCCCTACAAGCTCGAACTCGTCGACGACAAGTCCGGTGACCCCGAAATAATGGAGGTGGGCGGCGACGAGCTCACCGCCTACGACAACCTCGATCCCCGCACCCGCGAACGGGTTTGGGGCGACCTGTGCCGCGGCCCGCACCTCCCGACCACCAAGCACATCCCGGCGTTCAAGCTGACCAGGAGTTCGGCCGCCTACTGGCGCGGCGATCAGAAGAACGCCAGCCTGCAACGCATCTACGGCACCGCGTGGGAATCGCAGGAGGCGCTCGACCGCCACCTCGAGCTGCTCGAGGAGGCGCAGCGCCGCGACCACCGCAAGCTGGGTGCCGAGCTCGACCTGTTCAGCTTTCCCGACGAAATCGGTTCCGGCCTGGCCGTTTTCCACCCCAAGGGCGGCATCGTGCGCCGGGAGCTGGAGGAGTACTCGCGGCGCAAGCACATCGAGGCGGGCTACGAGTTCGTCAACACCCCGCACATCACCAAGGCGCAGCTGTTCCACACGTCGGGCCACCTGGACTGGTACGCCGACGGCATGTTCCCCCCGATGCACCTCGACGCCGAGTACAACGACGACGGAACCGTGCGCAAGCCCGGCCAGGACTATTACCTCAAGCCGATGAACTGCCCGATGCACACGCTGATCTTCGGCTCGCGTGGGCGGTCGTATCGCGAACTCCCGTTGCGGCTCTTCGAGTTCGGCACCGTGTACCGCTACGAGAAGTCCGGCGTGGTGCACGGCCTGACCCGGGCGCGCGGGTTCACCATGGACGACTCCCACATCTTCTGCACCCGCGAGCAGCTGCACGGTGAGCTTGCGTCGCTGCTGCGGTTCGTGCTCGAGCTGCTCGGCGACTACGGTCTGGAGGACTTCTACCTGGAGCTGTCCACCAAGGACCCGGAGAAGTTCGTTGGCACCGACGAGATGTGGGAGCAGGCCACCAACTCCTTGGCCGAGGTGGCGGCGGAATCGGGTCTCGAGCTGGTTCCGGACCCGGGGGGCGCCGCGTTCTACGGCCCGAAGATCTCGGTGCAGGCCCGCGACGCGCTGGGCCGCAGCTGGCAGATGTCGACCATCCAGGTGGACTTCAACTTTCCCGAGCGCTTTGGACTGGAATACACCGCCGCCGACGGCACCCGGCAACGGCCGGTGATGATCCACCGCGCGCTGTTCGGGTCCATCGAACGGTTCTTCGGCATCCTCACCGAGCACTACGCGGGGGCGTTCCCGGCGTGGCTGGCGCCGGTCCAGGTGGTCGGCATCCCGGTCGCCGACGAGCACGTGCCCTACCTGGAAAGTGTCGCCGCGCAGCTTAAGTCGCACGGTGTGCGGGTCGAGGTGGACGCTAGCGACGACCGGATGGCCAAGAAGATCGTCCACCACACCAACCAGCGGGTGCCGTTCATGCTGCTCGCGGGTGACCGCGATGTGCAGGCCGGGGCGGTCAGCTTCCGTTTCGGCGACCGCACCCAGATCAATGGCGTGCCCCGCGGCGGCGCGGTCGATGCCATCCTGGCCTGGATCGCCGACCGCGAAAACGCCGCTCCGACGGCCGATTTGCTGAAAGTGGTCGGCGGTGAGTGATCAAGAACGCGCCCAGCCGGGCGCTGACGACACCATCCTCGACACGGGCGTCGGCGACCGCGACCACCTGCAGCGGTTGTGGACGCCGTACCGGATGACCTACCTGGCGGAAGCGCCGATGAAGCGCGACAACGGCAAAACCGAGCAGCCGTTCACCGACATCCCGCAACTGCCCGACGAGGAAGGCCTGGTGGTGGCCCGCGGCGACCTCGTCTACGCGGTGCTCAACCTCTACCCCTACAACCCCGGGCACCTGATGGTGGTGCCCTATCGGCGGGTATCGGAGCTCGAGGACCTCAGTACGGACGAGAGCGCCGAGCTGATGGCGTTCACCCAGAAGGCGATTCGCGTCATCAAGGCCGTATCGTCGCCGCACGGCTTCAACGTCGGCCTGAACCTGGGCCACTCGGCGGGGGGCTCGCTGGCCGAGCACCTGCACGTGCACGTGGTGCCGCGCTGGGGCGGCGACGCGAACTTCATCACCATCATCGGCGGGTCCAAGGTGATCCCGCAGCTGCTGCGTGAGACGCGCCGGCTGCTGGCCACCGAGTGGGCGAACCAGTCATGAGCCGCATCCGTGACGAAGCAGCGGGGGTATCACCCGCTTGCGGGGGAGAGCGGCGCTCATGAGTAAGGTGCCGTTCCTGTCGCGGGCGGCATTCGCGCGGGTCACCACCCCCACCGCCAGGGCCTGCCTGCGCCTGGGCCTGACTCCGGACCTGGTGACCATCCTCGGCACCACCGGTTCCGTGGCGGGCGCCATCACCCTGTTTCCGCTGGGCAAACTCTTCGCGGGCGGCTGCGTCGTCTCGTTCTTCGTGCTCTTCGACATGCTCGACGGGGCGATGGCCCGCGAGCGCGGCGGCGGCACCCGCTTCGGCGCGGTCCTGGACGCGACCTGCGACCGCGTCAGCGATGGGGCGGTGTTCTCCGGGCTGCTGTGGTGGGTCGCGTTCGGGCTGCACGACAAACTCCTGGCGGTGGCGACCCTGATCTGCCTGGTCACCTCCCAGGTGATCTCCTACATCAAGGCCCGGGCCGAAGCCAGCGGCCTGCGCGGTGACGGCGGCATCATCGAACGGCCGGAGCGGCTGATCGTCGTGCTGGTCGGCGCAGGGGTGTCGGACTTTCCGTTCGTTGCCTGGCAGCCGGCGCTGCCCGTCGCGATGTGGCTGCTGGCCATGGCCAGCGTGGTCACCTGTGTGCAGCGGGTGCGCACGGTGTGGGCTTCCCCCAGCGCGACGGAGCGCATGCCGTGATCCCCGGACTGAGCGCGGTCACCGCCCCGCGGCGCCTGGTGTCCCAGACCGCGAGCGACTGGGCGTACGCGGCCGGCTGGATGGCCGTGCGGGCGATGCCGGAGTTCGCCGCGCGCACCGCGTTCGACGCCGGGGCGCGCTACGCGGCGCGCCGCGGCGGCCCCGAGCAGCTGCGCAAAAACCTGGCCCGCGTGATCGGCGTGCCGCCCGCCGAGGTTCCCGACGCGCTGATGCGCGCCTCGCTGGCCTCCTACGGCCGCTACTGGCGCGAGGCGTTCCGCCTGCCCACGATGAACCTTCGCGAGCTGGCCCGCGAACTCGACGCGTCGATCCGGGGCAGCGAAAACATCGACCGGGCGCTGGCGCAGGGCCGCGGGGCCGTTTGCGCGCTCCCGCACAGCGGCAACTGGGACATGGCCGGGGTGTGGCTGGCGCACACGCGCGGCACCTTCACCACCGTCGCCGAACGCCTCCGGCCCGAGTCGCTGTACCGGCGCTTCATCTCCTACCGCGAAAGTCTGGGCTTCGAGGTGCTGCCGCTGTCCGGCGGCGAACGACCGCCGTTCGAGGTGCTGTGCGAGCGGCTGCGGGACAATCGGGTGGTCTGCCTGATGGCCGAGCGCGACCTCACCCGCACCGGGGTCCAGGTGGACTTCTTCGGCGAGCCCACCCGGATGCCGGCCGGGCCGGCGAAGCTCGCGATCGAGACCGGGGCGGCGCTGCTCCCGTCGCACTGCTGGTTCGAAGACGGGGGCTGGGGCGTTCACATCTATCCCGAGCTGGACTGCGGCAGTGGCGACGTCCGCGCCGTCACGCAGGCGCTGGCCGACAAGTTCGCCACCAACATCGCCGCCCGCCCCGAGGACTGGCACATGCTCCAGCCGCAGTGGCTGGCCGACCTCTCCGCCGAAAGGCGGGCAAAGTTGGCCCGGCAGACGGAGCCCTGATGCGGATCGGGATGGTCTGTCCGTACTCGTTCGACGTGCCGGGCGGGGTGCAATCCCATGTCCTGCAACTGGCTGAAGTGATGCGCCGGCGGGGCCACGAGGTCAGCGTGCTGGCGCCGTCGTCGCCGCACGCCCGGCTGCCGGACTATGTCGTATCCGCTGGCCGGGCGGTCCCGATCCCCTACAACGGGTCGGTCGCGCGGCTGCGGTTCGGTCCGGCCACCCATCGCAAGGTCAAGAAGTGGCTCGCCGAAGGCCAATTCGACGTGCTGCACCTGCACGAGCCCAACGCCCCGAGCCTGTCGATGCTCGCGCTGAACATCGCCGAGGGGCCGATCGTGGCGACGTTTCACACGTCGACCACCAAGTCGCTGACGCTGACGGTGTTCCAGGGCATCCTGCGCCCGATGCACGAGAAGATCGTCGGCCGGATCGCGGTGTCGGACCTGGCCCGGCGCTGGCAGATGGAGGCGCTGGGGACCGACGCCGTCGAGATCCCCAACGGCGTGGACGTCGACGCGTTCCAGTCGGCACCGCGGCTGGACGGCTACCCGCGGCCGGGCAAGACGGTCCTGTTCCTCGGGCGCTTCGACGAGCCCCGCAAGGGGATGTCGGTGCTGCTCGACGCGCTGCCGGGTGTCGTCGAACGGTTCGGCGACGTCGAGCTGCTCATCGTCGGCCGCGGCGACGAGGACGAATTGCGCGAGCGCGCGGGCGCGTCGGTGGACCACCTGCGTTTCCTCGGGCAGATCGACGACGCCGGCAAGGCGTCGGCGATGCGCAGCGCCGACGTCTACTGCGCGCCCAACACCGGGGGTGAGAGCTTCGGCATCGTCCTGGTCGAGGCGATGGCCGCCGGCACCGCCGTGGTGGCGAGCGATCTGGACGCGTTCCGGCGGGTGCTGGACGACGGCGCGGTCGGGCGCCTCGTGCCCGTCGGGGATGGCGCCGCGCTGGCCGAGGCGCTGATCGCCGTCCTCGAGAACGACGCGCTGCGGCAGCGCTACGTCGCGGCCGGCGCGCAGGCCGTCCAGCGCTACGACTGGTCGGTGGTGGCAAGCCAGATCACGCGGGTCTACGAGACGGTCGCGGGGTCGGGCACCAAGGTCCAGGTCGCCAGCTGATGACGTGGCTGGTCGTCGCGATCGCGCTGCTGGTCGCGGCCGGGCTGGTGCTGGGCGGGTGGGCGTACCGCACCGCGAACCGGCTGGACCGGCTGCACGTCCGCTACGACCTGTCGTGGCAGGCGCTGGACGGCGCGCTGGCCCGGCGCGCGGTGGTGGCGCGCGCCGTCGCGATCGACGCCTACGGCGGCGCCCCGGCGGGCAGTCGGCTGGCGGCCCTGGCCGACGCGGCGGAGAACGCGCCCCGGCAGGCGCGGGAGTCGTGCGAGAACGAGCTCGCGGCGGGCCTGGCGCTGGTCGACCCGGCGTCGCTGCCGGCGGGGCTGATCGCCGAGCTCGCCGACGCGGAGGCCCGGGTGGTGCTGGCCCGCCGATTCCACAACGACGCCGTCCGCGACACCCTCGCGCTGCGCGAGCGATTCCTGGTGCGAACCCTCCGCCTGGGTGGAACCGCCGCGCTGCCAAGCTATTTCGAGATCGCGGAGCGGTCCCAGGCGCTGTTGCACGGCGATCACGGCGTGCCGAGCCACCGCACGTCGGCTCGGGTGGTGCTGCTCGACGAGACGGGTGCCGTGCTGCTGCTGCGCGGTTCGGACCCGGCGATCGACCATCACGACGCGCCGCGGTGGTGGTTCACGGTCGGGGGCGAGGTGCGCCACGGCGAGCGGTTGGCCGAGGCCGCCGCGCGCGAGCTGGCCGAGGAGACCGGCCTGCAGGTCTCGGCGGCCGACATGGTCGGCCCGGTGTGGCGGCGCGACGAGGTCTTCGAGTTCAACGGCACGCTCATCGACAGCGAGGAGTTCTACTTCGTCCACCGCACCCGCCGGTTCGAGCCATCCTGCCTGGACCGCACCGAGCTCGAAAGCCGCTACATCCACGGCCATCGCTGGTGTGATGCCGCCGACATCGCCCGGCTGGCCGCGGCCGGTGAGACGGTGTACCCGGTGCAGCTGTCCGAGCTGCTCACCGAGGCGGCCGCGATGGCCGTCGGCCGTGCGCCGGGCCCGCTGCAATCCATCCGATGAGGGCCGAACCGCTTCGCCGCCGCGGCGCCATACGCTGAGCCCCGCGCGGTCGTCGGTGGAAAATCGGCTGGTTGCCGACCACTACACTGGACTGGCACCAGGGGGAGCGACGAGACATCACAGAAGAGGTGGCAGTGGATACCGCCGCATCAAATGGCAGCGGCCGGGGAACGGCGCGCGTCAAACGTGGCATGGCCGAAATGCTCAAGGGCGGCGTCATCATGGACGTCGTCACACCGGAGCAGGCGCGGATCGCTGAGGGCGCCGGCGCCGTCGCGGTGATGGCCCTGGAACGGGTGCCCGCCGACATCCGCGCGCAGGGTGGCGTGTCGCGGATGAGTGATCCCGACATGATCGAGGGCATCATCTCCGCGGTCACCATCCCGGTCATGGCCAAGGCCCGCATCGGTCACTTCGTGGAGGCGCAGATCCTGCAGAGCCTCGGCGTTGATTACATCGACGAATCCGAGGTCCTGACCCCCGCGGACTACACCCACCACATCGACAAGTGGAAGTTCACGGTGCCGTTCGTGTGCGGTGCGACCAACCTCGGTGAGGCGCTGCGGCGCATCAACGAGGGCGCGGCCATGATCCGGTCCAAGGGGGAGGCCGGCACCGGTGACGTGTCGAACGCGACCACCCACATGCGGGCGATCAGCGGCGAGATCCGGCGCCTGACGTCGCTGTCCGAGGACGAGTTGTTCGTGGCGGCAAAGGAATTGCAGGCCCCCTATGACCTCGTCGTCGAGGTGGCCCGGGCGGGCAAGCTGCCGGTCACGCTGTTCACCGCGGGCGGCATCGCCACGCCGGCTGACGCGGCGATGATGATGCAGCTCGGCGCCGAGGGCGTCTTCGTCGGCTCCGGCATCTTCAAGTCCGGCGCCCCCGAGCACCGCGCCGCCGCCATCGTCAAGGCGACCACCTTCTACGACGACCCCGACGTGCTGGCCAAGGTTTCGCGTGGGCTGGGCGAGCCGATGGTGGGCATCAACGTCGAGGAGATCGCGCAGCCGCATCGCCTGGCCGAGCGCGGCTGGTAAGCCTAGGGCGATTGGTGGCGATCGAGCAGATCCTCGATCTCGAGCAACTCGAGGTCAACATCTATCGCGGCGGCGTGTTCAGCCCCGACTCCGGCTACTTCCAGCGCACGTTCGGTGGCCACGTGGCCGGCCAGTCGCTCGTGTCGGCGGTGCGCACCGTCGAGGCGGGTCACCTGGTGCACTCGCTGCACGGCTACTTCATCCGGCCCGGCGACGCGAAGGCGCCCACCATCTTCATCGTCGAGCGCATCCGCGACGGCGGATCCTTCTGCACCCGCCGCGTCAACGCCATCCAGCACGGGGAGACCATCTTCTCGATGTCGGCGTCTTTCCAGGCCGACCAGGAGGGCATCAACCACCAGGACGCCATGCCGTCCGCGCCGCCGCCGGACGGCCTGCCGGGAATGAACTCGATGAGGGTTTTCGACGACGCCGGCTTCAAGCAGTTCGAGGAGTGGGACGTCCGCATCGTGCCGCAGGAGCGCCTGCAGCGGCGGCCCGGCAAGGCCTCTCAGCAGCAGGTGTGGTTCCGTCACCGCGATCCGCTGCCCGACGACCCGGTGCTGCACATCTGCGCGCTGGCCTACATGAGCGACCTCACGCTGCTGGGATCGGCGCAGGTGAACCACCTCGACGTGCGCGAGCACCTGCAGGTGGCGTCGCTGGACCATGCGATGTGGTTCATGCGGGCCTTCCGGGCCGACGAGTGGCTGCTCTACGACCAGTCGTCGCCGTCGGCCAGCGGCGGTCGCTCGCTGTGCCAGGGCAAGATCTTCACCCAGTCCGGCGAGATGGTGGCGGCCGTCATGCAGGAGGGGCTGACCCGCTTCCCGCGCGGGTTCCAGCCGACCGGGCAGTGAGCGCGCCGCGCATCGGCGTGCTGGCGCTGCAGGGCGACACCCGCGAACACCTCGCGGCGCTGCGGGAGGCCGGCGCCGAGGCGATTCCCGTGCGCCGCCGCGGCGAACTCGAGGCGGTGGACGGGCTCGTCCTTCCCGGCGGGGAGTCGACCACCATCAGCCACCTGCTGCTCGACCTCGATCTGCTCGAGCCGCTGCGCGGACGGCTGGCCGAGGGGATGCCCGCCTACGGCGCGTGCGCGGGGATGATCCTGCTGGCCAGCGAGATCCTGGACTCCGGCGCGCGGGGCAGGCAGGCGCTGCCCCTGCGGGGGATCGATATGACCGTGCGGCGCAACGCTTTCGGACGCCAAGTCGATTCGTTCGAGGGCGATGTCGAGTTCGCGGGTTTCGACGACCCGGTGCGTGCGGTGTTCATCCGCGCGCCGTGGGTCGAGCGGGCCGGCGACGCTGTTCGGGTGCTCGCGAGAGCCGCGGGCCACGCCGTCGCCGTCCGGCAGGGCCCGGTGCTGGCGACGGCGTTCCACCCGGAGGTGACCGGCGACCGGCGCGTCCACCAGCTGTTCGTCGACATCGTCACGGGCGAGGCCTGAGCCCCGGGCGTCGAACGTGTGGCCTGTGGCGGAATTCCACGCGGATCACGTACTTAGGGCACAGGCTCGGCGCCCACGTAGACTCGTCTGGCGAACTTTCGAAGACAGAAGAGGTAGACACAGCGATGAGCGGCCATTCCAAGTGGGCCACCACCAAGCACCAGAAGGCCGTCAAGGACGCGCGCCGGGGCAAGGAGTTCGCCCGGCTGATCAAGAACATCGAGGTCGCGGCCCGCACCGGCGGTGGTGACCCGGCGGGCAACCCCACCCTCTACGACGCCATCCAGAAGGCGAAGAAGAGCTCGGTGCCCAACGACAATATCGAGCGCGCCCGCAAGCGGGGGGCCGGCGAGGAAGCCGGCGGCGCCGACTACCAGACCATCATGTACGAGGGCTACGGGCCCAACGGCGTGGCGGTGCTGGTCGAGTGCCTGACCGACAACCGCAACCGCGCCGCCAGCGAGGTGCGGGTGGCGATGACGCGCAACGGCGGCACCATGGCCGATCCCGGGTCGGTGGCCTACCTGTTCTCCCGCAAGGGCGTGGTGACCCTCGAAAAGAACGGCCTCACCGAGGACGACGTGCTGGCCGCGGTGCTGGACGCCGGCGCCGAGGACGTCAGCGACCTGGGCGACAGCTTCGAGATCATCTCCGAGCCGACCGACCTGGTCGCCGTGCGCACCGCCCTGCAGGAGGCCGGCATCGACTACGACTCGGCGGAGGCGGGCTTCCAGCCGTCGGTGACCGTGCCGCTCGACGTCGAGGGCGCGCAGAAGGTGATCAAACTGGTCGACGCGCTCGAAGACAGCGACGACGTCCAGGACGTCTACACCAACGCCGACATCCCCGACGAGGTCTTGGCGCAGATCGACGGCTAGCTACTCGTACCCGTGCCGCATGTCCTCGACGATGCGGGGATTCTCCAGCGTCGACGGGTCCAGCGCGCGCGGCCCGGTATCCGACGAGAACACCGTGGCGGCGTCGAGCACGACCTGGTTGAGGAAGCGCAGCGGCGGCGCGTCGGGCGGCATCGTCGGGACGGGCGCGGCGGCCCCCCGCGACGCCAGCGCGAAGCCCCAGTCACCGAAGGTCGGCACGTGCACGTGGTACGGGGTGACGGCGTACCCGGCGGCCCGGACCGTCGACACCGTGCGCCAGAACGCGGCGGGCGTCGAGAACGGGCTGCCTGCCTGGACGACCATCAGCCCGCCGGGGGCGAGCGCGCGCGCGACGAGGGCGTAGAACTCCGTTGAGTACAGCCGGCCCAGCACGGGGGTGTCCGGGTCGGGCAGGTCGACGAGGACCGCGTCGAACCGGTCGACGGCGCTCCGGCGCAGCCAGGTCATCGCGTCGTCGATGACGACGGCCACGCGCGGGTTGTCGAGCGCGCCGCCGTTGGCCTCGCGCATGGTGGTGCGCGCCAGCGCGATGACCTCGGGGTCGAGTTCCACCTGCACGATCTTCTGCACACTCGGCTGCCGCAGCAGCTCGCGGGCGGCCAGCCCGTCGCCGCCGCCGAGCACCAGCACCGAGCGTGCGCCCGCGCCGAGCGCGGGGTAGACGAGGCTTTCGGTGTACCGGTATTCGTCGCGGGTGGAGAACTGCAGGCCCCCGTCGAGGTAGAGCCGCATGTCGGCGCCGCGGCGGGTCACCACGATCTCCTGGTAGGGCGTGTGGCGGTAAGCGATGATCGGGTCGGCGTAGAGCCGCTGCCTGCTCGTCGTCTCCACGTCGGCCGACCGCACCAGCAGCGTCGCGAGGACCGCGAGCGCCGCGGCGAGCGCGCACAGCGCCGTCGCCAGCTGGCGAACGGACACCACCCGCCGCAGCAGGAACACCGCCACCACGGCCGCGGCCGCCAGGTTGATGATGCCGGTTGCCGCGGCGCCGCGGATCATGCCCAGGTGCGGCAGCAGCAGGAACGGCCAGACCAGCCCGCCCAGTAGCGCCCCGAGGTAGTCGGCGGCGTTGAGGTTGGCCAGCGTGCGGCCGGTGTCGGCGGCCCCGGCGGTGCGCCCGCGCTGCAGCAGCGTCATCAGCAGCGGCACCTCGGCGCCCACCAGGCCGCCGATCAGGGCGGTGCTGACGGCCAGCACCCACGTCGACTCGTCGTCGATGAACGCGAAGACGGCGTAGAGCGCCGCGGCCGACAGGCCGCCGACGACGCCCAGCAGCGCCTCGACGGCGATGAACGCGATCGCCGCGTGGGCCAGCAGCGGCTTGGCCAGCAACGCTCCCGCTCCCAGCGCGGCGATGTAACCGGCGACGATCAGCGAGGTGGCGACGATCCCACCGCCGTTGAGGCTGGCCGTGAGGGTGAGCAGCGCGAGCTCGTAGACGATGCCGCAGGCCGCGCACGCGGCGACGGCGGCCAGCAGCACGGCGCGCCAGCGCCCGGACGGCTCGGTCATGAGATGGCGGCGGCGATGACCCCTCCGACGGCCACGAGCATCGTGGCCGTGGCGAACGCCGCCGGGTGGAGCTGTGGCTCGTCGACGTGCTCGCGGAAGTGACCCGGCACGGCGATCTGCACGATGAGCAGCGCCCCGCCCTGCGGCAGCACTCCGACCAGCCCGTACACCGCCACGCCGACGAGCCCCTGGCCCAGCTGGCTGTAGCTGCTGGCGATCGCGCTGATGATGACGATGGCGAGCGCCACATACATCGCCGAGGCCAGGACGACCGCGTTGGGCCGGCGGTCGATGAAGACCAGCCGGCGCAGGTTGCCGGGGGTCAGCAGGTCGACCATCAGGAAGCCGGCGATCAGGACGCCGACGCCCACCAGGAAATAGAGGACGACGGCGAGCACGCCCTGGGCGATGGTGCCGAAGTTGAAGGCTCCGAAATCCAGGGCTGCGAGGTTGAGCGCCAACATGGAGTTTTCCTTTCGAGGGTTACTTGATCCCCCCTGGACCGCCTGGGCTTCCCCCGCCGCCGCCGGCCGGGGATCCGGGGGTGAAACCCGGACCGAGGAAGACGAATCCGCCGTGGCTGTAGCGGGCGCCGAGGTCTTCGACGCGGATGCTGCACGGACGCGTGCCGTCGGGTTCGACGATGACGATGTCGCCGCTGTAGCGCAGGTACTGCCCGTCGCCGTTGGTGGCGCGCGCCGCGGGGGCCTGGTAGCGGGCGAGCGCGTCGGCTACTTGCGCCGGGGTCCCGGCGCATTCGTAGCGGGTGCCGTCGGCGTCGCGGGAGTACTCGCGATAGTGCGAGGCGATGTATGAGCCGATGTCTTTGTGCAGCAACAGGATTCCGGGTATCAGGAACGCGACGGCGGTGGCGGCCAGGCCGCCGGCGATCAGGAAGAGGCGGTTGCGCGTCACGGGCGCCACCGGCTCGCGGTGTGGACCACCATGCCTCCGGACGGCGCGGGGTAGAGGTGCCAGGTCTGCCACCGCCAGCCGGTGCCGTCGGGCTCGGCGGCCAGCGCGGTGAGGGCGGCGTCGTCGCCGGGGAAGGTGCCGCCCAGCCAGGTCGGCTCGCGGGCGCACCGGGTCCGCAGTTCGCGCGCGATGCGCCGGAAGGAGTCCTCGTCGTGCGTGTCGGTGCGCGATTCGAGGTGGTAGCCGGGGGCGTCGGTGCGCGCCGGCAGGCCGTCGGCCGCGGTGGGCGCGGTGCAGGTGACCTGCTCGGTGAAGCGGCCGCCGCCGTGCTCGACCGCGACGACGTGCGATGCGCCGAGGACCCCGAGCACCAGCGCCCCGCCGCCCGGATGGGCGAGCCGGCATGTCGCGAGCGGCGGCGGCGACGGGGCGTTCAGCGCCAGCCTCAGCGCCCGGCCGGACACGTCCGCCGGGGTCACGGCGAGCTGATGAAGTGGCACCGTCGGGGTCCTAGGGGGAGGCGGGTGCGGGATACACGGTGAGCTCGCCGGTCCGTACCGGCTTGCCCGTCGATATCTCCCACGGGGTGTCCGGGGCCCAGCGCTCGAAGGAGAGCAGCGCGCTCTGGTCGGCGTTGGCGCAGTCGAGAAACTCCATCTCCCCGCCCGCCGGCAGGCCCGTCGTGCCTTCGGTCGTGTACGAGGCGCGGCCACGTTCGGACTCGTGGAACGTCACGCCGTCGACGACGTAGCGGTCGCCGGGCTGCAGCGTCAGGTCCTTGCGGGTCACCCACATCACGAGCTCGAGGCGCCCGTCGTCCTCCTCCACGCTGAACCAGACCGGGTCATCGCCGCCCTCCAGCAGATGCTCCCACCACACGAACGGTCCCTCGCGGAACGTCACGGAGCCCCGCACCACATAGTCGACGCCGCCATAGCTGACGATGGCGCCCGGGCCGAGCTGCCGCGGACCGAATTGGGGTGGCGAGGCATCGAACGACAGCGGGTCCCGTCGCGCGCCCGCCGGCCCGGATGCTCGGGGCCGGCGCAGCGCCACCACGAGAACGACGACCGACGCGATGAACAACGCCGCGGCGATGACGACCAGCACTGTTCCCACGGACCAGCCTTCCGCCCCCCGGCTTGAGCAACGTGGGCTATAAGTTAACAGCTTTACGCCGACACACCGGTCGACTGACGAAGAATGGTCGGACCCAGCGGCTAGCCTATCGAACAGCTGTTCTACAGGCGGGAGCGGTAATGCGGGTGATGGGTGTCGACCCGGGGCTGACCCGGTGCGGCCTGTCCGTGGTCGAGAGCGGGCGGGGGCGCAGCGTGGTCGCGCTGGACGTCGACGTGGTGCGCACGCCGTCGGACGCGGCGCTGCCGATGCGGCTGCTGGCCATCAGCGACGCTGTCGAGCACTGGCTGGACACCCATCGGCCGGACGTGATCGCGATCGAGCGGGTGTTCTCCCAGCTGAACGTGACGACGGTGATGGGCACCGCGCAGGCCGGCGGGGTGATCGCGCTGGCCGCGGCCAGGCGCGGGCTGGACGTCTACTTTCACACCCCGACCGAGGTTAAGGCGGCGGTCACCGGCAACGGCACCGCCGACAAGGCGCAGGTCACCGCCATGGTCACCAAAATCCTTGCGCTGCAAGCCAAGCCGACACCTGCCGACGCCGCCGACGCGCTCGCGCTGGCGATCTGCCACTGCTGGCGGGCGCCGATGCTCGCGCGGCTGGCCCAGGCCGAGGCGCTGGCCGCGCGCCAGCGGCAGGCCTACAACGCGAAGCTCAAGGCGCAGCTGAAGGCGGCGCGATGATCGCCTCGGTGCGCGGTGAGGTGCTCGCGGTGGCGCTCGACCACGCGGTGATCGAGGCCGCCGGCGTGGGTTACCGCGTGAACGCCACCCCGTCGACCCTGGCGACGCTGCGCCAGGGCAGCGAGGCCGGGCTGATCACCGCGATGATCGTCCGCGAGGACTCCATGACGCTGTACGGGTTCGCCGACGCCGAGACCCGCGACCTGTTCCTGACGCTGATGTCGGTGTCGGGGGTGGGGCCGCGGCTGGCTATGGCGACGCTGGCCGTGCACGACGCCGCGGCGCTGCGCCAGGCGCTGCACGACGGCGACGTCGCCGCGCTGACCCGGGTCCCGGGCATCGGCAAGCGCGGCGCCGAGCGGATGGTGCTGGAGTTGCGCGACAAGATCGGCGCGCCGAGTGCTGGGGGAGTGCCGGCGAGCGCCGCGTCCAACGGCCACGCGGTGCGCGGTCCCGTGGTCGAGGCGCTGATCGGACTCGGGTTTCCGGCCAAGCAGGCCGAGGAGGCCACCGACAAGGTGCTGGCCGACGCGCAGGACGCGACGACGTCGGGCACGCTGCGGGCCGCCCTGTCGGTGCTGGGTAAGTCCCGATGAACCGCGATTTCGCGGACGAGCCGCCGGACCGGGAGGTCTCGCCCGCATTGACCGTCGGCGAGGGTGACATCGACGTCAGCCTGCGGCCGCGGTCGTTGCGCGAGTTCATCGGCCAGCCGCGGGTGCGCGAACAGCTGCAGCTGGTCATCGAGGGCGCCAAGAATCGGGGTGGAACGCCGGACCACATCCTGCTGTCCGGCCCGCCCGGGCTGGGCAAGACGTCGCTGGCCATGATCATCGCCGCCGAGCTGGGGTCCTCGTTGCGCGTCACGTCCGGTCCCGCCCTGGAGCGCGCCGGCGACCTGGCCGCGATGCTGTCGAACCTGGTCGAGCACGACGTGCTGTTCATCGACGAGATCCATCGCATCGCGCGGCCGGCCGAGGAAATGCTCTATTTGGCGATGGAGGATTTCCGGGTCGACGTGGTGGTGGGCAAGGGGCCAGGCGCCACCTCGATCCCGCTGGAGGTTGCGCCGTTCACGCTGGTCGGCGCTACCACCCGGTCCGGCGCGCTGACGGGTCCGCTGCGCGACCGGTTCGGCTTCACCGCACACATGGACTTCTACGAGCCGGCCGAGCTGGAGCGCGTGCTGGCCCGGTCGGCGGGGATCCTCGGCATCGAGCTGGGCGACGACGCCGGCGCCGAGATCGCCCGCCGCTCGCGCGGGACGCCGCGCATCGCCAACCGGCTGCTGCGCCGCGTCCGGGACTACGCCGAGGTGCGCGCCGACGGAATCATCACCCGCGACGTCGCCAAGTCCGCCCTCGCGGTGTACGACGTCGACGAGCTCGGCCTGGATCGGCTGGACCGGGCGGTGCTCTCGGCGCTGACCCGCAGCTTCGGCGGCGGCCCGGTCGGGGTGTCGACGCTCGCGGTCGCGGTCGGCGAAGAGGCGGCGACGGTGGAAGAGGTCTGCGAGCCTTTTCTGGTGCGCGCCGGCATGATCGCGCGCACCCCGCGCGGGCGGGTGGCCACCCCGCAGGCCTGGACGCACCTGGGCATGACCCCGCCCGTCGGCGCCAGCCAACCGGGTCTGTTCGAGTAGCGGCGGGTCGCCACCATAGAGTCGGTGGTGATCGTGAGCGCGGCGGAGCCGGGCGAAGCGGGTCGCCACCATAGAGTCGGTGGCGATCGTGAGCGCGGCGGAGCCGGGCGAAGCGGGTCGCCACCATAGAGTCAGTGGCGATGGTGAGTATCTGATCGGTCGGCCAGGAGGACGCGATGATCAACGCCGGGTTGATATTCGCCGGGCTGGCTGCCCTGTTGCACGTCTACATCTTCATTATGGAGTCCCTGACCTGGACCTCCCCGCGCACCCGCGCGACGTTCGGCACGACGCCCGAGGAGGCCGAGACCACCAAGCTCCTCGCCTTCAACCAGGGCTTTTACAACTTGTTCCTGGCGATCATCACCGCCGTCGGCATTGCCACGGTTTCCATCGGGCATCACGTCGTCGGGGCGACACTCATCCTCGCCGGAGCCGGCTCGATGGCCGCGGCCGCGGTCGTTCTCCTGGTGTCGGCGCCGGACAAGGCCCGGGCCGCCCTGGTCCAGGGCATTTTCCCTGCCCTTGCCATCGCGCTGCTGCTTCTCGGCGTGCGCTGACGACTCCGGGCGGGTTACTTCCCGGGGACCGGGGGTACCCATCGGGAGCCGGAAAACGGCCCGGCTTCTACCGAGGAGATGTCATGAAACACGCAGAATATGACCGCCCGCGCGCGCTGAGTATGCCGCGCTCGCGCGGTGCGATCAGTGGATTGCTCCTGGTCATCCTGGGTGCCTGGGGCGCCCTGATCCCGTTCGTCGGCCCCCGGTTCAACTTCGCGTACACGCCCGACAGGGACTGGGCGTGGAGCTCGGCCCGCGGCTGGCTCGAGGTGCTGCCGGGAGCCGCGACCGTGGTCGGCGGCCTGCTGTTGATCGTCGCCGGCAATCGCGTCGCCGCGATGCTGGGCGGCTGGCTGGCCGTGCTGGCCGGTGCGTGGTTCGTGGTGGGGGAGCAGGTGGCGCCGCTGCTGGGAATCGGCTCCGCCGGTGACCCGATCGCCGCGACCGAGCGCAAGCGCGCGCTGCTGGAGGTCTCCTACTTCGACGGGCTGGGCGCGCTCATCATCTTCGTCGGCGGCGTCGTCCTTGCGCGCACGGCGGTTCGGCTGGCGCGGGACGTGGCGCCCGTAACCGCCGCGCCGCCGGGGGCCGAGCCCTTCGATCCCGTCCGTGAGTCGCTGGAGGAGCCGGTTTCTTCGGGCGCGCTGACCAAGCCGCGGATGGACCGCTACGCCCCGGCCGAGGCCCAGCACAAGCGGGGCTGGCGTCGCCAGCGCGCCGGCGCGGGGTACCTGCGCTGGCCGCACCCGCAGGGCTGACCCGAAGACCGGACAAAGCAATCGCCCGGCCCCCGTGGGGGCCGGGCGATCTGCTGTTCGCCGAGCCTGTCAGAGCAGCCCGAGCAGCTGCAGGTCGGTGACGTACTTGACGATGATCGGCGCCGAGACGTGCGGGATGTCCTTGTCCGGACCGATCTTCGCCTCCTGCACGGCGGCGCGGAACCGGTCGGTCGGTGCCAGCGAGCCGCGCAGCGGCTTCTCGGGCTGCTGGTAGTTGTGCAGCAGCGGCAGCAGCGAGTACTGGCGCTGGCGCTCGGGCAGGGCCCGCATCGACCCCTCGAACCGGCGCAGCCATTCGCCGTAGTCGGCGATGCGCTGGAGGGAGTACCCGGCGTCGATCAGCCAGTCGACGTACTCGTCGAGCCCGATGCCGTCGTCGTACGGGTTCATCACGTGGTACGTGTCGTAACCCTCCCGCGGGCTCAGCGTGGAGATCGCGGCGGCGATGAACTCGACCGGCAGGCCGTCGTAGTGCGCCCGCTGCCGATTCCCGTTCTCGTCCAGCTCGTAGAACGAGCCGGGCGCGATGCCGGTCGCCACCAGGCTCAGCATCAGCCGGGTGAACATGTCCGGCAGGTTGAGCTGGCCCGCATAGGTGGTGTCGGCCAGGATCATGTCGCAGCGGAACACCGCGACCGGGAGACCGCACAGGTCGTGGGCCTCGCGCAGCAGCACCTCACCGGCCCACTTGCTGTTGCCGTAGCCGTTGGCGTAGTTGTCGTTGACCGCCCGCGTCGCGCTGACCTGCCGGACGTCGGCGTCCTCGACGAACTGGCCCGGCTGGATCTGGTCGCCCACGCCGATCGTCGACACGTAGGTGTACGGCTTGAGCTTCGTCGTCAGCGCGATGCGGATCAGCTCCGCGGTGCCAACCGCGTTGGGGCCGAACAGCTCGCTGTACGGCAGCACGTGGTTGACCAGGGCCGCCGGGTCGACGATCAGGTCGACCGTGTCGGCCAGCCGCTGCCACGTCTGCGCGTCCAGGCCGAGGTTCGCCTCGCCCTTGTCACCGGCGATGACCTCGAGGTGGTCGGCCGCCAGCTCCCGGTAGTGCTCGAGCAGCTTGGGGTCACCGCTGTCGAAGGTCTTGTCCAGCCGGGCGCGCGCCTCCTCGTCGGACTTGGCGCGCACCAGGGCGATCACCTTGCCGTCGACCAGGTCCATCCGCTCCAGCCATTCCAGCGCCAGGTAGCGGCCGAGGAAGCCCGTGGAGCCCGTCAGGAGCACCGTGCGCACCTCGGCGGCCGGCTTCGGCAGGTTCGGCGCCGCAGACAGCGTCTCCGCGTCGAGGAACTTGTCCAGGGTCAGGTCGCTCGCGCGCACCTCGGTCGCGCCGCGGCCGTGCACCGCGGCGAACGTGGGCCGCTTGGTGCCCTGCCGTTCGGCCTCGATGTAGCCGGCGATGGCCGCCAGGTCGTTGGCCGGGCTGACGATGACACCCACCGGGACGTCGATGTCGAAGATCTCGCGCAGCAGGTTGCCGAAGGTCAACGCCGATAGGGAGTCTCCGCCCAGGTCGGTGAAGTGCGCATCGGGGGACAGGTCGCTGGCCGCCGTGCCCAGCATGGCCGCCGCGGCGCGGGTGACGGTCTGCAGCACCGGTGCGTCGGCACCGCTGCGCCGCAGTTCGGCCAGCTCGTTGGCCTGCCCCTGGGCCAGCTCGGCGTACAGCTGCTCCAGCCGCTCACCGTAGTGCTGCTTGAGCTTCGGCCACGCCAGCTTGCGGATCCCGGTCAGCAGGCCGTTCTCCAGGCTGAACGGCGTGGTCTCGATGATGAAGTCGCGGGGCACCTCATAGGACTGCAGGTCGGCCTGGCGCGCAACGCTCTGCAGCGAGTCGGCGATCTCACCCTTGAGGGTGTCGAGATCCCAGCGCGCCAGCGCCTCCTCGGTGGGCACCACGACGGCCAGCAGGTACGGCTGCGAGCTGTTGCCGTAGACGTAGATCTGGCGGACGAGCGGGCTGTTGCCGAACTCCGCCTCCAGCTTGGCCAGCGTGACGAACTCGCCCTGGGCGAGCTTGAGCACGTTGTTGCGGCGGTCGACGTACACCAGCCGGTCGGGCGCCACTTCGGCGAACACGTCGCCGGTGCGGTAGTACCCGTCCTCGTCGAACACGCTGGCGGTGGTCTCGGCCCGCTTGTAGTAGCCCGGGAACATGTTCTCCGTCCGCAGCAGCAGCTCGCCGCGCGGATACGGCCGGTCGGTGGCGAAGTAGCCCAGGTCCGGCACGTCGACCAACTTGTAGTCGATGACCGGCGGGCGCTGGACCTCGCCGTCGAACAGCACCATGCCGGCCTCGGTCGAGCCGTAGCCGTCCAGCAGGTCCATCTGCAGTAGCGAGACGACCCAGTTGCGTAGATCCGGCGAGGTGGGCGCCGAGCCCGTCATCGCGAAGATGAACCGGCCGCCCAGCAGGTACCGCCGCTGCTCCTCGAGAACCGCGGCTTCGACCGCTTGGCGGTCCGAGCCGTCGGTCAGCCGGCGCTCCACCTGACGCTGGAATTCGCCGAACAACGTCTCCCAGATCCGTGGTACGAAATTCAGCTCGGTGGGCCGCACCAGCTCGAGGTCCTCGAGCAGCGTGGAGAGATCGCTCTTGGCCGCGAAGTAGGCGGTGCCGCCGTTGCCGAGGGTGCCGTACAGGATGCCGCGCCCCATGACGTGGCTCATCGGCATGAAGTTGAGGGTGATCGATGCGGCGCTCTCGCCGAACCAGTTCTTGCTGCCGCGGCGCCACATCTTGCCGACGTTGCTCGCGGGGTACATCGCGCCCTTGGGGGCGCCGGTGCTGCCCGAGGTGTAGATCAGCAGGGCCAGCGGGTCGTCCTCCTGCGGCTCCGGCAGCGCCGTGTCGGGCAGCGCCCTGCCGCGGTCGAGGACGTCGGTCAGGGTCTCGACGGTGACCGCGGTGTCGGCCAGCCGCCCGCGCGCGGCCTCGACGGCCTCGCGCTGGTCGTCGACCTCGGGGTGGTAGTCGAACACGACCAGGTGGGTGGGGGCGGGGCCGCTGAGGATCAGCTCGACGGCGTCGGGCAGCTGGTTGACGCTCGACGCGACCACGCTGGGCTCGGTCTCGACCACGATGGGCTGCAGCTGGGTGAGCGCGGCGCTGGTCTGCAACGGAACGGCCACAGCACCCACCTGGCCCAGCGCCATGTCGATGGTGGCGTAGTCGACGCTGTTGAAGCCCAGCACACAGACCCGGTCGCCGGGCCGCACGGGCCCGTCGGCAAGGGCCCGGGCCAGCGCACCGACGCGTTCGCCCAGCTCGCCGTAGGTGATGGTCTCGTAGCGGGGGAGCAGCTCGAGCGTGGTGCGTCCGGTGTGCGGGTCCTTGACGAACTCCATCACGCGCTGCCCGAGCGCCGGCCGGTCCGCGTAGCCGTCCAGCACCGTCCGGACGATCCGCGGCAACGAAAGCCCGGGCTCCTCGAGGGCGGCGGTGATCTCGGGGTCGGGGCGGGCCGCTGCGAATTGCGGGTCGGTGGCGGTCAGCTCTTCGATGCGGCGGGCGAGACGCTCGTCGGTGTTCGGTGTGCTCATAAACGTGTCCTTACCAAATGAAATTCAGATCAATTCGCGGCGAATGCGCTGATAATTAGAACGTTAGCTAAAGTAATGGTATTCCTCCATAGGCGCGCCCAATGGCGCGGGTGTGAGATTGCCCACCAGGGGCGTCGTCGCGATCCCCAGGTGGTCTAGAGGTCGCCCAGAACGTCGCCGAGCAGGTCGAGTCCTTCGCTCAGTAGCTCGTCGGTGATGGTCAGTGGGGGCAGCAACCGGACGATGTTGCCGAACATGCCGCAGGTCAACACGATGACCCCGGCCGCGTGGGCGGCCATGGACCACTTCTTGGCAAGTTCCGCGTCCGGATCGGCGGAACCCGATTTCACCAACTCCACGGCGATCATCGCGCCGCGGCCTCGGACGTCGCCGATCCGGTCGTCGGCGGCCTGCAGCCGCAGCAGCGGTTCGGTGATCAGCCGTTCCAGCTGTCGCGCCCGCTCGACGAGGCCGTCGTCCTCGATGGTCTCGATGGTGGCCAGCGCCGCGGCACAGGCAAGGGGGTTTCCGCCGAACGTGCCACCCAAACCGCCGACGTGCGGCGCATCCATGATTTCCGCACGGCCGGTGACGGCGGACAGCGGGAGCCCGTCGGCGATGCCCTTGGCGGTGCAGATCAGGTCGGGCTCGATCCCCTCGTGCTCGCAGGCGAACATCGCGCCCGTGCGCGCGAAACCGGTCTGCACCTCGTCGGCGATGAACACCACCCCGTTGTCGCGGCACCAGGTGAGCAGGGTCGGCAGGAAGCCCTCGGCCGGCACGATGAATCCGCCCTCGCCGGCGATCGGCTCGATGATGACGGCGGCCAGGTCGTCGGCGCCGACCTGGCTGTCGATGATGGTGATGGCGCGGGCCGCGGCCTTTTCGCCGTCGGTGGCCAGCTCCTTGTCGAGCAGCCCGTCGCGGAAGGGGTAGGACATGGGCGCCCGGTAGACCTCGGGCGCGAACGGGCCGAATCCGCTCTTGTAGGGCTTGGACTTGGCGGTGAGCGCCAAGGCCAGGTTGGTGCGCCCGTGATAGGCGTGGTTGAACGCCACCACCGCGGGCTTGCGGGTGTAGGAGCGCGCCACCTTCACCGCGTTCTCGACGGCCTCCGCGCCGGAATTGAACAGGACCGACCGCTTCTCGCCGGAGCCGGGAGTGAGCCGGTTGAGTTGCTCGGCGACCGCCACGTACTGCTCGTACGGGGTGACCATGAAGCAGGTGTGGGTGAACTCGGCCACCTGGGCGCGCACCGCCTCGACGACGCGCGGCGACGAGTTGCCGATGGTGGTGACGGCGATGCCGGAGGCCAGGTCGATGAGCCGGTTGCCGTCGACGTCCTCGACGATGCCTCCGCCGGCGCGCGCGACCCACACCGGCATGGAGACGTTCACGCCGCCCGAGACGGCCGCGGCGCGGCGCTTGGTCAATTCGAGCGATGCGGGACCGGGGATTTCGGTGACCAGCTTGCGGCTTTGCTCGAGGCTGGCCACTGTCATCCTCCTCACCGCGGCGCGCGGGTCGCGTCGCGGTTAAAGCCTAGCGGTCGGCTCCGGCCGGCGGCCTGCCAAACTGGACGGGCACACTGGACCGAGGGATTGTCAATACGAAAGACGGGTCGATGCAGAGTTTGGTCTTGTTCCTGCCGTTCCTGCTGATCATGGGCGGCTTCATGTACTTCGCGTCGCGGCGCCAGCGGCGCGCGATGCAGGCCACCATCGACCTCCACGAGTCGCTGCGGCCGGGGGACCGGGTGCACACCACCTCGGGTCTGGAGGCGACGGTCGTTGCAATCGCGGACGAGACCGTCGAACTCGAGATCGCGCCCGGCGTGGTGACCACCTGGATGAAGATGGCCGTCCGCGACCGGATCGTCCCCGACACCGACGAGGACGAGTCGGAGAACGACGCCGACGCCGACGAGACCCCGGTCATCAAGGATTCCTGACGGGAATTCCCGACCGACCGGGCGCCGACGGGGACCACGTAGGCTCTGTCGGGATTGCGAACCGATTCTCGAGCAGAAGGGAAGGACCGTGGCATCGTCTTCGGCGCCGGTGCACGCTGCCCGCTACCTGTCGGTGTTCGCCTTAATGCTCGTCGGTGTCTACCTGCTGGTCTTCCTGACGGGCGACAAGCGGGCCGCTCCCAAGCTCGGCATCGACCTGCAAGGCGGCACCCGCGTCACGCTGACCGCCCGCACGCCGGACGGCTCCGCCCCGAGCCGCGAGGCGTTGGCGCAGGCGCAGCAGATCATCAGCTCCCGGGTCAACGGTCTCGGTGTCTCCGGCTCCGAGGTCGTCGTCGACGGGGACAACCTGGTCATCACGGTGCCCGGCAGCGACGGCAACGAGGCCCGCAACCTCGGGCAGACCGCCCGCCTCTACATCCGGCCAGTGATCCAGGCGGTCCCGGCGCAAAGCGCCCCGCCCAAGGCGCCGCGTCAGCCCGCCGGCGCGCCGCCGCCCGGTGCCCCCGGTGCCCCCGGCGCTCCCGGCGCCCCCGGCGCGCCGCCGCCCGGTCTGGCGCCGGAGCCCGCGCCACCCGGACAGCCCGCGCCCGGCCAGCCCGCGCCGCAGCCGCGGCCCTATCCCCAGGACCCACCGCCGAGTCCCGCGCCCAGCCCGAGTCCCGCGCCCAGCCCGAGTCCAGCGCCCGGGCCCGGACAGCCGGCCGGGGAAGCGCCGCCGCCGATCCAGCCCCCGGACCCGCGCAAGGAACTCGCCGAGCGCATCGCCGAGGAAAAGAACCTGCGGCAGAGCACCCGTCAGGGTGTTCAGTACATCGCCCTGCAGTTCGAGGCGACCCAGTGCGACAAGACCGACATCCTCGCCGGCAACGATGACCCGAAGCTGCCCCTGGTCACCTGTTCCACCGACCACAAGGCGGCGTATCTGCTGGGCCCGTCGATCATCAGCGGCGACCAGATTGAGGACGCCACGTCGTCGCTGAACCAGCGCGGCATCGGTTACGTCGTCGACGTGCAGTTCAAGCCGGCCGCCGCGAACGTCTGGGCGGACTTCACCGCCGCCCACGTCGGCGAGCAGACGGCCTTCACCCTGGACTCCCAGGTCGTCAGCGCCCCGCGCATCAACGAGGCGATCCCGGGCGGCCGCACCCAGATCAGTGGCGGTGACCCGCCTTTCAGCGCCGCCACCGCCCGCCAGCTGGCCAACGTGCTCAAGTACGGGTCGCTGCCGCTGTCGTTCGAATCGTCGGAGGCGCAGACGGTTTCGGCGACGCTGGGGCTCACCTCGCTGCGGGCGGGCCTCATCGCGGGCGCGATCGGGTTGCTGCTGGTGCTGCTGTATTCGCTGCTGTACTACCGGGTGCTCGGGCTGCTCACGGCGTTGTCCTTGGTCGCTTCGGGCGCGATGATTTTCGCGATCCTGGTGCTGTTGGGCCGGTACATCAACTACACCCTGGACCTGGCGGGGATCGCGGGTCTGATCATCGGCATCGGCACCACCGCCGACTCGTTCGTGGTGTTCTTCGAACGCATCAAAGACGAGATCCGCGAGGGCCGTTCGTTCCGGTCGGCGGTGCCGCGGGGTTGGGTCCGGGCCCGCAAGACGATCGTGTCCGGCAACGCCGTGACCTTCCTGGCCGCGGCGGTGCTGTACTTCCTGGCGATCGGCCAGGTGAAGGGCTTCGCGTTCACGTTGGGCCTCACCACGATCCTCGACCTGGTGGTGGTGTTCCTGGTGACCTGGCCGCTGGTCTACCTCGCGTCGAAGTCTCCGACGCTGGCCAAGCCGAGGTACAACGGCCTCGGAGCCGTTCAGCAGGTCGCCCGCGAACGCCGGGCCTCGGCAGTCGTGAAGACGGGACGGGGTAGCGCATGACCGCCTCCAAGACCCCCAAGGCGTCGGATGCCGTGGAGCTGACCGGCGGCGCCGACCAGCCGCGCCACGGCTTCCTGTCGCGGCTCTACACCGGCACCGGCGCGTTCGAGGTGATCGGGCGCCGCAGGGTCTGGTACGGGATCAGCGGGGCGATCGTGGCCATCGCGATCGTCAGCATCGTCGTGCGTGGCTTCGCCTTCGGGATCGACTTCAAGGGCGGCACCACGGTGTCGATGCCGGCCGCGGGGGCCACCGGCACGGTGCAGACCTCGCAGGTATCCGACGTCTTCCGCAAGGCCCTCGGCACCGATCCCGAATCGGTGGTCGTCGTGGGCAGCGGCGCGTCGGCGACGGTGCAGATCCGCTCCGAGACGCTGACCAACGACCAGACGGCCAAGCTGCGCAACGCCCTGTACGACGCCTTCCAGCCCAGGGGCACCGACGGTAAGCCCAGCAAGCAGGCGATCAGCGACTCGGCGGTGTCGTCGACGTGGGGCGGTCAGATCACCAAGAAGGCACTGATCGCGCTGGTGGTGTTCCTGGCCCTGGTCGGCCTGTACATCACGGTGCGCTACGAGCGCTACATGGCCGTCTCGGCGCTGACGACCATGTGCTTCGACCTGACCGTCACCGCCGGCGTGTACTCCCTGGTCGGCTTCGAGGTCAGCCCCGCCACCGTCATCGGGCTGCTGACGATCCTCGGTTTCTCCCTGTACGACACCGTGATCGTCTTCGACAAGGTGGAGGAGAACACCCAGGGGTTCCAGCACACCACCCGGCGCACGTTCGCCGAGCAGGCCAACCTGGCGATCAACCAGACGTTCATGCGGTCGATCAACACCAGCCTGATCTCGGTGCTGCCGATCCTGGCGCTGATGGTGGTGGCGGTGTGGCTGCTCGGCGTCGGCACCCTGAAGGACCTGGCCCTGGTGCAGCTGGTCGGCATCCTGGTCGGGACGTACTCGTCGATCTTCTTCGCCACCCCGCTGCTGGTGACGCTGCGGGAGCGCACGGAGTTGGTGCGCGCGCACACCCGGCGGGTCCTGCGGCGGCGCAGCCCCGGTTCGCGGGGTGCCGCCGAGGTCGCCGACACCTCCGACAGCGTCGATGCCGACGCCGAAACCGACGCGCAGGAGCCTTCGGCCGCGGATGACGCGGCGCCGGCCGCGGAGCCCGACAAGCCGGCGCCGAGTAAGCCCGCGCCGGGTGCGCGCCCGGTGCGGCCGACGGGGACCCGGCGCCCGACCGGCAAGCGAAACGCCGGCCGGCGGTAGCTCCGATGGCCGTCCGCGCCGGCCCCCGCGGCCTGACGGGGTGGGCGAGTGCCGGTCTGGCGGTGCTGTTGCTGACCGCCTTCGCGCTGACCGGCTGTTCCGGTAGTGCCGCCTCGCAGATCGATTACGTGGTCGACGGCCCACTTTCCACCTACAACACCAACACCGTGGCGGGTGCGGCGTCCGCCGGGGCGCAGGCGTTCGCCCGCACGCTGACCGGCTTCGCCTATCACGGTCCCGACGGGCAGGTGGTTCCCGACCGCGACTTCGGCACCGTGTCGGTCGTCGGCGGCTCGCCGCTGGTGCTTGACTACCAGATCGCCGACAACGCCGTCTACTCCGACGGCAAGCCGGTGACCTGCGACGACCTCGTGCTGACCTGGGCCGCGCAATCGGGCAAGTTCCCCGAGTTCGACGCCGCCAGCCAGGCCGGCTACGTCGACATCGCCAACGTCGACTGCATCCCGGGGCAGAAGAAGGCCCGGGTGTCTTTTGTCCCGGACCGCAGCGTCGTGGACTACGCCCAGCTGTTCTCCGCGACCTCGCTGATGCCGTCGCACATCATCGCCGACCGGCTCAACGTCGACGTGACCGCGGCGCTGCTCAGCAGGAACGGGCAGCTCGTGGAGCAGATCGCCAAACAGTGGAACACCATCTGGGACCTCAAGCCGGGCCTGGATCTCAAGCTCTTCCCGTCATCGGGGCCGTACAAGATCGAGTCGATCCTCGATCACGGCGGGGTCGTGCTCGTCGCCAACGACCGGTGGTGGGGCCCCCGGGCGATCACCAAACGGATCACGGTGTGGCCGCAGGGACCGGACATCCAGGACCGGGTGAACAGCCGCAGCGTCGACGTCGTGGACGTCGCGTCCGGCTCCTCGGGGGCGCTCGCGCCGCCCGACAACTACGACCGCAGCGAGTCCCCGTCGGACGGTATCGAGCAGCTCATCTTCGCTCCGCAGGGCCCGCTGTCGCAGCCCAAGGCCCGACGCGCGGTCGCGCTCTGCACGCCGCGCGACACCATCGCCCACGACGCGGGGGCGCCCATCGCGAACTCGCGGCTGGCTCCGGTCGCCGACGACGCCGTGTCCGCCGGGGACGGGGCCCCCGACGCGGGCCAGTTCGGCAAGGCCGACCCGGCCGCCGCGCGGGAAGCGCTCGGCGGGGCGCCGCTGTCGGCGCGGATCGGGTACCAGGGACCCAACGCGCGGCTGGCGGTCACCGTCGGTGCGATCACCAAGTCGTGCGCCGCCGCGGGGATCGCGATCTCCAGCGTCACCGTCGATTCCCCCGCGGCGCTCAAGGACGGAAAGATCGACATGTTGCTGGCGAGTACCGGCGGCGCGACCGGCAGCGGGTCGACGGGATCGTCGGCGATGGACGCCTACGACCTGCACAGCGGCAACGGCAACAACCTGTCCGGCTACTCGAATCCGCAGGTCGACGGCGCAATCAGCGCGCTGGCGGTCTCGGCCGACCCGGCCGAGCGCGTCAGGCTGCTGGCCGAGGCCGCCCCGGTACTGTGGGGCGATATGCCGACCTTGCCCCTCTACCGTCAGCAGCGGACGCTGCTGTTGTCGAAGAAGATGTACGCCGTGAGCAAGAATCCGACCCGCTGGGGCGCGGGCTGGAACATGGACCGATGGGCGCTGGTCCAGTGACGGGTGCGGGGGTCCGTTCGGTGGGCGACCTGATCGACTCCCTGACCCGGAAGGTCGCCGATTTCCCCGAGCCCGGAATCCAGTTCAAGGACCTGACGCCGGTGTTCGCCGACCGCGAGGCGATGACGGCGGTCACCCACGCGTTGGCCGACATCGCGTCCGCCGCCGACCTGGTGGCCGGCATCGACTCGCGCGGGTTTCTGGCGGCGGCGGCGGTCGCCGGTCGATTGGGCACCGGCGTGCTGGCCATCCGCAAGGCCGGGAAGCTGCCCCCGCCCGTGCACTCCGAGCGGTACGACCTGGAGTACGGCACCGCCACGTTGGAAATCCCCGCCGACGGCATCGATCTGCGCGGCCGCCGCGTGGTCATCATCGACGACGTGCTGGCCACCGGCGGCACCTTGGGCGCGGCGACCCGGTTGCTGGAGCGGGTGGGGGCCGACGTGACCGCGGCGGCGGTGGTCATCGAGCTGACCGCGTTGGGTGGCCGCGAGGCCGTCGCGCCGCTGCGGGTGCACAGCCTGAGCAGGGCGTAGCGGTGAGTCGGCGGGCCGCCGCCGAATCGACGGAAGTGCTGCGAAAGCTGTTGGGCTACATCGCGTATTACCACGACGAGGATGGACGCCCGCCCTTTCTGGTGTCGCATGCCTGGACGGCGGGCCCGAACATCCTCCTGGTCTACGAGGCGCCGCTCTCGGCCGTCACCTGGGGCCTGTGCGGCGACACCAGGGAGTCGATCGTCGGCGTCGGCCCCCGGTCGCCGGTGGACGATGCGGCGTATTGCTACTACGTGTGCGACCTGGAGGAAGGCCGCGTGTCGGCGTCCTCCCCCACCCGGGCGACCCGGGCACCATCTACTGGCTCGGGTTTCCGCGCGACGGCCTTCCGCCACGGCCGTCACACCTTCCGGAGGCGTATCGAACACGCCACCCCCCGCGGCGCCGCAGAAGCGGCGGCCGGAACGTCCCGACCAGCCGTTTCACCCACGTCGCTACGCCGATCCGTCCTGAGCGACGCCGGGTTGTCGCAGAGCGTCCGGCGCAGGCGCGCTTTGGCGATATCCTCAAATGGAGATCGGAGGTGACCACGTGGTGAACGACCAGGGCGCAACGCAGGCTCTCGACGTGCCCGCTGAATCGCCCGCGTCGCCGCGTGCCGGCGAGCCGGCCTCGGGGCCGGCCACCGCGCCGCTGCCGGTCGGCGAGGCGCCGGAGCAGCCCACCGAGACCCTGAAGACGTCGAGCAGCGCGTCGCGTCGGGTCCGCGCCCGGCTGGCGCGACGGATGACGGCCCAGCGCAGCGCGCTCAACCCGGTGCTGGAACCGCTGGTGGCCGTCCACCGCGAGATCTACCCCAAGGCCAACGTGCAGCTGCTGCAGCGGGCGTTCGAGGTCGCCGACCAGCGGCACGCCACCCAGCTGCGGCACTCCGGTGATCCGTACATCACCCACCCGCTGGCCGTCGCCAACATCCTGGCCGAATTGGGCATGGACACCACCACTTTGGTGGCCGCGCTGCTGCACGACACCGTCGAGGACACCGGGTACACGCTCGAACAGCTGTCCGAGGAGTTCGGCGAGGAGGTGGCGCACCTCGTCGACGGCGTCACCAAGCTGGACCGGGTGGTCCTGGGCACCGCCGCCGAGGGCGAGACGATCCGCAAGATGATCACCGCCATGGCGCGCGATCCCCGCGTGCTGGTGATCAAGGTCGCCGACCGGCTGCACAACATGCGCACCATGCGCTTCCTGCCGCCGGAGAAACAGGCCCGTAAGGCCCGCGAGACGCTGGAAGTCATTGCGCCCCTTGCGCATCGGCTGGGTATGGCCAGCGTCAAGTGGGAACTCGAAGACCTGTCCTTCGCGATCCTGCATCCCAAGAAGTACGACGAGATCGTCCGGCTGGTGGCCGGCCGCGCGCCGTCGCGGGACACCTACCTGGCCAAGGTTCGCGCCGAGATCACCAACACGCTGAACGCGTCGAAGATCAAGGCGACCGTCGAGGGCCGCCCGAAGCACTACTGGTCGATCTACCAGAAGATGATCGTCAAGGGGCGCGACTTCGACGACATCCACGACCTGGTCGGCATCCGCATCCTGTGCGACGAGATCCGGGACTGCTACGCGGCCGTCGGCGTGGTGCACTCGCTGTGGCAGCCGATGGCCGGGCGGTTCAAGGACTACATCGCGCAGCCCCGCTACGGCGTGTACCAGTCGTTGCACACCACGGTCGTCGGGCCGGAGGGCAAGCCGCTGGAGGTGCAGATCCGCACCCGCGACATGCACCGCACCGCCGAGTACGGCATCGCAGCGCACTGGCGGTACAAGGAGGCCAAGGGCCGCAACGGCCTTCCGCATCCCCACGCCGCTGCCGAGATCGACGACATGGCGTGGATGCGGCAACTGCTCGACTGGCAGCGGGAGGCCGCCGACCCCGGCGAGTTCCTGGAGTCGCTGCGTTACGACCTTGCGGTACAAGAGATCTTCGTGTTCACCCCCAAGGGCGACGTCATCACCCTGCCGAACGGCTCGACCCCGGTGGACTTCGCCTACGCGGTACACACCGAGGTCGGCCATCGCTGCATCGGCGCCCGGGTCAACGGCCGCCTGGTCGCCCTGGAGCGCAAGCTCGAAAACGGCGAAGTCGTCGAGGTTTTCACGTCCAAGGCGGCCAACGCGGGACCGTCGCGTGACTGGCAGCAGTTCGTGGTGTCGCCGCGGGCGAAGACAAAGATCCGGCAGTGGTTCGCCAAGGAGCGCCGCGAGGAGGCGCTGGAGGCCGGCAAGGAGGCGATGGCCCGGGAGGTGCGCCGGGGCGGGCTTCCCCTGCAGCGCCTGGTCAATGCCGAGTCTATGGCCGCGGTCGCCCGCGAGCTGCACTACACCGACGTCTCCGCGCTCTACACCGCGATCGGCGAGGGCCACGTGTCGGCCAAGCACGCCGTGCAGCGGCTGCTGGCCGAGCTGGGCGGCATCGACCAGGCCGAAGAGGAGCTCGCCGAGCGGTCCACGCCGACGACCATGCTGCGCCGCCCCCGCAGCAGCGACGACGTCGGCGTCTCGGTGCCCGGCGCGCCCGGCGTGCTGACCAAGCTGGCCAAGTGCTGCACCCCGGTGCCCGGCGACGCGATCATGGGTTTCGTCACCCGCGGCGGGGGAGTCAGCGTGCACCGCACCGACTGCACCAATGCGGCGTCGCTGCAGCAGCAGTCCGAGCGCATCATCGAGGTGCTGTGGGCGCCGTCGCCGTCGTCGGTCTTCCTGGTCGCCATCCAGGTCGAAGCGCTCGACCGGCACCGGCTGCTGTCGGACGTGACGCGGGTGCTGGCCGACGAGAAGGTGAACATCCTGTCGGCATCCGTCACGACCTCGGGTGACCGGGTTGCGGTGAGCCGCTTCACCTTTGAGATGGGCGACCCCAAGCACCTCGGCCACCTGCTCAACGTCGTGCGCAACGTGGAGGGCGTTTTCGACGTCTACCGGGTGACGTCCGCCGCCTAGCTGTCGTGACCCAGCGCCGCGCTACTCCTCGGCGCTCGGCGCCGAAATTGCGGTGAGGGTCGCGATCTGCCGGGCGGACCACGACCGCTGCGGCAATCTCGGCGGCAAGTAAGCGGACACGACGCGCCCCCGCCGCCCCGAACCGAATCTCCGCCGCGCTGCCGGCCGCCACGAACCCCTCCTGGCGTCGGCCGTCTGCCAAGTCAGCGAGGTGTATCCCGTCTGGTCCGTTCTAGCCGACCCGCACGGATTTGATCGTGACCGTTGACGCGGGCATGCCCGTCTGACGATCACCGGCAACCCCGGCGCCGGCGATCTTGTCGAGGATCGCCAGTCCCGTCTCGTCGATCGAACCGAGCACGGTCGACGTGGGCTCCATCTCGGTGTCCTTGAACACCAAGTTGAACTGGCTGCCGTTGGAGTTGGGCCCGACGGTGGCCAAGGCGATCGTGCCGCGCGGATACAGCACGGTCTGGCGGAGCGCCGGGTCGGCGGGGGCGTACTGGTCGGTGGGATATTCGTCGGCGAATTCGTAACCCGGACCGCCGCTGCCCTCGGGGCCGGGTCCGCCGCACAGCAGCATGCCGCCGTCCGGCTGGACGGTCAGCCGGCCGCACTCGGAGTTGTCGAAGAACTGCTGGCGGGCCAGGCTGGTGAAGCTGTTGACGGCGCACGGAGACTCGGCGTTGGCGAGGCGGATGCCGATGTCACCGAAGTTGGTGGACAGGATGGCCGGGATCTCCGGCGGGTCGGTCGAGACCTTTCCCGCCGGCGGGGGATTGACGGGCTTGCTGGCGGGCTCCGACGACGGCGGGTACTGGCAATTGACGCCCGGGTCGGTCGGCGGCGCGAACGCCGGCAGGGGCGGGACGGTCGGGGCCGCCGCGCCGGTCGACCCGGCTCCCGCCCTGTTGGGCACCACCTCGCGGACGGGGGTGCTCGACGCCGCGCTCGTTCCCGCGCCGTCGTCCCTGGTCACCAGGGCGATGACGAGCGCCACCACCGCCACCAGCGCCAGGACGGATGCGCCCACGACGCCCAGCAGCAAGCGACGGGACTGCGTGGGCGGGCTCGGGGCCGGTCGCGGCTCGGGGACGCCGGCGGGCGGCAGCGGTGGGTGGGGCACCCGCTGGGTGGGGGGCTGCATGGGTGGTGGCGGCGGCGCCCAGGCCGGAGCGACGGCCGGGCTGCCCAACGCCGCCCGCGCCGCTTCGGCGAACTCGATGGCCGATTGATACCGCTGGTCGACGTCCTTGGCCATGCCGCGGGCGACCACCGCGTCGAGCTCCGCCGGGATGCCGGGGGCGTCCGCCGAGGGCCGTGGCGGCGGCGTGTACAGGTGCGCATTGAGCTGCTCTTCCAGGCTGTCGCCGGCGAAGGGCCGCTTCCCGGTGAGGCATTCGTACAGCACGCAGGCCAGCGAATAGATGTCGGCGCGGTGATCCGTCGTGCCCCTGAAGCGCTCGGGCGCCAGGTAGGCCACGGTGCCCATCGTGTGGCCGGTCTGGGTGAGCGCGGTGTCGGTCATGGTGCGCGCGAGGCCGAAGTCGATCAGGTAGACGAAGTTGCGGGCCGTGGTGACCAGGATGTTCTTCGGCTTGATGTCGCGATGAATCAGGCCCGCCGCGTGGGCGGTGTCCAGTGCCGCGGCTACTTGTTCGATCACCGCGACCGCCTGCTCGGGGCTGAGCCGACCCCCGCTTTCGGCGATGAACTCGCTCAGGTCGCGGCCCTCGATCAACCGCATGTCGACGTACAGCCGGCCGTCGATCTCGCCGTAACCGTGGATGGGCACCACGTGCGGGTCGTTGAGGCCCGCCGCTATGCGGGCCTCCCGGCGGAAACGCTTCTGAAAATCCTCATCTTCAGCCAGGTGCGGGGGGAGCACCTTGAGAGCGACGACCCGGTCGGTCGCGGGGTCGAAGGCGCGGTACACCCGCCCCATGCCGCCACGCCCGAGCAACCCCTGGATCTGATAGTGGCCGAACGTTTCCGGATCGATGCTCACCCAAAGACCATAGGCGAATCACGGCCGTGTAGAGGGTAACTCGTACCGATCCGACGGTCAGTCGAGCAGCAGCGACTTGATCGTGACGTCGATGGCCGGGGCCCCGTCTTCGCCGCCGCCGGCGACGCCCGCCTTGGCGATCTTGTCGAGGGTGGCCAGCCCGTCGGGCTGGATGGTGCCGAAGACGGTGTACTGGGGCGGCAACTGAGAGTCCTTGTAGACCAAGAAGAACTGGCTGCCGTTGGTGCCCGGTCCGGCATTGGCCATCGCCAGCGTGCCGCGCGGATAGATGACCGGCTCCTGCGCCTTCGGGTCGTTCGGCGGGTACTGATCGGTCGGGTACTCGTTCGCGAATTGGTATCCCGGCCCGCCGGTGCCGTCGCCCTTGGGGTCGCCGCATTGCAGCACGCCCAGGCCCTGCGAGGTGGTGAGCCGGTGGCACTTGGTGTTGTCGAAGTATTTCTGGCCGATGAGGCTGGCGAAACTGTTTACGGTGCAGGGCGATTCGTTGTTGGCCAGCATCAGCCCGATATTGCCCTGGCTGGTGGCCATGCTCGCGCTCACCTCAGCGGGATCGGTCGGGACCTTGCCGGTGCGCGGCGGCTTGACCTGCTTGGCGGCCTGGTCCGACGACGCCGGGTACTGGCAGTTGGCGCCCAGGTTGGCCGAGGGCTTGAACGGCGGCAGCGGCGGAACGGCCCCCGGCTGCGTGGGGGGCGGCGTCGTCGACTCGGTGGTGCTGCTGGGCGCGGACGACGTCGCGGCGGTGTTGCTCTTGTGCTCGTGCTTAGTGTTGACGATCGCGATCACCACCACGGCGATCACGGCCACCGCCGCGATCGAGCCGGCCGCGATCACGATGATGCGACGCCGTCGGGCCTGCTTCGCGCGGCGCTCCAGCTGGCGTTCGAGTTTGCGCTTGGCGTTGGCGCGGCGCTGTTCGTTGGTCGGCACGGCCGGTACGCCTCCATGTTGGGTGAGTTTGGGCCCGAGTTCGCCCGCTCAGGCTAATGTCCGCGCCGCGACCCGTGTCAAGCGGCCCTGCCGGAGATGGGAAACTGGGAACCGTGTTGATCACCGGATTTCCCGCCGGCATGTTGCAGTGCAACTGCTACGTGCTGGCCGAGCGGCCCGGGGCGGACGCCGTCGTCGTCGATCCGGGACAGCGGGCGATGGGCCCGCTGCGGCGCATTCTCGACGAGAATCGGCTGACCCCGGCCGCGGTGTTGCTGACCCACGGGCACATCGACCACATGTGGTCCGCGCAGAAGGTGTCGGACACCTACGGTTGCCCCACCTTCATTCACCCCGAGGACCGGTTCATGTTGAAGGACCCGATTTACGGGCTGGGACCGCGGATGGCGCAGCTGGTAGCGGGCGCGTTCTTCCGCGAGCCCAAGCAGGTGGTCGAGCTCGACCGCGACGGGGACAAGCTCGACCTGGGCAATGTGAGCGTCAGCGTCGATCACACGCCCGGGCACACGCGCGGCTCGGTGGTATTCCGCTTCGCCCAGGCGGCCAAGTCCGGCGCCGACGTGGTGCTCACGGGCGACACGCTCTTCGAGCGCTCGGTGGGGCGCACCGATCTCTTCGGCGGCAGCGGCCGCGACCTGCTCACCTCGATCATCGGCAAGCTGCTGGTCCTCGACGACGACACCGTGGTGCTGCCCGGGCACGGCAACGCCACCACCATCGGCGCCGAGCGACGCCTGAATCCGTTCCTGGAAGGCCTCAGCCCGTGACGGAGTTCTCGGCGTTTTCTGCGCCCAAGGGGGTGCCGGACTACGTGCCGCCCGACTCCGCGCAATTCGTGGCGGTGCGCGACGGGTTGCTGGCCGCGGCGCGCCGGGCCGGGTACGGCGACATCGAGCTGCCCATCTTCGAGGACACCGCCCTGTTCGCGCGGGGTGTCGGCGAGTCGACCGACGTGGTGTCCAAGGAGATGTACACGTTCGCCGACCGTGGCGACCGCTCGGTGACGTTGCGGCCCGAGGGCACGGCCGGCGTGGTCCGCGCGGTGATCGAGCACGGCCTCGACCGCGGCGCGCTGCCGGTCAAACTCTGTTACGCCGGGCCGTTCTTCCGCTACGAGCGTCCGCAGGCCGGCCGCTACCGCCAGCTGCAACAGGTCGGCGTCGAGGCGATCGGGGTCGACGATCCGGCGCTGGACGCCGAGGTGATTGCGGTCGCCGACGCCGGGTTCCGCTCGCTGGGGCTCGACGGGTTCCGGCTGGAAATCACCTCGCTGGGTGATGAGACGTGCCGCCCCCTTTACCGGGAGTTGTTGCAGGACTTCCTCTTTGGGCTCGACCTGGACGAGGAGACCCGGCGGCGCGCCGAGATCAACCCGCTGCGGGTGCTCGACGACAAGCGCCCGGCGGTGCGGGCCATGACGGCCGACGCGCCGGTGCTGCTCGACCACCTGTCCGACGTCTCCAAGCAGCACTTCGACACCGTGCTGGCGCATCTGGACGCCCTGGGCGTGCCGTACGTGATCAACCCGCGCATGGTCCGCGGGCTGGATTACTACACCAAGACCACGTTCGAGTTCGTGCATGACGGGCTGGGCGCGCAATCCGGCATCGGCGGCGGCGGCCGCTACGACGGCCTGATGCACGAGCTCGGCGGACAGGATCTGTCCGGCATCGGTTTTGGGCTCGGCGTGGACCGTACCCTGCTGGCCCTGCGCGCCGAGGGCAAGAGCGTGGGGCAGACTTCGCGCTGCGACGTGTTCGGAGTGCCGCTGAGCGAGCCCGCCAAGCTGCGGTTGGCGGTGCTGGCCGCGCAGCTGCGTGCTGCGGGTGCCCGCGTCGACATGGCCTACGGCGACCGGGGGCTCAAGGGCGCGATGCGCGCGGCGGACCGCTCCGGGGCGCGCATCGCGCTGGTGTTCGGGGATCGCGACATCGAGTCGGGGACGGTCGGCGTGAAGGACCTCGCCACCGGCGACCAGGTGTCGGTGCCGACGGACGCCGTCGTTGCGGAGGTGCTTTCCCGGCTGAGCCGGTGAGAGGTCAGGTCCCGCTTTCGCGGCCGATCGATGTGATCGTTCTTGCCGCGATTTCGCGCAGTGCCGCCGCGTCGGCATCGGAACGCGAACGCAGATTGAGGGCGTAGGTGAGCGAGATCAGCATGTCGGCCGCCGCATCGAGGTCGGCGTCGGCAGGCACTTGTTCGCGCCGGCGGGCGGTCTCGAGCGCGACGCGCATCGCGTCCCGCAGCTGCCGGTGGTGCCGATCGAGGAATCCGCGAATCTCCGGGTCCCGGACCTCGATGCCGGCGTTGGCGTTGGTGATCATGCAACCCCAGCCGGCGAAGGAACTCTCGCAGCGCAATTGGATCAGCGCGTCGAAGAAGTCGGTCACCGCCGCCAGTCCGCGATCACTGTCGGTGAGGTGGCGCAGCGCCGGGGTGGCCCAGGTATCGATGTAGCGCCGCAACGCCGACACGTACAGGCTCTGCTTGTTGCCGAAGGTGGCGTACAAACTCGAGCGGTTGAGGCCGGTCGCGGAGGTGATGTCCTGAATGCCCGTCGCTGCCATGCCATTTCGCCAGAAAAGCGCTACTGCGGCGTCGAGAGCGGCGGTCACGTCGAAATGCTTGACGTCGGGCATGTTCCTCAAACAACGATCTCGATCGGGGCTTCCACCGTAACATGCGTGCTGTTATCTTGAACTGAGCGTTCCAAGATAGCGGAGTTAGAGGGGACGGCGTGCGCGGCGAGGTAGCGGGACTGATCGAGGCGCACCAGCGTGCGGGCCACTTCGTCGACGTCGCGGGAGTGCGAACGTTCGTGCGCGACGAGGGCAGCGGTCCGGTGCCGGTGGTCTGTGTGCACGGAGTGCCGGTCTCGAGTTTCCTGTGGCGTCGGCTGCTTCCCGAGCTGGCCGGCCGGGGCCTGCGGGGCGTGGCGCCGGACCTACCCGGCCTTGGCTTATCCGCTCGCCCAGCGCATTTCGACTACTCGTGGACGGGATTGGGCCATCACCTCGCGGCGACCCTCGACGCGCTGGATGTCGACCGGTTCCACCTCGTGGTGCACGACATCGGCGGCCCGGTGGGTTTCGAGGTCGCCGCCCGCGCCCCGGAGCGGGTCGCCTCGCTGACGATCCTCAACACGATGATCGAGGCCCACACGTTTCGGCGGCCGCCGCCGATGAAGCCGTTCGCGTGGCCGGTCCTGGATCGCTTGTGGCTCGCCGCGGGCCGCGGGCCGGTGTTTCGTCTGTTGATGCGCCTGACCGGCCTGTCGCCCGACTCGCCGACCACGGACGCCGAAATCGATGTCCACCAGAGACTTCTGTTCGGCCCCGACGGTGCGCGGGCCTTCCGCCGGATCATGCGTGGGTTTGAGACGACGCGTGCGAAGACGGACCTCTATGCCTCCGCGGTGTCGGGCACCCGCTACCCCGTCCAGGTCCTGTGGGGCGCGGACGATCCGTTCCTCACGCTGAACAAACACGGCCGGATCGCGGCACGCCTGGCCGGGCTCGAGGGGCCGACGGCGTTACGCGGCCGGCACTTCGTTCCCGAAGACAGTTATGTGGAGCTCGCCGATCACATCGTCGCGCTCACGGGGCGCGCCGAGGCCCGCTGACATGGCGGCGCAACTCCCGCTGCATCAACTCGTCGCGGTATGGGAAGGCAGGTCGTCGATCCCGCCCGCGCGGTGGCAAGGGGACTTCGCGGGCACGACGCAACCCACCGAACCGGTGCCATAAGAGGTAACGTCGGGGTTTCCGGTGGTTTCCAACGGTCATCTGACGGGAGCAACCATGAGGCGCAGCATCGTCGGCGGCCTCGCCGCCCTCCTGACGGCCGTTGCGCTGATCGTCGCCGCGCCGCCGGCCAGCGCCGGCTGCCAGTACGGCGGAGCCTTCCTCAGCAAGTGCGACGGCCCCGTCCAGCCAGACGGCACCTGGCAACGATGCGTGGCGTTCACCCACTTGGTCCTCAGCGGCGCCAGCTCGTTCCTCATGCCCGAGCGGCGCTGCGACGTGATGGGCCCCGACGAGCGGCCCCCGGACTTCTCCTTCTCCGACCCGCCCACGCACATCGACGACTGAGCCGGCTTGACTCTTACTCGAACTGATGTTCGAATAAGGGGATGCGCTGGGCGAGTCAGGCCGTCGCGGTCAACGGGGCGCCCGTCGAGGACGGGGCACTGCCCGGGCTGCAGCGGATCGGCTTCCTCCGCAGCGTGCGGGCGCCGCAGTTCGAGGGCATCACGTTTCACGAGGTGCTCTGCAAGTCGGCGCTGAACAAGGTGCCGAACGCCGCCGCGCTGCCGTTCCGGTACACGGTCAACGGCTACCGCGGCTGTTCGCACGCCTGCCGCTACTGTTTCGCGCGGCCCACCCACGAATACCTGGACCTCGATTGCGGCGCGGACTTCGACACCCAGGTGGTCGTCAAGACTAACGTCGTCGAGGTGCTGCGCCGGGAGTTGCGGCGGCCGTCGTGGCAGCGCGAGACCGTCGCGCTGGGCACCAACACCGACCCCTACCAGCGCGCAGAGGGCCGCTATGCGCTGATGCCCGGCATCATCGGCGCCCTGGCCCAGTCCGGTACGCCGCTGTCCATCCTCACCAAGGGCACGCTGCTACGGCGCGACCTGCCGCTGATCGCCGATGCGGCGCAACAGGTTCCGCTGTCGGTCGCGGTGTCGCTGGCGGTCGGCGACGCGCAACTGCACCGCGACGTCGAGCCGGGCACGCCGACGCCGCAGGCGCGCCTGGGCCTCATCACCGCGATCCGCGACGCCGGCCTGGGCTGCCACGTCATGGTCGCGCCGGTGCTGCCGCATCTCACCGACTCGGTCGACCACCTCGACCGGCTGCTCGGGCAGATCAAGGCGGCCGGCGCCAGCGGGGTCACCGTCTTCGGCCTGCACCTGCGCGGCTCGACCCGCGGGTGGTTCATGGCGTGGCTGGCCCGCTCGCATCCTGAACTGGTCGGCCGCTACCGCGAGCTATACCGGCGTGGCGCCTACCTGCCGCCGGGCTACCGCGACATGTTGCGGGACCGGGCGGCGGCGTTGATCGCCAAACACGGGCTCGGGGGCGACCACCGCCCCTTTCCGCGCGCCGCCGCGGCCGCGGCCGCACCCGCCCAGCCGACGCTGTTTTGACTACTTCGGGTTGTCGCGGCGCGGCTTGGTCAGGGTGAACTCGTCGACCACGGTCACGGCGCCCAGCGGCCCGCTCTGGGCGTAGTGGGTCGCCCTGATCGAGGTGTTGCCGCCGGGCTGACCCGGGTCGACGTCGAAGGACGCGAAGCCGTACGCGTTGTCGCGGTCGCGGAATGCCGACCACGGCGCGTCCTCCAACACGTAGATCGGCGCCTTGCGGCCGAGCCCCGGATCGAACGCGCCGACGCCGGTCAGCACCCGGCACCGCGGCTGGGGGAAGAAAAACCCGTTGGTCGGGGCGGAGGTACCGCCGCCGCCGATGACGAGGTGCACCGTGCCCCGGGTGGCGTCGATGAGGTCGGACCGGGTGTCCACGGGTATCGGCGTCCGGGTGTCGGTCGGCAGCGTTCCGCGCAGCGGGTGCGACCGTTCGTAGTGGTGTTCGTGGCCGCACACCACCAGGTCGACCTGGTACCGATCGAACAGCGGCAGCCACTGCTCGCGGATCCCCAGGTCGGCGCCGTTGGCCTTGTCGGCCGTGGAGATCGCCGTCTGATGCATGCAAACTACCACCCAGTCGATGCCCGGGTCACGCCGGGCGGCATCGAGTTCGGTTGCGAGCCAACGTTTTTGCTCCCCACCCGAGTAGCCGTGCACGTAGAAGTTGCCGCCGTCCTGGAACGCCACGTCGTCGTTGTTCAGGCTGATCACCCGCACCGAGCCGGCGGTGAACGAGTACCACAGCCCGCGAAGCTCCGCCCCGGCGCCCGAGTCGGGCAGCGCGAAATACGTCTGGTAGGCGCCGTAACCGACTGGCCCGTTGCCCAATTCGTTCTCGTGATTGCCGGCGGCCGGCATCCACGGCCGGAACCGCGCCGAGCGGGTGTTGTTCTCGAACCAGTTCGCCCAGGTCCGCACCCGGTCCTGGGCGAGGTTCGCGTAGCACAGGTCGCCGTTGACCAGGTTGAACAGCGGGGCCAGGCGTTCGATCGCCAGCGTGGTGTCCGCGGCGGCGGGCGACCCGATGTTGTCGGTGCCGTAGCTGCCGTCGGGCAGGCGTTCCAGCGTGGGCGTGGACTGATCGCCGAAGCTGGTGAAGCGCAGGGCTTTCCGTCCCGAGGGGGCGGTGCGCACGGTGCCGGTCTCCGGGTCGGCGCCGTCGTGCACCGCGGCGTAGACGTAGTCGGTGTCGGGGATCAGGCCCGTCAGTCGGGCGTGGTAGACGCGAACCTCGACGCTCGACTTGGCGTCCCGATATGTCCGGGTCTCGGCGGGGACGGTGCTGCCGAAGCCGGACGCGGGCGTGCCCAGCATGACGCGCGGGTTGCGGACGGCCTCGATGGTGTGCCACGACACCACCACCTCGGTGGCGGCGTCCCTGCCGAATTGCAGGTGCAGGCCGGACACCGGGGGCGCGCCGTCGCGGTCCGGCTGGTACCAGACCCCAGCGTGCGGGTGCGACCACAGCACCGCGGCCCCGCCGCCGATGCCCGCCCCGAAGACGGCGGATGCGGCGCTCGTCGTCAGCAGCCTGCGCCGGCTGATGCCCGTGGCGGGATCGTCGCTCATAGTTGCTTCATACCGGAACCACGTAACGAATCCGGTAGCGTCTCCGACATGGGGAACGTGCAGAAAGTGACCAGCGCGATCTCGAAAGCCGGATGTGCGGCGTTTGCTGCAGCGCTCGCGATGGCGGTCACGCCCGCGACCTCATTTGCCGATCCGGCCGGCCATCAGGTGACGTACACGATCACCGCCACCGGCAACCTGACCGGCAACGTGCGCTACATGAACACCGATCCGCCCAGCCAGGCCGCCTACGACGCCAACTCGTCGCAGTACATGAACTCCGTTCAGACGGCGTTCACCGCGGGCCAGCCGCTGGTCTACAACGCCACGCTGGCCGACCCCAACCAATGGGCGATCGTCACCGCCAGCGGCGGGTGCCACTGGCCGGACTGCGACTCGTCGAACACCCCGCAGATCCAGTGCCAGATCGCCGTCGACGGCCAGGTCGTGGTGACCCAGAGCGCGACCACCGGGGTGACCTGCTCGACGCGGCGCTGGTAGACAACTCGGTCGCCCGGCCGTCAGATCGCGAGCTGTCCCGAGAGGCGGCCGAGGCGCTGCAGTGTGGCGTCGTCGAGCCCGGTGATCCGCACCGACTTGCCCTTGCTGGCGTACTTCTGCCGGATCGAGTCGAGGCTCGCGACGCTCGATGCGTCCCAGATGTCGGCGTCGGTGAGGTCGATGACGACGCTGTCCGGGTCGTCCACGTAGTCGAACTGGTGCACCAAATCGTTGCTCGACGCGAAGAACAGTTCCCCGCGCACCCGGTAGGTCCGGGTGCGGCCCCCCGCATCCGGGGCATCCAGGGGTTCCACCGTCGTCAGGTGGGCGACCCGGCGAGCGAACGCGATCATCGCGGTGAGCACGCCGAGCACCACGCCGATGGCGAGGTCGTCGGTCGCCACCGTCGCGGCGACGGTGACGAGCATGACCAGCGTTTCGCTGCGCGGCATGACCCGCAGCGTGGCCGGTGCGATGCTGTGCCAGTCGAACGTCGTCACCGACACCATGATCATCACCGCGACGAGGGCGGCCATCGGGATCAGCCCGACGACGTCGCCGAGCGCGACCAGCAGCACCAGGAGGAACGCCCCGGCGAGAAAGGTGGACGCCCGGGTGCGCGCCCCGGACACCTTCACGTTGATCATGGTCTGGCCGATCATGGCGCATCCACCCATGCCACCGAAGACGCCGGTGATGATGTTCGCGACGCCCTGACCCCACGACTCCCGCGTCTTGTTCGAGGGCGTGTCGGTGATGTCGTCGACGAGCTTGGCGGTCATCAGCGACTCGAGCAGCCCGACCAGCGCGGCGCCCAGGGCATAGGGGGCGATGGTCGCCAGGGTTGCCCCGGTGAACGGGACGTGCGGCAGGCCGGGCACGGGAAGCGAATTGGGCAGTGCCCCTTGGTCACCCACGGTGGGCACGTGCCAGCCGAAGGCGAGCACCGCGACGGTGATCAGCAGCACCACCACGAGCGGCGGCGGAACCGCGGTGGTCAGCCGGGGCAGGAAGACCATAACGGCCAGGCCCACCGCGGTCAGCGGGTACACCAGCCAGGTCACGCCGACGAGGTGCGGTAGCTGCGCGACGAAGATCAGGATCGCCAGCGCGTTGACGAAGCCGACCATCACGCTGCGCGGGATGAACCGCATCAGCTTGGCGACGCCGACGGCGGCCAACAGGATCTGGATGGCGCCCGCCAGGATGATGGTGGCGACGAGATAGTCCAGCCCATGTTGGCGCGCGACCGGGGCGACCACCAGGGCCACCGAGGCCGTGGCGGCCGAGATCATGGCCGGCCTGCCGCCGAAGACGGCGATGCTCACGGCCATGGTCACCGACGCGAACAACCCGACGCGCGGGTCGACACCGGCGATGATCGAGAACGAGATGGCTTCCGGGATCAGCGCCAGCGCGACCACCAGGCCGGCCAGCGCTTCGGTGCGCAGCCGGGCGGGGGAGGGCAGGCGGGCGGGTCTGCTCAGGCTGATGCTCACCGCGGATCTCCTTCGGTGTGGGGCTTCGGCGCGGGGCGCCGTCGAGCTAGGCGAGTGTCGGGCCGTGCCCGAGGAACTCGAGGATGGCGGCGCGCCGCCGCTGGAACGGCTCGCCGAACTGGGCCTCGGCCGACCGCGGCCGGTCGACGGCGATAATGTCGGCCACGGTGGCGGGGCGGTGGCTCAGCAGCACGACGCGGTCGGCCAGCAGCAGCGCTTCGTCGACGTCGTGGGTGACGAACAGGATCGTCATCTTCTGTGCCTCCCACACCGACACCAGCAGCTTCTGCATGTCGAGGCGGGTCTGGGCGTCCAGCGCCCCGAAAGGTTCGTCCATGAGCATCACCCGCGGTTCGCAGGCCAGGGTGCGGGCGAGTTGGACCCGCTGCCGCATGCCGCCGGACAGGTGCCCGGGCAGGTGGTCGAGGTAGTCGCCCAGGCCCACCTGCTCGAGTCGGGCCGCGGCCTGGCGCCTGAGTTCCCTGCCCCGCACGCCGCGCAGCTTCAGCGGGTACTGGACGTTCTTCAGCGCGGTGCGCCACGGGAAGAGCGCGTCTTCCTGAAAGACCATGGCGCAGTGGGCGGCATTGCCGGTGACGGCCGCGCCGTCGACCATGGCGGTGCCGCCCATCGGCTGCAGCAGACCGGCGAGGGCGCGCAGGATGGTCGACTTCCCGCACCCCGACGGTCCCAGGAGGACCACGATCTCGCCGGGCTCGACGGTCAGGGACACCTGGGCGGCCGTGACGCCGTTGAAGCCCAGGCGCAGGTTGTCGAGGGTGACCGCGGCGCCGATGCTCATCGCCCGGTCCTCGGCAGCCAGCGGTTGACGCGGCGTCCGAGGCGCTCGACGAGCCACGCGGTGGCCAGGCCCAGGGCTCCGATCGAGATCATGCCGACGACCACCCCGGGGTAGTCGAGCAGGCCGTACGACTGCCACGTGTAGTAGCCGATGCCGAACTGCCCGGAGATCATCTCGGCGCTGACCACGCAGATCCACGCGACGCCCATCGCGACCGAGAGGCCGGCGAAGATGCCCGGCAGCGCGCCCGGCAGGACGACGTGCCAGAGCACCGACAACCGGCCCGCGCCCATCGTCTTGGCGGCGTCCTCCCACACCTTCGGTAGCGAATCCATCGCGTGGATGGTGCTGACGAGCGCCGGGAAGATGGCGGCGAAGAAGGTGATGAACACGATGCCCTGCTCACTGGACGGGAACAGCAGGATGGTCAGCGGAACCAGGGCGATTGCGGGTATGGGCCGGACGATTTCGACGAAGGGGCGCAACGTCATTCGTGCGATCGACGACCGCCCGATCAGGACGCCCAGGGCGATGCCGGCGACCGCCGCGAGCCCGAACCCCAGCAGGATGCGCTGCAGGCTGGCCAGCAGGTCGTCGTAGTAGCCGCTCGACGTCACCCGGGCGAGCAGCGCGTGCAGCACGCTGGCCGGCGTCGGCATGCGGTTGAACCGCAGCCACGCCACCACGTTGTGGTCGGTCAGCACCTGCCACAGCGCGACGAACACCGCGACGGGCACGAGCGGCAGGACGGTCGCGGCGGCGCGGTGGCGGGCGGACGGCGAGGTGAAGAGCTCCCTGGAGATCCGCCACCGCGAATCCACGGTGGCGGCGGAGCGGCTGGGCCGGACTCTCAGGTTGCCCAGGGTGAGGGTGTTGGTCATCGAGTTTCCTTTGCTCGGAGCGCGTTAACCGGATGATCGCGACAGCGACACCGCTGTGGCGTAGGAGATCGGGGTTGTTTGCGGGTGTTGCCCGCGGTAGGTGTCGGCGGCCTCCTGGGTGGCGAAGGGCTTGTACCGCTGGGTGGGGGGCGCCGCCGGGTCGACAAGCCACGTCGCGTGGTCGGCGAAAAGCCTTGTGGCCGTGACGGTGTCGGGGGTATAGGCGGCGCGCACCTTCGCGGTCGCAGCCGCGACATGACGCAGCAGGCAGGTCGGGGTGGCGGCGGCCTCGGTGTGGTCGGCGCCGGCGAGCCACAGCTCGGAAGCCTGCGGGGCGTCGCCGACCGGCTGCCCGCACAGCCCGTCGTCCCCGGTGAGCCGGTCGGGATTGGTCAGGTCGTCACGGCGCCGCTCGTAGTCGGACCCGAACAGCCGCCGGACGTACGCGTCGTTGACGAATGCGCCGACGTCGAACGACCGCGCGACCGAACCCCGTTGCACGAGGAACCCTTTGATCTGTTGCAGGGCGTCGGCGAACTGCCGCTTGGCCGTCATGTCGAACGACACCAGGCCGTTGGGGCCGTTGTACAGGTAGACGACCTCGGGTTCGATGCCGGTGAGCTTGCCGACGCGCAGCGCCGCCGGCAGGGGGTTGGCGACGAGGTAACTCGTCGTCACCGACATCGCCGACATGAACGCGGCCATGACGCCGGGGTTGCGGTCGGCGAACTGCTTGCGCACCACCACGCCGTGAAACGTGGGCACGTTGTTGTCCCCGCCGTCGTACAGCAGGCGGCCCTGGTTGCGAAAGACCACGAGTTGCGGCCAGGGCACGAACTGCCCGAGCGCGTCGACCTGGTGGCCGTCGATGGACGACGCCCCGACGGCCGGGTCCTGGTTGACGATGTGCACCGCGCCCGGGGCGATCCCGGACCGGCGCAACGCGGTGGACAGCATGCCGTCGCCGGCGGAGCCGAGGCTGGTCGAGACCCGCTTGCCGACCAGGTCGGTGAGTTTGGTTGCCGGGGACGTCGCGGGCACCACGACCTGGTTGAGTGATCCCCGCAGGCTGTAGCCGGTGACGGCGACCAATTCGGTCTCGGCGTCGGCGTACTTCTTCGTCTTCGATCCGTTGGTCAGCAGGGGATAGTCGCCCATGGATCCGATGTCGACGTGAGAGGCGATCATCTGCGCGGTGAGCGGTGCGCCGGACGAGAAGTCCTGCCACACAACGCGATACTTCCTGCCGGTGCTGGCGCCGAGCGCCTTGAGGGCGTTCTCGAAGTCGCCGCGATCGCGCATCAGTGTCCCGGCGTTGACGGTGTTGATGGTCTTGGACTGGTACCCGACGTTGATCACGTCGGTCGGTTCACCGAGCAGGCCGCAGCTCGTCAGCGACGAGGCGGCCAGCATTGCACCGGCTGCGACGACGGCCATCGAATGACGTTTGCGGGACACATGACCAGACTCCGAGCAGTCTGTTACCTGCCGATCAATGAAGGTTGCCTCGCAGTTACGCCATGCGAACCGGCGGATTTGCCCAGCTCAGCTGGGGTGCGGACCGAGATCCGAGAGCAGCGATTCCGCCCAGGCGGATGACGCCGAAGTTACGCCACCGGGCATTTGCTGGCAACGGCGGTCGGAACCGGGAAAAGTGGCCGGCGTGGAAGGACCGTGCCTCACCGAGCCCGATTACCGGTTCACGTTGGCCAACGAGCGGACTTTTCTGGCCTGGCAGCGCACCGCTTTGGGGTTGCTGGCCGCGGCGATCGCGGTGGCGCAATTCATGCCGCCCCTCGCCGTGCCGGGGCTGCGGCACATCGCGGGCGGCGCAATCGGTGTGCTGGCGATGGCGACATCCGCCACCGGCTGGTCGCGCTGGCGCCAGGTCGACGACGCGATGCGCCGCGGCGGCCCGCTGCCGCGGCCCGTCGGTCCTGGCATGCTGGCCGCCGGGCTGCTTTCGCTCGGCGGGCTGCTCGTCGGTCTCGCGCTCGCCGCAGGCTGATGACCTCCGATACCGGCCTGCAGCCGGAGCGCACGGTGCTGTCGTGGCGGCGCACGTCGATTGCGTTGGCGGGCAACGGAATATTGGTCATGCTGAAGGATCCGCTGGTGCAGAACCGCAGCCCGGGACAGCTCGCGCTGGCCGGCATCGTCGTCGCCGCCGCGACGCTGTTCTACCTCGCCGGCCGGACGCGCCAGCGGATCCTGTGTGACCGCCCGCCGTGTGCTGGACCGGCGACCGAGGTGGCCGTGGCCGGTGCCGCCATGCTGGCGCTGACCGCCGCGGCGGTGGCGTACCTGGTGCTGCCGTTGATCTGACCGACCACCAAGCGGCCCGAAAAGTGATAGCAGCTTTATCACAATTCTCCAGGAGGTCGATGCCTTGGCCATCTCCGAATGCTGCGACGGCAGCAAGCGAGCGGCGTCGGTCGAGGCCCGCACCCGCATCGAGGAGCGCGCGGCCAGCATGGTCAGCAACCTCATGGTGGTGCTCTGCGCGGACCAGCCGCCCTCGCCCGTGGTCAACACCGGCACGCTCTACACGTGAGCGACCGCCGGCAGGTCCTGCTCCGGGTCGACCCCGCCGTCCACGAAGCGCTGAGCCGCTGGGCCAACGACGAGTTTCGCAGCCTCAACGGGCAGATCGAAATGATCCTGCGCCGGGCGCTCGACGACGCCGGGCGGATGCCGAAACATGCGGCGCCCCCGCCCAAGCGGGGCCGTCCGAGGATGACGAACGCCCCGGTGGAGTGACCTCCACCGGGGCGCCGCCGTCGCGATGTCAGGAAGCGCGCTGGCGCGGAACGTAATCGATGGGCGCCCCGGACGGGATCAGGTCCTCGGTCTCGACGCTCGCCTCGAACTGCCGGATCAACCGGCGGGCGTGCTGCATCACCCACCACCGCACGAAGGTCTGGTTCACGGCCTCCCGCTCCTTCGGGTCCTCGAGGAGGTTGATGATGCGGGCGAAGCCCAGCGGGATCTCCGGGTCGTGGAAGTGCTGCTGGCGCTTGAAGCTGATCTTGAACTGCGACCATTTGACGGCGTGGAGTTCCTCGTTGAGCCACACCATGCAGCCCTCGCGGTTGGATTCCTCGGCGCCGGAGAAGAATTCGCGCTGATCGATGCCGTCGATGATCCGGTCCGTGGGAGGGCTGCAGCCGGCCCACCGCAGCAGGGTCGGGAACATGTCGGTGACGTGCACCATCTCGTTGCTCTCGCGCACCGGCACCTGGCCGGGGTAGCGGATCAGGCAGGGCGTGCGGATGCCGCCCTCGGCCGAGCTGAAGTAGGAGCCGTCGAAAAAGCCCGCGGTGCCGCGGCCGAGCAGGTGGTCCTCCGGGCCGTTGTCACCGGCGAACACCACCACCGTGTTGTCCTCGATGCCCAACTCCTTGAGCGCGTCGAGGATGCTCCCGAAATCGTGGTCGAGCATCAGCAGTGAGTCGCCCCACTCGCCATTGGTGCTCTGCCCCTTGAACTCTTCGCGCACCACCATGGGGAAGTGCATCAGCGAGTGGTTGTGGTAGAGGTAGAACGGCTTTCCCGCCTCGACGCTGCGCCTCATGAACGCCTTTGCGCGGCGGTCGTACTCGCCGTCGACCTCGCCCTTCAGCTTGACCGTGAGCTGCTGGTCGGTGGTGCGGACGCCGTCCTGCTCGGTGCCCTCGTACATGTACGAGTAGCCGTCCCGCTCCCCGTCGTACCAGGGGTCGTCGGGCCACAGGCACTCGTCGTAAGTCCTTGCCGGGCCGTACCATTCGTCGAATCCGTGGTCGGTGGGCCACCGGCCGTCCTCGGCGCCGATGTGCCACTTGCCATAACAGGCGGTGGCGTAGCCGGCCTCGGACAGGATGTCGGCGATGGTGCGCTCCCAGGCGACGATTCCGCCGTCGTTGCCGCCGAGGGCGATGGTGTGGTTTCCGGAGCGGATGGGGTAGCGCCCGGTCATCAGCGCCGAGCGGGTCGGCGTGCACTGCGGTTCGACGACGAAGTGGGAGAGCTTGAGCGCCTCCGTGGCGAACTCGTCGATGCGCTTGGTGTCGGCCCCGCGCAGGATGCCACCGCCGTAGCAGCCGAGCTCGCCGAGGCCGAGGTTGTCGACGTGAAAGTAGACGATATTGGGTTGTTCGGGCATGACGGTATTACCTCGCAATCGATTTCGTTCGGTTCGGGGTTTGGTGAGGAGTGGTGACTGCGGCCAGGCTTACGGTGGCTGGTCGCGGGGTGTGGTGGTGACCAGGGAGCAGCGGTCCCCGCGGTAGCGAACTGTCTCCAGGTCGAAGGGCGTCCCGTCCTCGAGGTGCGTGAGCCGGTGCAGGAGCAGCAGCGGGGCTCCGGGCCGGACGCGCAACAGCTCCGAGGTGGTGGCGTCGGCCAGCACGGACTCCACGGTGATCTCCGCCCATCCCAGGCGGACGCCGAGTTTGGTCTCGATGATCGTGAAGACGTCGTCGGAGTCGAAATTGGCGTCGAGCGGGATCGCGCCGGCGCGCAGCGAGGTGGTGTCCAGCGACAGCGGCACCCCACCCACCGAGCGCAGCCGTTCGATGAACAGGATCGGCGCGTTCTCCGGCAGCTGCAGCTTCGCCGCCACGAACGGCGTGGCGGTCGACTCGCGCACGGACAGTACCCGGTTCTCCACCGGGATCCGGTGCCCGGCCAGGGATTCGGCGAGGCCCTCCAACCGGTCCAGGTGCTGGCGGAGCTTGGCGCCCGTCACGAAGGTGCCCGAGCCCTGGACGCGGGTGATGAGCCCCTCGGCGCGGAGCAGCTTGAGCGCTTCCCGAATGGCGTTGCGGCTCACGCCCAATTCGGCGGCCAGCGCCGACTCCGACGGCAGCGCCGGACGGGCCGCCGCCAGGCCGCCGAACGCGCCCTCGAGGATCTGGCCGCGCAGGACGTCGCGGACCCAGCGGGCCGCGTCGGCCCGGGTACCGGCGTACTCCCGTGTCGGCGGACGCGGAAAGTCCTTCGGGGGAATGTGGGGCCGCCGGGGCATGGCACTACTGTGCCAGCTGGAAGCGGCGGTGGCGGTATACCGAATGTTACGCCACCTGCCCCCGTGTTAACGGCTAGGCCAGCGGGTTCGGCGCGGCGTTAACGCGGGTGCTGCGCCACTCATCCGTTACGTCGCGCAGCGGAATCCGATGTGGGAGGTCGCGCTGTCCTGCGACTGCGACGACCGCGCGGCGGCCCGGTACCGATGGCAGTACTCCGGGGCGCACAGGTGGGAGCCGCCCTTCAGTGTCTGCATGACCGCCGGGTCGCCCATGTCCGGCGGCGGGCAGCACGTGTTGGCCGGACCGCCGGGCCGGTGCCGGGTCTGGTACCGCGTGACGGTCCACTCCCAGACGTTGCCGATCATGTCGAAGAGGCCGAACCCGTTGGGCGGGAACGATTCCACGGGTGACGTGCCGACCCAGCCGAGGGCGCCGGTGTTGTGGTAGGGGAAGTCCCCCTGCCACGTGTTGGCCATCAGCTGCCCGTCCGGGGCGACCGTGTCACCCCACGGGTAGACGGTCGTCGTTCCGGCCCGGGCGGCGTACTCCCATTCGGCCTCGGTCGGCAGCCGGCGCCCGGCCCAGCGGGCGTACGCGGACGCGTCGGGAAAGGCGACCTGCACGACGGGGTGGTCGGGGCGGTCGTCGATGGACGAATCGGGCCCGAACGGACGCCGCCAGTGCGCGCCGGGAACCCATGTCCACCACTGCCGCCAGTCCCGCAGGTCCACCGGACCGGGCGTCGGGCGGAACACCAGCGCGCCCGGCGCGCAGTCCTGGGGGTCCAGGCCCGGGTACTGCGCGGGGTCCAGGCTTCGCTCGGCGACCGTGACATAACCGGTCGCGGCCACGAATTCGGCGAACTGGGCGTTGGTGACCGGGTGGCGTTCAATCGCCAAGGGCCCCACCGACTCCGTGTGGACCGGCGTCTCCTCCGGATAGAACGAGGCCGATCCCATCTCAAACGAGCCGCCCGGCAGGCCTACCAATTCTGTGAGCACGCCGCCAGGCTAACCGGCCCAGTCCCCGTGCGCACCAAGCGCCGAGATTGCGGTGTGGGTCACGCTCGGTCGCGGATCACGACCGCACAGGCGATCTCGGCGGCCGCGACTAGCCGAGACTGGTCGCGCTGAACGTGTCGCACTTGTTCGGGTCGCCCGTCTGGTAGCCGACGGTGAACCAGTGCTGCCGCTGCGCCGACGAACCGTGGGTCCACGACTCGGGATTGACGCGCCCGGTCGACTCCTTCTGGATGCGGTCGTCGCCGACCGACGCCGCGGCCGACAGCGCGTCGGCAATGTCCTTGTCGCTCAACGGTTCCAGATAGGGCACGCCGGTGCTCTCCTGTTTGACGGTCGAGGCGTAGTGCGCCCAGATGCCGGCGTAGCAGTCGGCCTGCAGCTCGGTGCGCACCCCGTTGCCGCCGGCGCCCTGCGCGCCCTGCTGCGAGCGGCCCAGCACGCCCTGCAGCTGCTGAACGTGGTGGCCGTACTCGTGGGCGACGACGTACTCCTGCGCGAACGGCCCACCGCTGGAACCGAATTTGTCGACCAGCTCCTGGAAGAAGTCGGTGTCGAAGTAGGCCGTCTGGTCCACCGGGCAGTAGAACGGCCCGACGGCGGTGGTGGCCGGCCCGCAGCCGGTGTCCACCGATCCGGTGAACAACCGCATGTGCGGCCGGGTGTAGGTCTTGGGCATCAGCTGGTGCCACACCGCGTCCACGGAGTTGCCCGTCGCCACCACCCGGCACTGCACGTACTTGTTGGCGTCGGCGCCGGTCTTGCAGACGCTGAGGTCGAACCCGGGTGCCACGTCGCCGCTGGTATCCATCGGCTGCTGGCTCACGATCCCGCCGGGGTCGACACCGAAGAACAACGCCAGGAAGATGATCAGCAGCCCGCCGGCGCCGCCCCCGAGGGCCATGCGAATCCCGCGGCCGCCGGAGCTCGACGCGGTGCTGGTGTCGATCTGCATTCCGTCGTTGAACATCGCACCAATCTATCCGGGCCCGTCGCTGGCCGCGGCCAATAGCGGCACCAGAACGTCGCTGATCGGCGTCGCCAGCCCGTGGGCGCGGCCCTTGCGGGCGATCACGCCGTTGCGGATGTCCCACTCCATCGGCCGGCGATGCTCGCGGTCGGCCAGGATCGAGGTCCCCATGTCCTCCGGGGCCCGGCGGAAGAGCTCCACCACCTCGTCGACCACCTCGTCCCCGAGGCGGGCGCCCTCGGCCCGCGCCACGGCCAGGCACTCGGCGACATAGGGGCGCGCCAGCGCGGCCACGTCGTCGCGGCGGAACATCCCCGACCGCCGCCCGGCGAGCGCCATGAACCCGGCCAGCGCGTTGGTCAGCAGCTTGCGCCAGCCGGCGGTGACGATGTCGGGGTCGCAGTCGACGCGGCAGCCGGCGCCACGCAGCAGGTCGGCGACGGCCTGCGCGGACGGGCCGCTCGGCAGCACCAGCGCGGCCTCGGTCCGCAGCCGCACCCAGCCCCCGGGCTGGGTTTCGGCGGAGTACCACACGATGCCGGGGACCACCGGCGACGACGGGCAGTGCGGCCGCACCTGCTCGACCTGCTCCACCCCGTTCTGCAGCACCGCGACGATGGTGTGCTCCTCGCACAGGCGGGCCAGCCAGCGGCCGGCATCGGCGTTGTGGGTGGCCTTGACGGCCAGCACCACGACGTCGACCGGGCCGGCCACGTCGGCGGGGTCGGTGAGCACGGGGCCGGGCACCACGATCGGGTCCGCGCCGTCGGGTCGCAGTTCGATGGCGTCGCGCGGGGTGCGGCCGCACACCAGAACGGGATGCCCGGCCCGGTGCAGCAGCGCGGCGACCGTCGTGCCGACGGCGCCCGGACCCACGAGTGCGATGTTGGTGACGATAGGAGCGAAATTACCTCCCTCTAGACTGGGCACTCGTTCCAACCGGGTGAAAGGGAGTGTTTGTGCTGCGCAGCCACGGGGCCGGGTCGCTCCGGAATCGCGACGCCGGCCAGCAGGTCACGTTGGCCGGTTGGGTAGCCCGCCGCCGCGACCACGGCGGCGTCATCTTCATCGACCTGCGGGACGCCTCGGGTGTCGCGCAGGTCGTGTTCCGCGCGTCCTTGCAGGAAGGACAGGCGCTGGCCCAGGCGCACCGCCTGCGAGCCGAGTTTTGCGTCGCCGTCACCGGCGTCGTCGAGACCCGCCCCGAGGGCAACGCCAATCCGGAGATCGCCACCGGCGACATCGAGGTCAACGCCACCGCGCTGACCGTGCTCGGCGAGAGTGCCCCGCTGCCGTTCCAGCTCGACGAGCCCGCCGGCGAGGAGTTGCGGCTCAAATACCGGTACCTGGACTTGCGCCGCGAGGGCCCGGCCGCGGCGATTCGGTTGCGCTCCAACGTCAATGCCGCGGCACGTTCGGTGCTGGCCCGGCACGACTTCGTCGAGATCGAGACGCCGACGATCACCCGCTCCACGCCCGAGGGGGCGCGCGACTTCCTGGTGCCCGCGCGGCTGCACCCCGGCTCGTTCTACGCCCTGCCGCAGAGCCCGCAGCTGTTCAAGCAGCTGCTGATGGTCGCCGGAATGGAGCGCTACTACCAGATCGCCCGCTGCTACCGCGACGAGGACTTCCGCGCCGACCGGCAACCCGAGTTCACCCAGCTCGACATGGAGATGAGCTTCGTCGACGCCGAGGACATCATCGCGATCTCCGAGGAGATCCTGACGGCGCTGTGGGCGTTGATCGGTTACCAGGTTCCGACGCCCATCCCGCGGATCAGCTACGCCGATGCCATGCGGCGGTTCGGCTCCGACAAGCCCGACATGCGTTTCGGGCTCGAACTCGTCGAGTGCACGGAGTTCTTCTCCGACACCACGTTTCGCGTCTTCCAGGCCCCATACGTCGGGGCCGTCGTGATGCCCGGCGGGGCGTCGCAGCCGCGTCGCACGCTGGACGGCTGGCAGGAGTGGGCCAAGCAGCGCGGGCACCGGGGACTGGCCTACGTGCTGGTCGGCGAGGACGGCACGCTGGGCGGCCCGGTGGCCAAGAACCTGTCCGACGCCGAACGCGACGGCCTGGCCGCGCACGTCGGCGCCGAGCCGGGGGACTGCGTCTTCTTCTCGGCCGGGCCGCCGAAGTCGTCGCGGGCGCTGCTCGGGGCCGCCCGGAACGAGATCGCGCACCGGCTGGGGTTGATCGATCCCGCCGCATGGGCGTTCGTGTGGGTGGTGGACCCGCCACTGTTCGAGCCCGCGGAGGAGGCGACCGCCGCCGGCGACGTGGCCGTCGGCGCGGGGGCGTGGACCGCGGTGCATCACGCGTTCACCTCGCCCAAGCCGGAGTACGAGGGTGTGGTCGACACCGATCCGGGCAGCGTGCTCGCCGACGCCTACGACATCGTCTGCAACGGCAACGAGATCGGTGGCGGCTCGATCCGTATCCACCGCCGCGACGTCCAGGAGCGGGTCTTCGCCGTGATGGGCCTGGACCGGGCCGAGGCCGAGGAGAAGTTCGGATTCCTGTTGGAGGCCTTCACCTTTGGCGCCCCGCCGCACGGCGGCATCGCCTTCGGCTGGGACCGGATCAACGCGCTGCTGTCGGGCGTCGACTCGATCCGGGACGTCATCGCGTTCCCCAAGACCGGCGGCGGCGTCGACCCGCTGACCAACGCGCCCGCCCCCATCACCGCCCAGCAGCGCAAGGAATCCGGAATAGACGCCAAGCCGAAACAGGTTTGAGCAGGCATGGCTGACAGACCGGACATCGGCGACGTAAGAGAATTCAACAACGCCCTCATCGAGGAATTCCGGGCGAACGGCGGGAAGGTCGCCGGGCAGTTCGCGGGCGCGAACCTGTTGCTGCTCACCACGACCGGCGCCAGGTCCGGGCAGCCGCGGGTATCACCGCTGGCCTACTTCCGCATCGACGGCAAGCTGATCATCATCGGCTCCTTCGCCGGCTCCCCCAGGGACCCGGCCTGGGTGCACAACCTGCGGGCGAATCCACGGGCGCGCGTGGAGGTCGGCGCCGAAACGGGTGTCCAGGCATTGGACGTCACCGCCCGCGAGCTGCCGATTGCCGACCGCGAGGACGTCCTGCCGAAGGTCGTCGCCGCGGCGCCGGTGGTCGCCGAGTACCAGGCCAACACGAGCCGGGTGATCCCGCTGTTCGAGCTGCAGCCGGCCTAGTTCCCGTGAGGGCGGCGCGCGCAGGCCTCAAGCGGCTGCGCGGCGTGTGGTTCACGCTGCTGCAGACCTCGGTCGCCGCGGGCCTGTCCTGGTACGTCGCCCACGAGGCGCTCGGCCACCCACAACCGTTCTTCGCGCCGATCGCCGCCGCGGTGTCGCTGTCGATCAGCAACGTGCTGCGCGCGCAGCGGGCCATCCAGATGATGATCGGTGTGACCGTGGGCATCGCGGTGGGCACCTTGGTGCAGGCCGTGTTCGGCCCCGGTTCCCTGGCCATCGGGGTGGCCGCGCTGCTGGCGCTGTGCGTGGCGGTCTTCATCGGTCACGGCTACATCGGTCAGGGGATGATGTTCGCCAACCAGACCGCCGTCTCCGCGATCCTGGTGCTCGCGCTGTACCGCAGCGGCGTCGGCTTCGAGCGCCTCTTCGACGCGCTGCTCGGGGGCGTCGTCGCGATCGTGTTCGCCGTGCTGCTGTTTCCGGCCGACCCGTTGCGAGTGCTGCGCACCGCGCGCGTCGGGGTACTCGGCGTCCTGCACGGTGTCCTGACGGACGCCTCGGAGGTCGCCGCGGGGCGCCGGGCCGCCCCGCCCGACTGGCCGCTGTCGGCCGTCGACCGGGTGCACGCCGAGCTCGGCGAGCTGGTCGGCGCGCGCACCACCGCCCGCCAGGCTGTGCGCATCGCGCCGCGACGGTGGGGCCTGCGCGACGCCGTCGACGCCGCCGAGCACCAGGCCGTGCACGTGGCGCTGCTGGCGGGGTCGGTGCTGGAACTGGCGCGTGCCCTCGCGGTCGACAGCTGCCGCGACGGGTTCCCGCCGACCGTGCCCACCGTGCTGGTCGAGCTTGCGGCGGCGACCGCCCTCGCCGACCCGGACCCGGCGGGCGCGTCGGCGTACACCGCGGCCGCGCGCCACCACGCGCGCCGGCTGCAGTCGCAGGCCCGGGAGAAGACCGAGGTGGTGCTGGCCGACGTCGTCACCGCCTGCGTGGACGACCTGCAGCGGGTGATCGAGCTGCGGCAGGTGCGCAGGGTGTGACCGCTCACATCGAGTCGGCCAGGAACTCCTGCACCAGCTTCTTCGGCGCCTGCGTCAGCCAGGCCTCGGTGATCAGCTCCTCGAGCCCGCGAACCGACGCCTCGGCCAGCCGGACCAGCACCGCGGGGTAGCCGTCGAAATGCGGGGTCGTGAAGTAGATGTCCGGCTCGTCGGCGATCAACGCGAACTTGACGCCCTCGTCGGACACCCGGACGCCGAGGATGTCGCCCGAGGGGGGCTCCACCCCGCTGCGCGCCAGCGCCTCGCGGTCCGACGGGCGCAGCGGCCGCTCCCACGCCAGCAGTTTCTTGCCGACCCGCCAGTCATGCGGTGACGGCTCCGAGGTGAGTGCCAGCCCACCGACGATGCGGGCGACGTCGTCCCACGTGGCCACGTCATTGATTGTGCTCCCGGAGGCGGCGCGTGGCCGACAGTAGTAGAAATAGGTCGCCGCAGAAACGTCCAGGAGGTGCGCTTGTCCGAAGCCGGCCCGCAGCCGGATGAGGCCCCCGTCGCCCACCGCCACCGCGTCACCCACCGCACCGAGTACCGCTACTCGGACGTGGTGACCAGCTCTTATGGCCGCGGTTTCCTCACCCCGCGCGACTCGCTGCGCCAGCGCTGCATCGCCCACCGGCTGACCATCGACCCCGCACCCGCCGACAGCTCCACCAGCCGCGACGTGTACGGCAACATCAGCAACTACTTCCACGTCACCGAACCGCACCGCGCGCTGACGATCACCAGCGACTCGATCGTCGACGTGTACCCGCCGCCGCCGCAGCGGTACAGCAGCGGGCCGGCGACCCAGCCGTGGGAGGCGGCCCGGCCGGCCGGTAGCCGGGGGGCGCTCGCCACCGAGTTCACCCTTGACCTCGACCCGCCGGAGATCACCGACGCGGTCCGCGACTACGCCGCGCCCAGTTTCCCGCCGGGGCGGCCGTTGGTGGAGGTGCTGCGGGAGCTCACGTCGAGGATTTTCGCCGACTTCACCTACCGCTCGGGGTCGACGACGATTTCCACCGGGGTCAACGAGGTTCTGGCGGCCCGCGAAGGGGTATGTCAAGACTTTGCGAGGCTGGCGATCGCCTGCCTCCGCGCTAACGGTCTTGCAGCCAGCTACGTCTCGGGGTATCTGGCCACCGACCCGCCCCCCGGAAAGGATCGCATGATCGGCATCGACGCCACCCACGCCTGGGCCGCGGTATGGACGCCGCAGGAGCCCGGCCAATTCGAGTGGCTTGGGCTCGATCCCACCAACGACCAGCTGGTCGACCAGCGCTACATCATCGTCGGGCGCGGACGCGACTACGCGGACGTGCCGCCAGTGCGCGGCATCATCTACACCAACTCCGAACACAGCAAGATCGACGTGGCCGTCGACGTCGTGCCGTTCGAGGGGGAGTCCTTCGATGCGTGACTTCCACTGCCCCAACTGCGGCCAGCGCCTGACGTTCGAGAACTCCGAGTGCCTGTCGTGCGGCAGCGCGCTGGGCTTCTCCCTCGAGCAGATGGCGTTGCTGGTCATCGCCAAGGGCGACGAGGGCGAGCACGCCGGCGCCGTGCCCGCCGAGGAATACCAGCTGTGCGGCAACCTCTATCTGGCCGAATGCAATTGGCTGGTCCCCAAGAGCGACCGCGGGAGCCTGTGCGTGTCGTGCGCGCTCACCCTTGAGCGGCCCAACGACGCCGACACCGAGGGGCTGGCGGCCTTCGCCCGCGCCGAGGCGGCCAAACGGCGGCTCATCGTGGAGCTGCACGAGCTGCGGCTGCCGATCATCGGGCGCGACCAGGACCCCGACTACGGCCTGGGATTCCGGCTGCTGTCCAGCGCGCACGAGAAGGTGATCACGGGACACGAGAACGGCGTCATCACCATCGATCTGGCCGAGGGCGACGACGTGCACCGCGAGCAGCTGCGCGTCGAGATGGAGGAGCCGTACCGGACGCTGCTGGGGCACTTCCGCCACGAGATCGGCCATTACTACTACTACCGGCTGATCGCCCCGACGGCCGACTACGTCGCCCGGTTCAACGAGCTGTTCGGCGACCCCGACGCCGACTACCAGGAGGCGCTGGACCGGCATTACCGCAACGGCGCGCCGGAGGGCTGGCAGGAGACGTTCGTGTCGTCGTACGCGACGATGCACGCCGCCGAGGACTGGGCCGAGACGTTCGCGCACTACCTGCACATCCGGGACACCCTGGACACCTGCGCGTGGTGCGGCCTGGCGCCGGCGACGGCGACGTTCGACCGGCCGCCGCTGGGGCCCAGCGCATTTCAGATGATCATCGACCTGTGGCTGCCGCTGTCGTGGTCGCTGAACATGGTGAACCGGTCCATGGGCCACGATGACCTGTACCCGTTCGTGCTGCCCACGAAGGTGCTGGAGAAGATGCAGTTCATCCACACCGTGGTCGAGGAGCTGACGTCGCAGGAGACCGGGCCGGCGGCGATAGCCGGGTAGCCGTCCTCGGTTGGCGGCGTCGCAAACGGGCAGACTGGGGCGATGTGCTTCTCGATGACGGCGGACCTGGTGGTGGGCACGGCGCTGCTACCGGTCGCGGTCGCAACCCTGCGCGAGGTGAGGCACTGGCGGGAGGTGCCATTCGCTTTGCTGCCCACCATTTTCGCGTTCCACCAGCTCCTCGAAGCGGCGGTGTGGCCCAACGGCGTCGTCCCCGCCGGGCTGGCCCAGGTGGCGATGCGCGCTTATATCGTCATCGCATTGCCGTTGCTGCCCGCCTGGGTGCCGCTGGCGGTGTTGATGCTCGAGCCGCGCGGTGCGCGACTGCGGGTGGCGCCCTTCGTGGCGCTCGGCGCCGTCGTGGCGGCATATCTGGCCGTCGTCGTCCTCACCAGGCCGGTCGGGATGACGAGGTGCCCCCATGCGCTGGCGTACCACACCGACGTCAGCCACCCCTATCTGTGGGCGGCGCTCTACGTCATCGCCGTCATCGGCCCGGCGGTGCTGTCGGGCTACCGCTCGATCGTGATGTTCGGGTTGGCGAACCTGGTGGGGCTGATTGTGGTCGCCGTTCTCTACCTGCAGGCGTTCACGTCGCTGTGGTGCGTCTACGCCGCCACGCTGTCGGTCCTGGTGCTGGTGCACATGCTGCGTCGTCGTCGACTGCCCGACCCGCACCGCTACCGCGGCGTTCCCATGGACCGGGCGGCATCGATCTAGGAATTTCCGCCGCGACAGGCCGACCAGCTAAGCCGGCATCACCCGGCGTTCGTCGGGACCCCACAGCGGTTGCATCCCGCCGGGCAGGGCCAGCTGCGTGGTGGTGATGGCCTCGGCGAGGTCGCGCAGCTCCGCGTGCACGGCGGCGAGCAGCTCCGACAGCTCCGCCCGCCGCCCGCCGGCGACCACTTCCAGCTCGGCGGGATGCGACCGCCGCAGCAGGGTGGCGATCTCGTCCACGAGCCGCTCCGGCCGTGACGACCCCGACGCGCCCGGCAGGTCCTTGAGTCGGGCGCGCAGGCGATCCACCTGGTAGAGCAGCGACCGCGGGTTCTGCGCGTCGAACAGCATCAGTTCGGTCACCGCGGCGACGCTGATGTTGCCGACGGTGCGGCGCCGGTAGATGACCGACGACTCGCATGCCACCAGGGTGGACTCGATGATCGTCTGCTCGGCGGCCGCCCCGCGGACCGTGATGAGCGTGGCCTGCAGCAGCGCGGTGAGCCACAGGGCCCGTTCGATCCGCTTGCCGATGTCCATCATGGTCCAGCCGACGTCGCGCACCATCGACTCGCCGGCCACCCCCGCCAGGGTCAGCATCCCGGCCAGCGTCTGGGCCTGCGCGTGGGCCAGCAGCGCGTCGGCCTCGGCGAGCGAGTCCGGCGGTTCGGCCCGCAGCGCGATCGCGCGCTCGACCCCGGCCAGCACCATCCACGTGTCGTTGGACAGCTGGTCGCGCACCGCGCGCGCCGCCAGCGCCAGCCCCTCCACCGACTGGACCAGCGACCCCGGCCGCGCGGGGTCCACGGTCAGCGACCACAGCGTCGACGGGGCGACGGCGATCATCTCGGCCCCGTCGCTGGCGTCCTGTGCGTCGGCGGCGGTGTCGGTCCCGGTGATGTCACCCAGCGCGGCCAGCAGCACGGGCACGCACTCGCTTTCCTCGGTGTCCTGGTGGTGCCGGTACACGTGGAAGCGGTCGCGGGCGACGATCAGCAGCCGGGCCATGTTCTCCGCGCGCTCGCCGTACCGCCCGATCCAGAACAGGTCGGACAGCACGCGCGGCGAGCTGACGCCCCAGGTGCCCGCGGCGGTCTTCGCCGGCGGCTCGGCCACGGGCAGGCCCACGGTCTCGGTCCGTGCGCGCTCCGTCGGGCGCACCCAGATATCCTTGGCGGCAACGGTTTTCAGCAGATATGCGTCGGGTCCGGGCGCCAGCACGTAGCCGATGCCGCCGATCATTGGCGCATACCCGCTCCGCTGGGCGACGGTGAACAGCCGCATGCCGACGCCGGCCGACGACAGCACGCCGGCGTGGTCGGTGGGCGCCGACGAGAACTGCGGCAGCTCCTGGCCCACCCACTGCCACGGCGTCTTCTCGATCCGGGCTGCCAGATCGGCCAGCTGCTGGGACGAAAGTGCAGGCCCCACATACGTTTTCCCGCCGACGGTGGACTTCACCAGCAGCGACGAGAGGTTCGCCAGCAGGTGGGAGCGCTCGCCGGCGATGCCGGCCCAGTAGGTCGGGGCGGTCTGCAGCAGCGGCTCCTCGGCGAGCAGCCGCTTGGCCAGCTCGGGCAGGAACCGCAGCAGGCCGGGGCTTTCCAGGATGCCGCTGCCCAGCGTGTTGACCACCGTCACCGTCCCGCGATGCTGCGCCTCCACCAGGCCGACCACCCCGAGCCTCGAATCGGCGCGCAGGTCAAGGGGATCCACGTATTGCGCGTCGACGCGGCGCAACACCACGTCGACGCGCTTGAGCGTCCCGAGCGAACGCATCCACAGCTTGCCGTCGCGAACCACGAGGTCGGCGCTCTCCACCAGCGGGAAGCCCAGCAGGGTGGCGAGATACGCCTGGTCGAAAGCGGTCTCGGAGTAGATGCCCGGGGTCAGCACGACCACCACCGGGTCCTGGGCGACGTCGGGCGCCGCGTCGATGAGCGCCAGCCGCAGCGCCTGGGCGAACGGCGTGGTGGGGCGCGGCGCGATCCGCTCGTAGAGGTCCGGGATCGCGTGGGCGACGACGCGGCGGTCGGCCAGCGCGTAGCCGGCGCCCGACGGCGCCTGCGTCCAGTCGGCGTTGACCGCGAAGCTGCCGTCGGGCAGCCTGCTCAGGTCGCAGGCGTGCATGAAGAGCTGGTGGTGCCCGGGCACCTCGATTCCGTTGGCGACGCGCACGTAACCGGGGTGGCCGAACAGCAGTTCCGGCGGCAGGACGCCCCCGGTGAGCATGCTGCGCGGCCCGTACAGGTCGGCGAGCACGGCGTCGAGCAGGCGCGACCGCTGCACCAGCCCGGCCTCCAGCAGGTCCCAGTCGGCCGCCGACACCACGATCGGCAGGGTGTCCAGGCTCCACGGCCTCGGCTCCAGCCCGGGGACCCCGTCGCGGGCCGGGTCTACCTCGGTGTAGGTGATGCCGTCGTTGTCGACGAGGCCGTGCACCACCGACCGCAGCCGGTCCAGCCCGGCCCGGCCCCGCTCGGCGACCGCGTCGGCCAGCTCCGACCAGGCCGGCCGCACGTTCCCGTCGCGGTCGACCAACTCGTCGTACCCGATCCGCGGGCCGCGCCGCAGGTCGAACAGCGCCTCCTGGGCGCGGGCGGTGCGGTACCCGGCCAGCAGGCGGTCCGCGTCGTAGCGGCCGCCGGCGGCCGTCGGGGCCTCGCCGGCTCCGAATGTCATGTCCGCGACTGCCATTACCGCTGCACGGTACGCACACGCCGCAGATCGAGGATGCCCGGCGCGCCGATGTCGGTGAAGATCCTGGCCTGCTTCTCCCGGATGTCGGCCAGGTCCAGCTTGCCGGGGGTGAAGCCGGTGGCCTCGAAGCGGCGGGCGCGGCGCGCCTCGGCCTCGACGGCATTCACGGGCGGCTCGTCGTAGGCGCGGCCGCCGGGGTGGGCGACGTGGTAGGTGCAACCGCCGCACGAGGTGCCGCTGGTGAGGTTGATCAGTTCGAACTGCAGCGGGCCGTCCGCCGAGATGGTCGGGTGCAGCGCGCTCGGCGGCTGCCAGGCCTTGAACCGCACACCGCCCACGTGGATGTCGGGATTGTCGGTGGCCAGCAACGGAACCGGGTAGCCGTTGACCGTCACCACGTAGCGATGGCGGTCGGCGCCGATGATGCGCACCTGGATGCGCTCGACCGACGAGTCGACGTAGCGGGCGGTGCCCGTCGCGGTGGACTCCTCGCCGAGGGTCGTCCACGGCTCGATCGCGCCGCGCAGCTCGATCTCCACCCCGTCGAACACGGCGGTGCCGATGCGCGGGAAGCGGAATTCGGTGAACGGGTCAAGCCAGCTCGTCTCGAACGGGATGCCGTGCGCGCGCAGGTCGGCGGCCACGTCGGCAATGTCGTGAATCAGGAAGTGCGGCAACAGGTATCGCCCGTGCAGGTTTGCTCCGTGGCGGATCAGCGGGGCGCGCAGCGGCTCGTCCCAGAACCACGCCACCAGCGACCGCACCAGCAGCGACTGCACCATCGCCATGCGCAGGTGCGGCGGCATCTCGAACCCGCGCAGCTCGAGCAGGCCGAGCCGCCCGCGGGGGCTGTCGGGGCTGTAGAGCTTGTCGATGCAGAACTCGGCGCGGTGGGTGTTGCCGGTGATGTCGGTGAGCAGGTGCCGCAGCGCGCGGTCGGTCACCCACGGCTTGGGCGCCCCGCCCGCGCACAGCCGGGCGATCTCGGCGAAGGCGATCTCGAGCTCGTAGAGCGCCTCGGCGCGGCCCTCGTCCACCCGCGGCGCCTGCGAGGTGGTGCCGACGAACCGCCCGGCGAACAGGTAGGACAGCGACGGGTGCCGCTGCCAGTAGGTGAGCAGTGAGACCAGCAGATCCGGGCGGCGCAGCAGCGGCGAGTCCGCGGGCGTCGCGCCGCCGAGCGTGATGTGGTTGCCGCCGCCGGTGCCGCCGTGGGTGCCGTCGACGTCGAACGACTCCGTCGACAGCCGAGCCAATCGGGCCTGCTCGTACAGCGTTTCGAGCAGTTGACGCTGCTCGGCGAAGCCGGCGCTGGGCGCCACGTTGACCTCGATGACGCCGGGGTCGGGGGTGATCGTCGTCGACCGCAGCCGCGCATCGGGCGGGGGATCGTAGCCCTCGATCACGACGGCGCGGCCGGCCTTCGCGGCCGCCGCCTCGACGCGGGCGATGAGGTCGAGGAAGTGGTCGAGCGCCCCGGTGGGCGGCATGAAGACGTACACCAGGCCGTCACGGACCTCGGCGACCATGGCGGTCGGCGGCGCCCCCTCGGGATCGGTGACCACCGCCGCGCCCGACTCCGCCGAGAGGGCATCCTTCGCTGCCAGGGGGTCAGCGTCGAACATGGGCCGCGGGGGCTTCCAGCTGATCGAGTCCAGCGGCAGCCGCAGCCCCGCCGGCGAGTCGCCGGGGAGCAACACGACGCGCCCGCGGCGCAGCCGCCAGTCGGCGCTCGCCCACCCGAGGTCGTCGTCGGTGCGATGCAGCGGCAGGACGAACGCCTCTGGAGTGGCGGTGGATTCGTCGAGGCGGGCCAGCAACGCGGCGCGGCCGGCCGGGGTGTCGGTTTCGGGAGCGAGGTCCTCGGGCGCTCGCACCGGATCGCCCTCGGGCAGGCGGGCTTTGGCCGCGAGCCGCTGCAGTGGGTCCTCGTAGGCCGGGCGCACCTGGCTCAGTGGCAGCCCGAAGCCGTCGGCGACCCCGGCCAGCACCTCGTACGCCGCTGCGCTGTCGACGGGATCGGCCGGCTCGGTGGCCCACGGGTCGGCGAGCAGCGCCTCGTCGTTCCACACCGGCCGTCCGTCCGTGCGCCAGTAGAGGGCGATCTGCCAGCGCGGCAACGGTTCCCCGGGATACCACTTGCCCTGGCCGCGCTGCACCAGGCCCTGCGGCGCCCACACGGCCTTGAGGCGGGCGGCCAGGTCGGAGGCGCGTTGCCGCTTGTGCGGGCCGTCGGCGGCCGTCGTCCACTGCTCGGAAACCTGGTCGTCCACCGACACGAAGGTGGGCTCGCCGCCGACGGTCAGCCGCACGTCGGCGGCCGCCATCCGCTCGTCGACGCCGCGGCCGACCTCGCAGATCGTGTGCCACGCCTCGTCGGTGTAGGGGAGGGTGACGCGCGGGTCTTCGTGGACGCGGGTGACGGTGTTGGAGAATTCCAGCGTCGCTTCGCAGGGCTCGGTGCCGCCGGTGATCGGCGCCGCGGAGGACGGGTGCGGGGTGGCGGCCAGCGGGATGTGGCCCTCCCCGGCGAACAGCCCCGACGTCGGGTCCAGCCCGATCCAGCCCGCGCCGGGGATGTACACCTCGGCCCAGGCGTGCAGGTCGGTGAAGTCGGCTGCCGGCCCCGACGGGCCGTCGAGCGCCTTGACGTCGGAGGCCAGCTGCACCAGATAGCCGGACACGAACCGCGCGGCCAGCCCGAGCTGGCGCAGGACCGACACCAGCAGCCAGGCCGAGTCCCGGCAGGAGCCGACGCCGGCGCGCAGCGTGTAATCCGGTGTCTGCACCCCGGCTTCCATCCGCAAGCTGTAGGCGACGTCGGCGTTGACCGCGTGGTTCAGCTTGACCAGCATGTCGATGGTGCGCGTGCCGTCGGGCACCGAGAAGTTCCGCACCCACGCCCGCGCCAGATCGCCGGGTCCGGACCCCTCGCCGCCCTCGTCGACGGGCCGCAGGTAGGGCTTGAGGTCGTCGGCCAGCGCCTTGGGGTACGTCATTCCGCCGGACGGCCAGGTCTCGGCCCAGTCCTCGATGAAGAAATCGAACGGGTTGATCACCTTCAGGTCGGCGATCAGGCCGACCGTGATGGTCAGCCGGCGCATCGGGTTCGGGAAGACAAGGCGGGCAACAAAATTGCCCAGCGCGTCCTGCTGCCAGTTGATGAAGTGCTCGGCCGGTTCGACGCGCAGCGAGTAGGCCTCGATCGGGGTGCGGCAGTGCGGCGCCGGGCGCAGCCGGACGACATGCGGGTACACGCCGACCAGCCGGTCAAAGGTGTAGCTGGTGCGGTGCTCCAGCGCCACTTTGATGCTCATAACCGCCGATCAAATCACGAGCGCGGCGAGGCTGCAGCGCACCGCGACTGCGCCTCGCTCGTCCGGACCCCTCAGCCGGCGGGGTAGGGCGGCATCCCCGGCGGCGGTCCGGCCTGGTGACCCTGCCGCTCGAGCGGCGCGACCTGCCCGCCGGTCAGCTTGCGGAAGGCGTAGACGAGGATGAGCGAGGCGACCGGGGCGGCGACCAGCAGGCCGACGCCGCACGCCAGCGCGCCGACGAAGACCAGGGCAAACCCGACCAGCCATACCAGTAACGCGTTGCCGAAGTTCGACGCCACCGTCGAGAAGCTGGACGTCAGCCCGGTGATCGCCGACTGCGAGCGGTCGATGACGAACGGGATGGTGAACTGGACGAAGATGCCCAGGATCAGGCCCGGGAGGAAGCACAGGGCCGAGGCGATGCCGGTGAGCACGACGACGATGAGCGAGGCCAGCAACACCATCCCGAAGTTGCGCGGCTTGTAAAACGAGCCGATGGTGACCGCCCGCCCGTCGGCGATGTCGAAACAGCCTGAGAGGTAGGCGGATTCGGCGAGCGCACCGACGACGGCAACGATGAGATAGCCCAACGCCATGACCGCCATCCCGGCGGGCCCGACGTTGGTGTTGAAACTGAAGGAATCGTCGTCGGAGGTGGTGGTCGTGGTCCCCATGCTCTGGCCGAGCCCGACCACGCCCATGGCGATGGCGATCAGCACCCCGTACACCAGCGTGGCGACCACCAACGGCACGGCGTTGTTGGTGAACTTCGTCCAGGCCCAGCTGATCGCGGTGCCGATGCTGAACTGCGATTCGGGCGCAACGCCGTACCCGGGCGGCGGATAACCGCCAGGCGGGGGGCCGTATCCGGGCGGCGGCCCGTAGCCCGGTGGCGGCGGGGGCGGCGCCCCGTACCCGGGCGGCGGGCCGTAGCCGGGCGGGGGGCCGTAGCCGGGCGGGGGAGGGGGCGGCGGTGCGCCGTAACCGGGACCGGGAGGCGGTGCGCCATAGCCGGGTGGTGGTGGCGGGTAGCCGGGAGGGTTGTGATTTCCGCCGTGCGGGTCGGCCGGGGTGCCTGGATACTCGGGAGGCTGGCTCATGTCGTCCTAGCTGTTGCTCAACTTCGTGGGCACGCGCACACGGAACTTAGCAAAGATGCGGGCACCCCGCCCGGATTGACTGGGCGTGGTATGCCTGAAGCCGTGTCCGACGGTCTGTTCGACGTCCCCGGCGACCTGCCCGGCGCGCCGCAGGCGGGCCCCGGCGGCGGCCTGGGCGTGTCGGCGGGTGCGCCGCTGGCGGTCCGGATGCGGCCGGCGTCGCTGGACGAGGTCGTCGGCCAGGGGCACTTGCTGGCGGCCGGGTCGCCGCTACGCCGCCTGGTCGAGGGCTCGGGCGTGGCGTCGGTCATCCTCTACGGCCCGCCCGGTAGCGGCAAGACGACGCTGGCGGCGCTGATCTCGCAGGCGACCGGCCGGCGGTTCGAGGCCCTGTCGGCGCTGTCCGCCGGCGTGAAAGAGGTTCGCGCCGTTATCGATGTCGCGCGCAGGGCGCTGCTCTCCGGCCAGCAGACCGTGCTGTTCATCGACGAGGTGCACCGGTTCTCCAAGACGCAGCAGGACGCCCTGCTGTCGGCCGTGGAGAACCGGGTGGTGTTGCTGGTGGCGGCGACCACCGAGAACCCGTCGTTCTCGGTGGTCGCCCCGCTGCTGTCGCGGTCGGTCATCCTGCAGCTGCGCCCGCTCACGCCCGACGACATCCGGACGGTGGTGCGACGGGCGATCGACGACCCCCGGGGGCTGGGCGGCCGGGTCGCGGTGCGGCCCGAGGCCGTCGACCTGCTGGTGCAGTTGGCGGCGGGCGACGCCCGCCGCGCGCTGACCGCGCTCGAGGTCGCCGCCGAGGGGGCCCAGCACGCCGGCGGCGAGGTGACCGTCGAGACCGTCGAGCAGTCCCTGGACCGGGCCGCCGTGCGCTACGACCGCGACGGCGATCAGCACTACGACGTCGTCAGCGCCTTCATCAAGTCGGTGCGCGGCTCCGATGTCGATGCCGCCGTGCATTACCTCGCGCGCATGCTCGTCGCGGGGGAGGACCCGCGGTTCGTCGCCCGCCGGCTGATGATCCTCGCCAGCGAGGACATCGGCATGGCCGACCCCACCGCCCTGCAGGTGGCGGCCGCCGCCGCGCAGACCGTGGCGCTGATCGGCATGCCCGAGGCGCAACTCACACTGGCTCACGCCACCATCTACCTGGCGACGGCGCCCAAGTCGAACGCCGTGACCACCGCGCTCGCCGCCGCCATGGCCGACGTCAAGGCCGGCAAGGCCGGGCTGGTGCCGCCGCACCTGCGCGACGGCCACTACTCGGGCGCCGCGGCGCTGGGCAACGCGCAGGGCTACCGGTACGCCCACGACCACCCGGACGGCGTTGTGGGCCAACAATATCCACCGGACGAGTTGGTGGGTGTCGACTACTACCGGCCCACCGGCCGCGGCGCCGAACGTGACATGGCCGGGCGGCTGGAGCGGCTGCGGGCGATCATCCGCAAGAGGGGACGGGCATGAAGACCTTCACCGACGAGAAGACCTTCGCCGACGAGAAGATGAGCCGATGCGTCTTCACCTACGAGGTGCACCCCTGCCGCCGGTTCCCCGGAGACGCTCTGCCCTAGCAGGGCCCGCGGCGACCGGCCGACCCGCGCCTAGACCAGCTCGGGCACCCGCAGGTCGGCGATGGCCAGCTCGAATTCGGCAACGTCGATCACCTCGGCGCCCAGGTCGCGCACCCGCCGGCTGCGCAGCTCGGTCGCCTGGTCGCGGTTGCGGGCCATGGCGTCCACGCTGTCAAACGTCGAGCACGACACCGCCCGCCGGCGCGCGGGATGGTCGACCATGAGGCTGGCGCTGCAGAACCCGTCGAGGGCCTCCATCTCCGGGAGCACCGCCGTCCGGTAGAAGTCCAGGGACCGACCGAGCTGATCCGGCACGACCTTGAGCCAGGTGGCCCGCACGCAGGCGCCCTCGCGAGTGTGGTGGTCGCGGTGCAGCAAAGCGATCTCCCACTCCTCGACCCGCGCGCTCCCGTCGAACATCAGCGCGGCGCGGTCGCGAACGGGGGCCACCCGCCCGGCGGCGGCGCGCATCGCCTGCACGCTCTCCCAGGCGCTGGTGGCGATGCATCTGCCGGACTGCCGGTCGACCAGCAGCGACACCCCCACGAACCCGTAGATCTGTCTCAGCGCGGGTGTGACGACATCGCGGACGTGCGCGATCCCGATGTCGATCGACAGCGGTTGCGCCTGGATGGTGGTGGAGCGTGTGTACACGATCGGCCTCCTGTGTCGGGGCTTTGTCTGGGCCGGGCCCCGTGGCGCCACCGGGCCCACCAATCACCTTCCTCCTGCCGGTGATCGGCCGCAATGCCCCGGTGTGGCCGCCCTCACATTCGGTTGGCCGATCAGCGAGGCCGCGCCGTAGGCTTGTCCGGGTGCATACCGACGTGCTTGACGTGGACACCTCGCGTCGCCGCATCGTGGACCTCACCGAGGCGGTGCGCGGGTTCTGCTGGTCGCGCGGCGACGGGTTGTGCAACGTGTTCGTCCCGCACGCGACGGCGGGGGTGGCGATCATCGAGACCGGGGCGGGGTCGGACGACGACCTGGTGGAGACGCTGGAACGGCTGTTGCCCCGCGACGACCGCTACCGGCACTCGCACGGCTCGGAGGGCCACGGCGCCGACCATGTGCTGCCCGCGATCGTGGCGCCGTCGGTGACGGTGCCGGTCACCGGCGGTGAGCCACAGCTGGGCACGTGGCAAAGCGTCGTGCTGGTGGACCTCAACCGGGACAACCCGCGGCGCTCGGTCCGGCTGAGCTTCCTGGAGGGTTGAGCTTTCCGGAGGGTTGGCGGGAGCGCACTCGACCGCCGAATAGGCTGGGAAGGTACGTCGGGTCGACAGCGGGCTAATAGGAAGAAGCGAACGAGAGTGCAGACACACGAGATCAGGAAGAGGTTCCTTGATCACTTCGTGAAAGCGGGCCACACCGAGGTGCCGAGCGCGTCGGTGATCCTCGACGACCCCAACCTGCTGTTCGTCAACGCGGGCATGGTGCAGTTCGTGCCGTTCTTCCTGGGCTCGCGCACCCCGCCGTACGCGCGGGCCACCAGTATCCAGAAGTGCATCCGCACGCCCGACATCGACGAGGTCGGCATCACCACCCGGCACAACACGTTCTTCCAGATGGCCGGCAACTTCTCGTTCGGCGACTACTTCAAGCGCGAGGCCATCGAACTGGCCTGGGCGCTGCTCACCAACCGTCTTGAGGATGGCGGCTACGGCCTCGATCCCGAACGGCTCTGGACCACAGTCTATTTCGACGACGACGAGGCCGAGCGGCTGTGGCAGGAGATCGCGGGATTGCCCGCCGAGCGGATCCAGCGCCGCGGCATGGAGGACAACTACTGGTCGATGGGCATCCCCGGGCCGTGCGGCCCGTCGTCGGAGATCTACTACGACCGCGGCGAGGAATTCGGCGTGGGCGGCGGCCCGATCGCCAACGAGGACCGCTTCATCGAGATCTGGAACCTCGTGTTCATGCAGAACGAGCGCGGCGAGGGCACCGGCAAGACCGACTTCGAGATCCTCGGGCCGCTGCCGCGCAAGAACATCGACACCGGCATGGGCGTCGAGCGGGTCGCGTTCATCCTGCAGGGCGTCCACAACGTCTATGAAACGGACCTGCTGCGGCCGGTGATCGACACCGTCGCCGCGCGGGCCCCACGCCCGTACGACGTGGGCAACCACAACGACGACGTTCGCTACCGCGTCATCGCCGATCACAGCCGCACCGCGGCCATCCTGATCGGCGACGGGGTAAGCCCCGGCAACGACGGGCGGGGCTACGTGCTGCGGCGGCTGCTGCGCCGGGTGATCCGCTCGGCCAAGCTGCTGGACATCGAGGGCCCGGTCGTCGGCGACCTGATGGCCACCGTGCGCGACGCGATGGGCCCGTCGTATCCCGAGCTCGTCGCCGACTTCGACCGCATCCGGCGCATCGCCGTCGCCGAGGAGACCGCGTTCAACCGCACCCTGGCCTCGGGGTCGCGGCTGTTCGACGAGGTGGCCGGGGCCACCAAAGCGTCGGGCGCCAAAGCCATTTCCGGCTCGGACGCCTTCACCCTGCACGACACCTACGGCTTCCCGATCGAGCTCACCCTCGAGATGGCGTCGGAGGCCGGCCTGCAGGTCGACGAGATCGGCTTCCGGGAGCTGATGGCCGAGCAGCGCCGTCGCGCCAAGGCCGACGCTGCCGCGCGCAAGCACGCGCACGCCGACCTGACCGCCTACCGCGAGCTCGTCGACGCTGGGCCCACCGAGTTCACCGGCTTCGACGAATTGTCTTCCGAGGCAAGGATCCTCGGCATCTTCGTGGACGGCAAGCGGGTTCCGGTGATCGCGCACGGCGGCCAACCCGGGCAGCGCGTCGAATTGGTGCTCGACCGCACCCCGCTCTACGCGGAGTCCGGTGGGCAGATCGCCGACGCCGGCTTCATCAGCGGGACCGGTTCCGGGGAGAGCGCCCGCGCGGCCGTCACCGACGTGCAGAAGATCGCCAAAACGCTGTGGGTGCACCGGGTCAACGTGGAATCCGGGGAATTCGTGGAGGGCGACGCCGTCGTCGCGGCGGTCGATCCGGAGTGGCGCCGCGGCGCCACCCAAGGGCACTCCGGCACCCACATGGTGCACGCCGCGCTGCGCCAGGTGCTGGGCCCCAACGCCGTCCAGGCGGGGTCGCTGAATCGGCCGGGCTACCTGCGGTTCGACTTCAACTGGCAGGGACCGCTGACCGAGGACCAGCGCACCCGGATCGAAGAGGTGACCAACGAGGCCGTGCAGGCCGACTTCGAGGTGCACACGTTCACCGAGCAGCTCGAGAAGGCCAAGGCGATGGGCGCAATGGCCCTGTTCGGCGAGGCCTATCCCGACGAGGTGCGCGTCGTGGAGATCGGCGGCCCGTTCTCGATCGAGCTCTGCGGCGGGACGCACGTGCACAACTCCGCCCAGATAGGTCCGGTGACGATCCTGGGCGAATCGTCGGTGGGGTCCGGGGTGCGCCGCGTCGAGGCCTACGTGGGGCTGGACTCCTTCCGCCACCTGGCCAAGGAGCGCGCGCTGATGGCCGGGTTGGCGTCGTCGCTCAAGGTGCCGTCCGAGGAGGTGCCGGCCCGGGTGGCCGGCCTGGTGGAGCGGCTCAAGGCAGCGGAGAAAGAGCTGGAACGCGCCCGGCAGGCGAGCGCGCGGGCCGCGGCGACCAACGCGGCGGCCGGCGCGGAGCGGATCGGTAGCGTGCGTCTGGTGGCGCAGCGGATGTCCGGCGGGACGACGGCGGCCGACCTGCGGTCGCTGGTCGGCGACATCCGCGGCAAGTTGGGCACCGACCCCGCGGTGGTCGCCCTGATCGCCGACAACGACGGGAGCGTGCCCTACGCCGTCGCCACGAACGCGGGCGCCCAGGAGCTCGGCATCCGCGCCGACGACCTGGCCAAGCGGATGGCCGCGGCGGTCGACGGCCGCGGCGGCGGCAAGGCCGACCTGGCGCAGGGCTCCGGCAAGAACACCGCCGGCCTCGACGCGGCGCTCGATGCGGTCCGCTCGGGGATCGCCGCGATAGCGCAGGTCGGTTGAGTGGCCTCGGTACAGCACCGCGTGCCTGACCGGCCCGGCGATCCCGAGCAGGGGCGTGGCCGACGGCTGGGCATCGACGCCGGCAGCGTGCGCATCGGCGTGGCCTGCAGCGACCCCGACGGCATCCTGGCCACCCCGGTGGAAACGGTGCGCCGGGACCGGTCGGGCAAGCACATACGCCGGCTCGCGGAGCTGGCGGCCGAACTGGAAGCGGTGGAGGTGATCGTCGGGTTGCCGCGGACGCTCGCCGACCGGACCGGCCCGTCGGCCCTCGACGCCATCGAGCTCGCCGAGGCGCTGGCCGCGCGGATCGCCCCCGTCCCGGTGCGCCTCGCCGACGAGCGGCTGACCACCGTCAGCGCGCAGCGGTCGCTGCGCGCGGCCGGCGTGCGGGCCAAAGAGCAGCGCGCCGTGATCGACCAGGCGGCGGCGGTGGCCATCCTGCAGAGCTGGCTCGATCAGCGCCGCGCGGCGGTGATGCGGGGGGCCACCGATGGTTGACAGCGCACGCCGGGCCGAGCCCGAAGCGGTCGGCCCGCCCCGGCGCAGGATGAGCCGCGTCGACAGGAACCGGGTCGAGCGGGGCAAGCGGCGCCGCCGCTTTGCCGGCAAGATCGTCCTGGCGGTCCTGGTGGTCGTCATCGTGGCCGGCGTGTTCGTCGCCACCAAGTTCTGGCACTCCATGTTCGGCTCGGGCGACGACTACAGCGGGGGCGGCAAGCGGGACGTCGTCATCCAGATCCAGTCCGGCGACTCGACCACCATGGTGGGCGAGACCCTGCACAACCAGGGCGTCGTGCGCACCGTGCGGGCGTTCGTCAACGCCGCGCACGGCAACAGCAAGATCGACTCGATCCAGCCCGGCTACTACCGGATGCGCACCGAGATCCCCGCCGCCAATGCCGTCGCCCGGCTGACCGACCCGAGCAGCAGGGTCGGGCGGCTCGTCATCCCCGAGGGCCGCCAGCTCGACGACACCAGCGACATGAAGACCAATGTGGTCAACCCGGGCATCCTGACGTTGATCTCGCGGGCGACCTGCGTGGACCTCGACGGCGACCACCGCTGCGTGCGGGTGGAGGACTTGCGCGCGGCGGCGACCAACAGCGCGCCGGCCGCGTTGTCGGTGCCGCCGTGGGCCGTCGAGCCCGTCACCGAGCTGGGCAAGGACCATCGCCGCATCGAGGGCCTCATCGCGCCGGGAACGTTCAACGTCGACCCGTCCGCCCCGCCCGAGGCGATCCTCGCAAGCCTGATCGCCGCGGGGGCCGTCGAGTACGTGAAGTCGGGACTGGTGGACACCGCACAGTCCATGGGCCTGTCGCCCTACGACATCCTGGTGGTGGCGTCGCTGGTCGAGCAGGAGTCCAATGCGCAGGACTTCCCGAAGGTGGCGCAGGTGATCTACAACCGCCTGCACGCGCACCACACGCTGGAATTCGACTCGACCGTGAACTATCCGCTGGACCGCCGGGAGGTGGCCACCACCGACACCGACCGGGGCCAGCGGACGCCGTGGAACACCTACGTCTCGCAGGGGCTGCCCGCCACCGCCATCTGCTCGCCGGGCACCGACGCGCTGCGCGCCGCCGAGCACCCGGAACCGGGGGACTGGCTGTACTTCGTCACCATCGACGCCCAGGGGACGACGCTGTTCACCAAGGACTATCAACAGCACCTGGCCAACATCGAGCTGGCTAAGCGCAACGGTGTCCTCGACTCCGCGCGCTAGAAAGGCCCCGAGAAAGGCCCCCAGAAAGGCCGGCGTCCTCGGCAGGCCGATCGCCCATTCGAAGTCGCCGCTGCTGCACCTGGCCGCCTACCGCGCGCTGGGCCTGGACGACTGGACCTACGAGCGCATCGAGTGCGGTGCCGAGGAGTTGCCCGCCGTGGTCGGGGGATTCGGCCCCGAGTGGGTCGGTGTGTCGGTGACCATGCCGGGCAAGTTCGCCGCCCTGCGGTTCGCCGGCGAGCGCACCGAACGCGCCGAACTGGTCGGCTCGGCCAACACCCTGGTCCGCACCGCGACGGGCTGGCGGGCCGACAACACCGACATCGACGGGATCACGGGGGCGCTCGGGGCCGCGTCGGGGCACGCCCTGGTCTGCGGTTCGGGCGGTACCGCGCCCGCGGCCGTCGTCGGGCTCGCCGCGCTCGGCGTCACCGCCATCACCGTCGTCGCCCGCGACGCGCAGAAGGCCTCGCGGCTGGTGGACCTCGGCGCCCGGCTGGGCGTCGAAACCCGGTTCTGTGCCCTGGACGGCGGCCGGCTGGCCGACGCGGTGTCCGACGCGGAGGTGCTGGTGAGCACCATCCCGGCCGACGTGGCCGCGCGCCATGCCGGGACGTTCGCCCCGATCCCGGTCCTGCTGGACGCGATCTACGACCCGTGGCCCACGCCGCTGGCCGCCGCGGTGTCGGAGGCCGGCGGCCGGGTGATCAGCGGTGTGCAGATGCTGCTGCACCAGGCTTTTGCACAGGTGGAGCAATTCACAGGGCTGCCGGCGCCGCGGGAGGCCATGGCGGCCGCTCTGGGCTAGCGTGCGGGGTCATGGCCGGCGTGGTGTTGCTGTGGATGGGTGCCCTGACCGTCTGCGACGTCCGCCACCGGCGGCTGCCGAACGCGCTGACGCTGCCCGGCGCGGCCGTGATCCTGCTGACCGCTGTGGCGGCCGGGCGTGGCGTGCCGGCGCTGGCCGGGTCGGCGGCGCTGACCGGGATCTATCTGCTCGTCCATCTGGTCGCCCCGGCCGCGATGGGGGCCGGGGACGTCAAGCTCGCGATCGGCTGTGGCGCGTTGGCTGGCCGGTGCGGCGTCGAGGTCTGGTTCCTCGCGGCGCTGGCCGCGCCGGTGCTGACCGGGCTCGTCGGTCTGAGCGCGCTGGCGCGCGGCATGCGCGTCGTGCCGCACGGCCCGTCGATGTGCCTGGCGACCGCCGCCGCCGTCGGCCTGGCCGTCATCTAAGTCGTCGCTCTCGCCGCGGCTGCGCGGATTTAAGTCGGCGCGGGCATGCATGGGAAGATAGCCGGGTGTTGCGCTGGATCACCGCCGGGGAATCGCACGGCCGCGCGCTGGTGGCCCTGCTCGAGGGCATGGTCGCCGGCGTCGAGGTCACGTCCACCGAAATCTCCGACCAGCTGGCCCGCCGCCGGCTCGGTTACGGCCGCGGCGCCCGGATGAAGTTCGAGCGCGACGCGGTGACCGTGCTCTCCGGGGTGCGCCACGGGCTCACCCTCGGCGGGCCCATCGCCGTCGAGATCGGCAACACCGAATGGCCCAAGTGGGAAACCGTGATGGCCGCCGACCCGGTCGATCCCAAGGAGCTCGAAGACTCCGCCCGCAACGCCCCGCTGACCCGTCCGCGCCCCGGCCATGCCGACTACGCCGGCATGCTCAAGTACGGCTTCGACGATGCCCGTCCCGTGCTGGAGCGGGCCAGCGCCCGCGAAACCGCCGCCCGCGTCGCGGCCGGGACCGTCGCGCGGTCGTTCCTCCGGCAGGCGCTCGGCGTCGAGGTGCTCTCGCACGTCGTCTCCATCGGTCCCTCCGCGCCGTATGACGGCCCGCCACCGGGGCCGGCCGACCTGCCCGCGATCGACGCCAGCCCGGTGCGGGCGTTCGACAAGGCGGCGGAGGACGCGATGATCGCCGAGATCGAAGCCGCCAAGAAGGACGGCGACACCCTCGGCGGCGTGGTCGAGGTGGTGGTCACCGGGCTGCCCGTGGGCCTGGGCTCGTTCACCAGTGGCGACAACCGGCTCGACAGCCAGCTGGCGGCCGCCGTGATGGGCATCCAGGCCATCAAGGGCGTCGAGATCGGCGACGGCTTCGAGACGGCTCGCCGCCGGGGCAGCCGCGCCCACGACGAGATGTATCCCGGCCCGGACGGCGTCGTGCGCTCGACCAACCGCGCCGGCGGCCTGGAGGGCGGGATGACCAACGGCCAGCCGCTGCGGGTGCGCGCCGCGATGAAGCCGATCTCCACCGTGCCGAGGGCGCTGGCCACCGTGGACATGGCGACCGGCGACGAGGCCGTCGCGATCCACCAGCGCTCGGACGTCTGCGCGGTGCCGGCCGCCGGGGTGGTCGTCGAGGCCATGGTGGCGCTGGTGCTGGCCCGTGCGGTGCTGGAGAAGTTCGGCGGCGACTCGCTCGCCGAGACCCGCCGCAACGTCGAGTCCTACCGGCGGGCGGTCGCCGAGCGGGAATCGCCGGCGGCGCGGGGGACCGCGTGATGGCGCCCAGGGCGGTGCTGGTCGGCCTGCCCGGCTCGGGCAAGTCCACGATCGGCAAGCGGCTGGCCAAGGCGCTCGGCGTCGGGATGCTCGACACCGACACCGCGATCGAGGAGCGGACCGGCCGCACCATCGCCGACATCTTCGCCGCCGACGGCGAGCCGGAGTTCCGCCGCATCGAAGAGGAGGTGGTCCGCGACGCGCTGGCCCGCCACGACGGCGTGGTGTCGCTGGGCGGCGGCGCCGTCACCAGCCCGGGGGTGCGCGACGCTCTCGCCGGGCACACGGTCATCTACCTGGAGATCAGCGCCACCGAGGGTGTGCGGCGCACCGGCGGCAGCGCCGTGCGGCCCCTGCTGGCCGGGCCGGACCGCGCCGAGAAGTATCGCGCCCTGATGGCGCAGCGGGCGCCGCTGTATCGGCAGGTGGCGACGCTCCGGGTCGACACCAACCGGCGCAACCCGGGCGCGGTGGTGCGTCACATCGTGTCGCAGCTGCAGGAACCCGCCGGGGCGGCGACATGACCGACGAACGGGACCCGGTCACCGTGACGGTGGCCGTCGATCCGCCGTACCCCGTGATCATCGGGACCGGCCTGTTGACCGAGTTGCAGGAGCTCCTCGCCGACCGGCACCGGGTCGCGATCGTGCACCAACCGGTGCTCGCCGAGACCGCCGAGTCGATCCGGGCGCACCTAGCCGCCAAGGGCATCGACGCTCATCGCATCGAGATCCCCGACGCCGAGGCGGGCAAGGACCTGCCGGTGGTGGGCTTCCTCTGGGAGGTGCTGGGCCGCATCGGCATCGACCGCAAGGACGCCCTGGTCAGCCTGGGTGGCGGCGCGGCCACCGACGTCGCCGGTTTCGCGGCGGCCACCTGGCTGCGAGGCGTGTCGATCGTGCACGTGCCCACCACGCTGCTCGGCATGGTGGACGCGGCGGTCGGCGGCAAGACCGGCATCAACACCGACGCGGGCAAGAACCTGGTGGGCGCGTTCCATCAGCCGCTCGCCGTCCTCGTCGACCTGGCGACGCTGCAGACGCTGCCGCGCAACGAGCTGGTGTCCGGGATGGCCGAGGTGGTCAAGGCCGGATTCATCGCCGACCCGGTGATCCTCGACCTCATCGAGGCCGACCCGCAGGCCGCGCTGGACCCGGCCGGTGACGTGCTGCCGGAGCTGATCCGGCGCGCGATCGCGGTCAAGGCCGAGGTCGTCGCCGCGGACGAGAAGGAGTCCGAGCTGCGCGAGATCCTCAACTACGGCCACACGCTGGGCCACGCCATCGAGCGCCGCGAGCGCTACGAGTGGCGGCACGGCGCCGCCGTGTCGGTGGGCCTCGTCTTCGCCGCGGAGCTTGCCCGGCTGGCCGGCCGGCTCGACGACGCCACCACCGCGCGCCACCGCGCCGTCCTGTCGGCGCTCGGTCTGCCGGTCAGTTACGACGCCGGCGCGTTCCCGCAGCTGCTCGACTACATGGCCGGGGACAAGAAGGCGCGGGCCGGCGTGCTGCGGTTCGTGGTGCTCGACGGCCTGGCCAAGCCGGGTCGCCTGGCCGGACCGGACCCGGCACTGCTGGCCGCCGCGTACGCGGAGGTGGGCGCCTCGTGACGGTGCAGGTTTTGAACGGCCCCAACCTGGGCCGGCTGGGCCGCCGCGAGCCCGACGTGTACGGCGACACCACGCACGACGAGCTGGCCGCGCTCATCCAGCGCGAGGCCGCGGCGCTGGGCCTGGACGCCGTCGTCCGGCAAAGCGACAGCGAGGCCCAGTTGCTGGAGTGGATCCACCGGGCCGCCGACGCCGGCGAGCCGGTGATCCTCAACGCCGGGGGCCTCACCCACACGTCGGTGGCCCTCCGCGACGCGTGCGCCGAGCTCAGCGCGCCCCTGATCGAGGTCCACATTTCCAACGTGCATGCCCGCGAGGAGTTTCGGCGCCACTCCTACCTGAGCCCGGTCGCCACCGGCGTGATCGTCGGGCTGGGGATTCAGGGCTACCTGCTGGCCCTGCGCTACCTCGCCGGCAGCGGCTAATCCTTCTCGGGTTCCGCGTGCCGCGATTCGGTGGCGTCCGTGCGGATCACCTCGGTTTTCGCGTCGTCGGACGTCGGCAGCGTCTCCGTGCGGGCCTCTTCTGCGGGCTTGTGGGTCGGCAGCGTCTCGGTGGGCGCCTCGCGTTCCGCCGTCGCCACCGCCGACGTCTGCGGCTCGTGCTGGGCGGCGGCCGCGCCCGTGGGGATCTCCCCGGTGGGCGCGTCGTCGCCGCGGACGGCGGAGAACACGTCGGTGTCGGCGCGTTCCTCCCCGGGTCCGGCGGGCCGGTGCGCGTCGGGGTTGCGGTCGACGCGCCAGCGGCCGACGGTCACGCCGATGATGCCGGGCAGGAAGATGATGAGCGCGGTGAACGCCGCGAAGGTGGTGATCTCGTTGAGCAGGCCGCCGGTGTAGAGGCCTTTGTAGACCAGGGCGATCAGCCAGCAAACCGCGCCGGACAGGACGCCGGCCAACAGGCCGGCCAGCAGCCAGGTCATCGCCAGGTCGTCGCGGCGGTCCGGATCCGGGTTGGCGCGGGCGTCGGCGCGGCCGTCGATCAGGCCCCACACGACCACGCCGATGACGAACAGAACCAGCAGCACCACGCTGATCAGTCCGGCCTGCGTTTGCCAGGCGTTGATCAGCGTCCCCTGGATCAAGCGGACGATGGTCATCGCCGCGGCATACACCAACCCGCGCAGCATCCAGCTCCTCATGAGCTAAAGAGCGTAGCGAGTACCGTCAAGGGTTGTGACACATTCCCAGCGGCGAGACAACCTGGAAGCCAGCATTGGGGCCAGCGGACTCGATGCGATGCTGGTCACGGACCTGAACAACGTTCGCTATCTGTCCGGATTCACCGGATCGAACGGCGCGTTGCTGGTGTTCGGCGACGAGCGCGAGGCCGTGCTGGCCACCGACGGGCGATACCGCACCCAGGCCGCCGAGCAGGCGCCGGGGCTGGAAATCGCGATCGAGCGGGCCGTGGCACGCCACCTGGCGGGGCGCGCCGCCGAGGCCGGCGTACGGAAGCTGGGCTTCGAGAGCAATGTGGTCACCGTCGACGGTTTCGACGCGCTGACCGGCGAGCTCGAAGAGAAGCAGGCCGGCACCGAACTGGTGCGGGCCGCCGGGACCGTGGAGGCGTTGCGCGAGATCAAGGACGCGGGGGAGGTGGCGCTGCTGCGGCTGGCCTGCGAGGCGGCCGACGCCGCGCTGACCGACCTGGTGGCGCGCGGTGGCCTACGGCCGGGCCGATCGGAGCGCGAGGTGGCCCGCGAGCTGGAGTCCCTGATGCTCGACCACGGCGCGGACGCAATTTCGTTCGAGACGATCGTGGCGGCCGGGGCCAACTCGGCGATCCCGCACCACCGGCCGACGGACGCGGCGCTCGCCGATGGCGACTTCGTCAAGATCGACTTCGGCGCCCTGGTCGCCGGCTACCACTCGGACATGACGCGCACCTTCGTGCTGGGCAGGGCCGCCGATTGGCAGCTGGAGATCTACCAGCTGGTCGCCGATGCCCAGCGCGCCGGCCGGGAGGCGCTGCGGGCGGGGGCGTCGCTGCGGGAGGTGGATGCCGCGGCGCGCCGGCTGATCGCCGACGCGGGCTACGCCGACAACTTCGGCCACGGCCTCGGGCACGGCGTGGGCCTGCAGATCCATGAAGCGCCGGGAATCGGCGCCACGTCAGCCGGTACCTTGCTCGCGGGTTCCGTGGTGACCGTGGAGCCCGGCGTTTATCTACCCGGCCGCGGTGGTGTCCGCATCGAGGACACCCTGGCCGTGGGCGAGGAGACGGCAGCTCCGGAGCTGCTGACCCGGTTCCCCAAAGAGCTGGTTGTCCTGAGTTAGCCGGTGCCGCCCCGGCTCCGGGGGCTGGGTAGGATCCGGGAAATGGCCTACCTCGCGCTGATAGTCGTCAACGTCATGGCCGCTCTCTCGGCGCTGACCGGGTTCTGGCTCACCGCAAGGTATTTCATTAGCGACGACAAGGACGGCACGGGCGCGATCACGACGCGGGGACCCTGGGCGGCCCGGCGCGGTCCGATCCTGGTCGCGGTCGGCATTGGGTTGGGTTTTCTCGCCAACTTCGCCCAGAACCACATACCTCCGTCGCCCGCCTCTGACGTGGTGGTGCCGTCGAACGCGACGGACTTGTGCGACAACAACGATGGCCTTTTCGGCCTGTGCGGTGCCGGGCAGCTCCACTAGCGGCGCGGTGAGTGCCGGACCGCGGCGCGGGTAAGCTGCATCGGGGCTACCGGGCAAATGCTCGGGCCCTGAAAACGTGGCGATCCTCTAGGAGATAGACCGACTGTGGCCTCGACTGCCGACTTCAAGAATGGACTCGTCCTGGCGATCGACGGCCAGCTGTGGCAGATCGTCGAGTTCCAGCACGTCAAACCCGGCAAGGGCCCGGCCTTCGTGCGCACCAAGCTGAAGAACGTGCTGTCCGGCAAGGTGGTCGACAAGACGTACAACGCCGGGGTGAAGGTGGAGACCGCGACCGTCGACCGGCGCGACGCCACCTACCTGTACCGCGACGGCTCGGATTTCGTGTTCATGGACAGCCAGGACTACGAGCAGCACCCCCTGCCCGAGTCGCTGGTCGGTGACGCCGCCCGCTTCCTGTTGGAGGGCCTGCCGGTACAGGTGGCGTTCCACAACGGGGCCCCGCTGTATCTCGAGCTGCCAGTGTCGGTCGAGCTGGAGGTCACCCACACCGAGCCCGGCCTGCAGGGCGACCGCTCCAGCGCCGGCACCAAGCCCGCCACCCTGGAGACCGGGGCGGAGATCCAGGTACCCCTGTTCATCAACACCGGCGACAAGCTGAAGGTCGACTCGCGCGACGGCAGCTACCTGGGGCGGGTCAACGCCTGATTATGGCGGACGGAAAGCCCGGCAAGGGACGCCATCATGCCCGCAAGCGCGCCGTCGACCTGCTGTTCGAGGCCGAGGCGCGGGGACTGAGTGCGGCGGAGGTCGTGGACGTGCGGACCTCGCTGGCCGAGGCGAACCCCGACGTGACGACCCTGCAGCCGTACACGGTGGCGGTGGCGCGCGGGGTGGGCGAGCACGCGGCCCACATCGACGATCTGATCGGCTCGCACCTGCAGGGCTGGACCCTGGACCGGCTGCCCGCCGTGGACCGCGCCATCCTGCGGGTCGCGGTGTGGGAGTTGCTCCACGCCGACGACGTGCCCGAGCCGGTCGCCGTCGACGAGGCCGTGCAGCTCGCCAAGGAGCTGTCCACCGACGAATCGCCCAGCTTCATCAACGGGGTGCTGGGCCAGGTCATGCTCGTGACTCCGCAGATCCGGGCCGCCGCCCGCGCCCTCCGCGGGACCGAGTCATGAGCCGGCTGGAGCTGCGCGCCGGCATCGCCGCCGTGCTGGCCGCGACGGTGGTGCTCGGCGCCGTCGTGTGCGCCGCCTACGGGCTCACCATTGTCGCGTCGGCGCTGGCGATCTACGCGCTGGGCGTCGGCGCCTGGCTGTACCACTGCGTCGAACGGCTGATCGTCGCCAACCGCATCAGCACGGTCCGGCAGGCGGCCAAGCCGCTGCAGCCGCTGCTGCCGGTGATGGCCGCCCTCATGGGCCTGACGCAGGCCGTGGTCCGGTCGCTTTCGGACGTCACCGAGCTGCCGGCGCGCCGCTGGGAGCTTCCGGTGCTGCGGTGGGTGGACAGCACGCGCGCCGGTCGGGGTGGCGCCGAGGACCAGCCGGAGCGTTAGGTTCGCGAAACGATCCCACGCCGGGCTCGCGCGGGCAAGAATGGCTGCTGCTACGAGCTGCAATGACGCAGGACAGGTGACGTGATGAATCCATACAGTGCCCACCCGCGACGACTACGAGTCTCCGCCCTTGCGGCCGTGGCCAACCCGTCGTACGCCCGGATCGACACCTGGAACATGCTCGACGACGCCTGCCGTCACCTCGCCGAGGTCGACCTCGCCGGGCTGGAGAAGGCTCACGAGGTCGCCCGCGTGAAGCGACTGATGGACCGCATCGCCGCCTACGAGCGGTACTGGCTGTACCCCGGTGCCCAGAACCTGGCCACCTTCCGCGCGCACCTGGAGGCCCTGTCCACGGTGCGGCTCACCGAGGAGGTGTCGCTGGCCGTGCGTCTGCTGTCCGAATACGGCGACCGCGCAGGGCTTTTCGATACCTCGGCGCCGCTGGCGGACCAGGAGCTGGTGGCCCGGGCAAGGCAGCAGCAGTTCTACACGGTGCTGCTCGCCGACGACGCCCCCGAGACCGCCCCGGAGAGCCTGGCCGAGTGCCTGCGCGAGCTCCGCGACCCGTCCGACGACGTGCAGTTCGAGCTCCTCGTCGTGCCGAGCGTGGAGGACGCGATCACCGCGGTCGCGCTGAACGGCGAGATCCAGGCCGCGATCATCCGCGACGACCTGCCGCTGCGGTCCCGGGACCGGGTGCCGCTGATGAACACGCTGTTGGGGCCCAATGAGGACGCTGAAGGCGTAGTCATACCCGACCGCGCCAACGACTGGGTGGAATGCGGCGAATGGATCCGCGAGCTGCGGCCCCACATCGACCTCTACCTGCTCACCGACGAGTCGATCGCGGCCGGTGACGACACCGAGCCCGACGTCTACGACCGGACGTTCTACCGGCTCAACGACGTCACCGACCTGCACAGCACCGTGCTGGCGGGCCTCCGAAACCGGTTCGCCACACCGTTTTTCGACGCTCTGCGCGCGTACGCGGCGGCGCCGGTCGGCCAGTTCCACGCCCTGCCCGTCGCCCGCGGAGCCAGCATCTTCAACTCGAAGTCGCTGCAGGACATGGGCGAGTTCTACGGCCGCAACATCTTCATGGCCGAAACCTCCACCACCTCCGGCGGGCTGGATTCGCTGCTGGACCCGCACGGCAACATCAGGAAGGCGATGGACAAGGCCGCGCACACCTGGAACTCCGACCACACCTACTTCGTCACGAACGGGACGTCCACAGCCAACAAGATCGTCGTGCAGTCGCTGACGCGGCCGGGCGACATCGTGCTGATCGACCGCAACTGCCACAAGTCGCACCACTACGGGCTGGTGCTGGCCGGCGCCTATCCGCTGTACCTGGACGCATACCCGCTGCCCGAGTTCGCGATCTACGGGGCGGTGTCACTGCACACGATCAAGAAGACCCTGCTCGACCTCGAGGCGGCGGGACAGCTGCACCGGGTGCGGATGCTGTTGCTGACCAACTGCACCTTCGACGGCGTGGTCTACAACCCGCTGCGGGTGATGCAGGAGGTGCTGGCGATCAAGCCGGACATCTGCTTTTTGTGGGACGAGGCGTGGTACGCGTTCGCCACCGCCGTGCCCTGGGCCCGGCAGCGGACCGCGATGGTGTCGGCCCAGCATCTCGAGCAGATGCTGGCGGCGCCGAAATACGCCGAGGAATACCGGAATTGGGTGGCGTCGATGGACGGCGTGCCGCGGTCCGAGTGGCTCGGCCGGCGGCTCTTGCCCGACCCGGCCCGGGCGCGGGTGCGCGTCTATGCGACGCACTCCACCCACAAGTCGCTGTCGGCGCTGCGGCAGGCGTCGATGATCCACGTCCGCGACCAGGATTTCAACGCGCTAACGCGCGACGCGTTCGGCGAGGCGTTCCTCACGCACACCTCGACGTCGCCGAACCAGCAGCTGCTGGCCTCGCTGGACCTGGCGCGCCGGCAGGTCGACATCGAGGGCTTCCAGCTGGTCCGGCAGACCTACGACATGGCGCTGGTTTTCCGGCACCGGGTCCGCAAGGACCGGCTGATCAGCAAGTGGTTCCGCATCCTCGACGAGTCCGACCTGGTGCCCGAGGAGTTCCGGGCCTCCTCGGTGAGCTCGTACCGCCAGGTCCGGCAGGGCGCGCTGGCCGAGTGGAACGAGGCGTGGCGCTCCGACCAATTCGTGCTGGACGCCACGCGGGTCACCCTGTTCATCGGCAAGACCGGCATGAACGGTTACGACTTCCGCGAGAAGATCCTGATGGAGCGGTTCGGCATCCAGATCAACAAGACGTCGATCAACAGCGTGCTGCTGATCTTCACGATCGGCGTCACCTGGTCGAGCGTGCACTACCTGCTCGACGTGTTGCGCCGCATCGCAACGGATTTGGACCGCAGCGAGAGCGCGGCGAGCGTGGCGGACCGGGCGTTGCAGCGACGCCACGTCGAGGAGATCACCGAGGACCTGCCGCACCTGCCGGACTTCAGCGAGTTCGACGTCGCCTTCCAGCCGGTCGACGGCTGCATGTTCGGCGACATGCGGTCGGCGTTCTACGCCGGGTACGAGGAGTCCGACCGCGAGCACGTGCTGATCGGGACGGCCGGGCGGCGGCTGGCCGAAGGCAAGACGCTGGTGTCCACGACGTTCGTGGTGCCCTACCCGCCGGGCTTCCCGGTGCTGGTCCCCGGTCAGGTGGTGTCCAAGGAGATCATCTACTTCCTCGCCCAGCTCGACGTCAAGGAGATCCACGGCTACAACCCCGACCTGGGTCTGTCGGTCTTCACCGAGGAGGCGCTGGCGCGGATGGAGGCTCAGCGGAACGCGGCGATGGCCGCGGTGGGTTCGGCCTACCCGCCTTTCGAGCTGCCCGCGGACGCATCCGGCCTCAACGGCGCGTCCAATGGCGACGGCGCCGCGCGGGTGGTCACCGAGGGTGCGTGAGGGTGCGCTAACCGACTGCGTGTCGTGGTGGCGACGACTGGCCCGCCATGCTCTGCTGGATTCCCTGGGCCACCTCTTCCTTGCGGGCCGGGCTGCCGGGCGCGGCGGTCTCCTGGCAGTTGCAGCTGAGCGCGCCGAAGGCGCTGGGATCGGCGCTTGCGCTGGGCGCTCCCACCACGCCCGCGCTGACGGCGACAGCCGCGCCGATCAGGGTTGCGGCTATGAGGCGGCGCGGTTTCGGCGATTCGACATCTCTCACGTCGCCAGCGTATGTGCGGTCGCTTGAGATCCGCTGTGGACGCGGCCTGAGCTGCTGTGAGTCAGGCGCGCTCCGCCGACGCGCCGCCGTTCGTGTCGCCGGGGTGACGTCCCGGGCGTTGCGGCAGGACGATGACGAGCGCGACGATCAGCGCCGCGAGGACGGCCGTGGCCACGGGCCGGCTCAATGCCAGGCCGCCGTCGGCGACCGGTTTATCGAGGAGGTCGCCCACGGTCGCGCCGAGGGGGCGCGTCAGGATGAACGCAGCCCAGAACAGCGCCACGCGCGACACGGGGGTCAGGTAATACACGGCGACCACGACGGCCAGAGCCGCGGTGAACGATAAGGCGCCGCGTTCGTAGCCTATGCCGCGGGTCGCGGAGAGCCAGTCGCCCAACGCCGTGCCCAGCGTCTGCGAAAACGTGATGGCCGACCAGTAGAACGCCTCCACCCGTGGCGTGGCAACGGTATTCACCGACACCGTTCCCTCCGACCAGCGCCACAGCGCCAAAGTGGCCGCAAGACAACCCAAGAGCAGCAGCGAACCGCCCGTGTACCCGATGCCCAGCGATCGGTCGGCGAAATCGGCCAGCACCGTGCCGAACGTCGTGGACGCCACGATCGCCGCCCAATACAGAATTGCGTGGAAGCGTGTGGCGAGAATCTGGCCGACACCAGCGCCACCAGCAACACTCCGAAAAGCGTGACGCCCGCCAGGTAACCCCAATTCAGCGTCATCGTGACCGTGTCGCCGCAAGTCTCGCCCAGCGTCGTCGCGAGGATCTTGATTACCCAGAAGCCCAGCGTGACCGCCGGCACCTTCGTAGCGGCGTCATCCGTCATACTCATTGTCCCGTGGGGTCGCGGGCCGTGTCTACGTCGTTGACACCGTGAAGTCGTTGACACCGTGAAGTCGTTGACACCGTGAAGTCGTTGACACCGTGAATCTGGCCGCCGGTGAGGGCGATCCACGCCGCTAGCTGAGAGGGACTTAGGAAATACCTTTGCCTTCAATGAGATAACCGCTCCAGGTCGGTCACGGCAAGCGTTGTCCGCGTTGCGCCGTGCCAACATGGATCCATGCCCGGGCAATCGGATACCGCGACGCAACTCGGGGCGGGGGCGCGGTGGTCGATCATGGTTGTCTCGCTGGGTGTTACGGCAACCTCGTTCCTTTTCGTCAACGGGGTCGCGTTCCTCATCCCGTCACTGCAGGCCCGACGCGGGATTCCGCTGACGGAGGCCGCCCTGATGGCGTCGATGCCCAGCTGGGGAATGGTGGTCACCCTTTTTCTTTGGGGCTATGTGCTCGATCGCGTCGGCGAGCGGGCCGTACTGACGGTGGGTTCGGCACTGACAGCGGCCGCGGCCTACGCGGCGGCGGCGGCGCATTCGATGGCGATGACGGGCGCATACCTGTTCCTCGGCGGTATGGCCGCGGCCAGCTGCAACGCCGCCGGGGGTCGGCTGGTGTCCGCGTGGTTTCCGGCGCGGCAACGCGGGTTGGCGATGGGCATCCGCCAGACGGCGCAACCCCTGGGCATCGCTCTGGGCGCCGTCGTCGTGCCCGAACTGTCGGAACGTGGCGCGCACCGGGGGCTGATGTTCCTCGGGGTGATGTGCGCGGTGGCGACGGTCGCCAGCGCGATCGGGATCGTCGATCCGCCGCGGAAGGCACGCCGGGCGGCGACCGCACAGGAACTGGCGAGCCCCTACCGCGGCTCCTCGGCGCTGTGGCGAATCCATGCCGTCGCCGGGCTGTTGATGGTGCCGCAGACGGTCACGGCCACGTTCATGCTCGTGTGGCTGATGGCTCACCATGGCTGGTCGGTGGCGGCTGCGGGCGGTCTCGTGACTCTGTCTCAGGCGCTCGGGGCCGCGGGCCGGATCGTCGTCGGCCGCTGGTCCGATCACGTCGGCTCGCGGATGCGACCCGTCCGCATGATCGCGCTCGCCGCGGCGCTGATCCTGTTTCTGCTTGCGCTCACCGACGGCCCGCGGTCGGGACTTGCCGTGCTGTTGATGCTTTCGCTGTCCGTGGTCGCGGTGCTCGACAACGGGTTGGAAGCCACCGCGATCACCGAGTTCGCCGGACCGTTCTGGAGCGGACGCGCCCTGGGCATGCAGAACACCGCGCAGCGGCTGATGGCCGGCGCCGGGCCCCCGCTCTTCGGCGCGCTGATGACGGCGTCCGGGTACTCGTCGGCGTGGGCGCTGTGCGGGTTGTTCCCCCTGGCGGCGATGCCGCTGGTGCCGACCGAACTGCCGGGAGTTGCGCAGGATTCTGCTCACGAGGATCGGAAAGACTCGGTCCACCCCGGGGTGGCGCAATAGCGCGCCGGGCGGGAGTCCTTGCTGGTCGGCGCTGAACCCGAACCGGCGGAATGCGTTGAGCGGCCCGCGCGGGCCATCCGCGGACACCCCGAAAGTCCCCCTGAGCTGCGTTAGCGTGACTCCCGTGGCGCAACCAGTATCGATTCGGGGGCACCGGGCCGACCGGGCCCGCCGGGTCGCCGACGTGCTGCGCCAGCAGATCCACGCCGACACCTACCCCGACGGGCTTCCGTCCGAACAGGAGTTGGCGGCGGAATTCTCGGTGTCCCGCAACACGATTCGCGAGGCGCTTGCCGCCCTCAAACAGGAAGGGCTGATCGACCGCGGGCCCAAGGTCGGAACCCATGTCGCGCAACGCAAGTACGACCACGGCCTCGACGCGTTGCTCGGTTTGAAGGAAACGTTCAAGGACCTCGGCGAGGTGCGCAACGAGGTGCGGGCCGCCATGCCGGTCACCGCGCCGCCGTCGGTGGCGCGGCGGCTCCGCCTGGAACCCGGCGAGCAGGCGGTGTTCGTCGAGCGGCTGCGCTACCTCGGCGACCTGCCGCTCAGCCTGGACCTGACCTACCTGGCCCCGGACATCGGCGCGAAGATCCTCGACTATCCGCTGGAGACCAACGACCTGTTCGCGCTCATCGAGCAGGTGAGCGGGCAGCGGCTGGGGTCGGCGTCGCTGGCGCTGGAGGCCATCTCCGCCGACGCGCATTCGGCGGCCACGCTGCAGGTGCCCGACGGGGCGGCGCTGCTCATGCTGGAGCGGCTCACCAGCCTCGACGACGGCAGACCCGTTGACCTGGAGTACATCCGGATGCGGGGCGATCGAATCACCATGCGCGGCAACCTCATAAGGAGCAAGCCATGACGCTGATATCCCAGCGTGCCGACGTGCCGGTCACCATCGACGAGTCGCTGTGCATCGACGGCTGCACCCTGTGTGTCGAGGTCTGCCCACTCGACGCGCTCGCCATCAATCCCGAGACGGGCAAGGCGTACATGCACGTCGACGAGTGCTGGTACTGCGGCCCGTGCGCGGCTCGCTGTCCGACCGGGGCCGTCACCGTCAACATGCCGTACCTCCTGCGCTGAAAGGCGTTTCATGGAACTAGGGCCGGGTCGCCAGCGTAACGCCACGGCGAAAAATGGGGCCAGAAATCGCACTGGCGTTACGCTCGCGGTCGCCTGCGCGACGGTCGGGCTGATCTCCGGCTGCTCGCTCGAATCGCTCTCGCAGTCCTCGGGTGTGGTCAACGTCGTGGTGGGCTACCAGTCCAAGACCATCAACACCGTCACCGCGGGCACGCTGCTGCGCGCGCAGGGCTCCCTGGAGCACCGGCTCGCCGACATCACCACCCGCACCGGCACCAAGTACGCGGTGCGCTGGCAGGACTACGACACCGGCGCCCCGATCACCGCGCAGATGCTCGCCGAGAAGATCGACATCGGCTCGATGGGCGACTACCCGCTGCTGATCAACGGGTCCAAGACCCAGGCCAACCCGCTGGCGAAAACCGAGATGGTGTCGGTCACCGGCTACAACCCCAAGGGCGCGCTGAACATGGTGGTGGTGAAGCCGGACTCGTCGGCGAGCGGGCTGGCCGACCTGGCCGGCTCGAAGGTCTCGGCCAGCCTCGGCTCGGCCGGGCACGGCACCCTGGTGCGCGCCCTGGCCAAAGAGGGCGTCACCGGCGTCGAGGTGCTCAACCAGCAACCGCAGGTCGGCGCCTCCGCGCTGGAATCGGGTCAGGTTCGAGGCCTTTCGCAATTCGTCGCCTGGCCCGGGCTGCTGGTCCACCAGGGCAAGGCCAAGCTGCTCTACGACGGCGCCGAGCTGAACTTCCCGACCCTGCACGGCGTGGTGGTCCGGCGGTCGTACGCGAAGAGCCACCCCGAGGTGCTCGCGGCCTTCCTGCAGGCGCAGCTGGACGCCACCGAGTTCCTCAACTCCAGGCCGCTGGAGGCGTCCCGCATCGTGGCCCAGGCCAGCGGATTGCCGCAGGAGGTGGTTTATCTGTACAACGGCCCCGGGGGTACGTCGTTCGACAGCACGCCGAAGCCGTCGCTGGTCGACGCGCTGAAAGCCGATGTGCCGTACCTGAAGTCGATCGGCGACTTCGCCGACCTCGACATCGGCAACTTCGTCGTGGACGAGCCGCTGCGCGCGGTGTTCGCCGCCCGCGGCCGCAACTACGACGCGGCCCGAGACGCAAAGTCCAACCCGGACACGCTCGCGGGGGATCCCGCCCTGGCCGGCGAGCTGTGGTTCGAGGGATCCGACTCGACGCAACCCATCGCCAATCCGACCGCGCTGCTGCAGGCGATCCGAGAGGCGAACGGCCGCGGCGCCAAGATCCGCGCGGCCTACGTTCCCGACGCCGAACTGGGCACCCGATGGTTCGCCGACAAGTCGACGTGGGTCAAAGACGGGCCCAATTACCTTCCGTTCGACACCCCGGCCGGTGCGCGCCGGTACACGGCGGGACACCCGGGCAGCGTGGCCATGAATTATCAACAGGCACTGGGGGGTTCGGTATGACCGCGCAAGTGGTGCCCGGGCAGGTTTTCGACGGGGTCTCGGCGCCCGCACCGGCGACGCCGCGGCGACTCGCCTCGCCGTGGCGGTCGCGCCTGCTGCGGCTGGCGTCGGTGGCCGTGGCGATCGGGCTGTGGCAGCTGCTCACCGCAGGCAAGGCGCGGCTGGTGCTGCGGTTCGACACGCTGCCCACCGTCACCCAGATCGTGACGGCGCTGCATCGCCGGCTCGGCGCCCACGAGTACTGGCTCGACGTGGCGCAGTCGTTGCTGCGGATCCTCACCGGCTTCGGCCTGGCCGCCATGGTCGGGGTCGCCACGGGCGTGCTGCTGGGCCGGTCCCGGCTGTTCGCCGACATCGTCGGTCCGCTGACCGAGCTGGCCCGGCCCATCCCGGCGATCGCGATGGTGCCGGTGGCGATCCTGCTGTTCCCGACCGACGAGGCCGGCATCGTCTTCATCACCTTCCTGGCGGCGTTCTTCCCGATCATGGTCAGCACCCGGCACGCCGTGCGCGCGCTGCCCACGCTGTGGGAGGACTCGGTGCGCACCCTGGGCGGCCGCCGGGCCGACGTGCTCACCCAGGTGGTGCTGCCCGGCATCCTGCCGGGTGTCTTCGGCGGGCTGTCGGTCGGGATGGGGGTGGCGTGGATCTGCGTGATCTCCGCTGAGATGATCTCCGGCCGGCTCGGCATCGGCTACCGCACCTGGCAGGACTACACGGTGCTGGCCTACCCGCAGGTCTTCGTCGGCATCATCACCATCGGGGTGCTGGGCTTCGCCACGTCGGCGTCCGTCGAGCTGGTTGGCCGGCGCGTGACCCGCTGGCTCCCGCGCGCGCAGGAAGGACAGCGATGACGGCGATGAGCCTCGAACTGGACCGGGTTTCCCTGTCGTACACCGCGACTCCGGTGATCGACGGGCTGAGCCTGACCGTGCGGCCGGGGGAGATCCTCATACTGACCGGCCCGTCGGGCTGCGGGAAGTCGACGGTGCTGCGCGCGCTTGCGGGCCTGCTGCCGCCCGCGGGCGGTCGGGTGCTGGCGGACGGCGACGACGTCACCACCACCTCGGGTGATCGCGGCATGGTGTTCCAGGACGACGCCCTGCTGCCGTGGCGCACCGTGCGGTCCAACATCGAACTGGCGTTGCGGCTGCGCGGCGAACCGCGCGCCACCCGGCGGACTCAGGCCGAGCGGTGGATCGACGAACTCGGGCTCGGCGGATTCGGTCATTACCTGCCCAAGAGCCTGTCGGGCGGGATGCGCCAGCGCGTGCAGTTGGCCCGCGGCCTGGCCGGCGCGCCGCGCGCGGTGATGATGGACGAGCCGTTCGGTGCCCTGGACACCCAGACCCGCGCCGCCATGCAGCGGCTGCTGATCGACACCTGGCGTGCCCACCCGACCACCGTCGTCTTCGTCACCCACGACGTGGACGAGGCGCTGGCGCTGGGGGACCGGATCGCCGTGCTGGGCCGCGCGGGCCGGCCGCTGCGCGCGCTGCTCGACGTGCCGGAGCCGCGTGTCGACCTGCCGCGTCCCGCGCTGCGCGCAGAAATCATTGCGGCGCTGGACCATTCGGCGGCGGCATGATGCAGGCACCCGATCTCGCGCCGGACCGCCTCGACTGCGACGTGCTCGTCATCGGCGGCGGCACCGCCGGCACGATGGCGGCCCTGTCGGCCGCGGAGCACGGTGCGCAGGTCCTGCTGCTCGAGAAGGCGCACGTGCGGCATTCCGGCGCGCTGGCGATGGGCATGGACGGGGTCAACAACGCCGTCATCCCCGGTAAGGCCGAACCCGAGGACTACGTCGCCGAGATCACCCGCGCCAACGACGGAATCGTCAACCAGCGCACCATTTATCAGACTGCCACCCGCGGCTTTGCGATGGTGCAGCGGCTGGAGCGCTACGGGGTGAAGTTCGAAAAGGACGAGCATGGCGAGTACGCGGTGCGCCGCGTGCACCGCTCCGGCTCGTACGTGCTGCCCATGCCGGAGGGCAAGGACGTCAAGAAGGCGCTGTACCGGGTGTTGCGGCAGCGGTCGATGCGGGAGAAGGTCCGCATCGAGAACCGGCTGATGCCGGTGCGGGTGCTGGTGGCCGACGGGCGGGCGGTCGGCGCCGCGGCCTTCAACACCCGCACCGGCGAATTCGTCGCCGTTGGCGCCAAGGCGGTGATCCTGGCGACGGGGGCGTGCGGGCGGCTGGGCCTGCCCGCCTCGGGGTATCTGTACGGCACCTACGAGAACCCCACCAACGCCGGCGATGGTTACGCGATGGCCTACCACGCGGGCGCCGAGCTGTCCGGAATCGAGTGCTTCCAGGTCAACCCGCTGATCAAGGACTACAACGGGCCCGCCTGCGCCTACGTGGCCAACCCGTTCGGCGGCTACCAGGTCAACGCGCGCGGCGAGCGCTTCGTCGACTCCGACTATTGGTCGGGACAGATGATGGCCGAGGTCAAGAACGAGATCGACTCCGCGCGCGGGCCGATCTACCTCAAGGTGTCCCACCTGCCCGACGAGACGCTGAGCGCGCTCGAGGGCATCCTGCACACCACCGAGCGGCCCACCCGGGGCACCTTCCACGCCAACCGCGGTCACGACTACCGCACCCACGATATCGAGATGCACATCTCCGAAATCGGTTTGTGCGGCGGGCATTCGGCGTCCGGTGTGTGGGTCGACGAGCATGCCCGCACCACGATCCCCGGGCTCTACGCCGCCGGGGACCTGGCGTGTGTGCCCCACAACTACATGATCGGCGCATTCGTCTTCGGTGACCTCGCGGGCACGGACGCCGCGTCGACCTGCGCGGAAGTCTCGGCGCCGCAGCGGCTTCCGGAGGACCAGCTGCGCGAAGCGCACGAACTGATCTACCGCCCGCTGCGGCATCCGGGCGGGCCGCCGCAACCGCAGGTCGAGTACAAGCTGCGCCGGTTCGTCAACGACTATGTGGCGCCGCCGAAGACGGCGGCCAAGCTGTCGATCGCGGTGCGCACCTTCGACCGGATGCGCGGCGAGATCGCCGAGATGGGCGCCCGTGATCCGCACGAGCTGATGCGCGCCGTCGAGGTCTCCTTCATCCGGGACTGCGCCGAGATGGCCGCACGGTCCTCCCTCACCCGCACCGAATCGCGTTGGGGGCTCTACCACGATCGCGCGGATCTGCCCGGGCGCGACGACGCCCAATGGGGCTATCACCTCAACCTGCGCAAGGGTGCCGACGGTCAGATGGTGTTCCTCAAGCGGCCGGTGGCGCCCTACTTCGTGGCCGTGCCGGAGCTGGACGGCTTGCCCCCGGCGGACCAGACCGTGCAGGAGGTGGAGCAGCCGCCGCTGGTCGGCGGCCAGGCGCCGGCCAACACGACATCCCGGATCGATGCGCCCGCAACGCCGTTCGACCCGCCGTCGCCGCGCATCGCCGAGGTGCTCGCCCTTGAGGAGCCGACCATTTCCGGTCTGCGGCCCTACCTGGCCGACCCCGACCCGGGGGTGCGCCAAACCGCGGTGGCGACGCTGACCGAGCACATCCCGGACGGGTACGCGCCCGCGTTGTTCGCCGCGCTGGACGACGCCGCCGCCGCGGTGCGCCGCACGGCCGCCGACGGGATCCGCGAGCTGGCGGAGGTGCTGCCCGACCCCTCGGGCGTCCGGGGCCACTTGGCTTCACCTGACACGGTGGTGCGGGCCGCGGCCGTCTACCTGCTGACCGCCCGCCGGGCCGGCGCGGCCGAGGACTACCGTCACGCCGTCGCCGATCCCGACCACCGCGTGCGCCTCGAGGGCGTGCGGGCGCTGGTGTCGGTCGACGACGTGGCCGGCGTCGTCGCGGCCGGCGCGGACGAGAACCGCGAGGTCCGCATCGCCGCGGCCGCCGGCCTGGCGACGCTGGGTGGCGGCGGCGAGGCGGTGCGGGCGCTGATCGGCGATCCCGACCCCCTGGTGCGCGCCGCCGCGCTCGCCGCGCTGGGCCAACTGGGGTGCGACGCAGGGGATGTCGCGTCGATCGAGTCGGCGCTGCGGGCGCCGGCGTGGCAGGTTCGGGAGGGTGCGGCCCGCGCGCTGGCGGGGGCACCCGCGGACCTCGCCGTCCCTCGGCTGGCCGAGGCGCTGGGCGACGCGCATCTCGACGTGCGCAAGGCGGCGGTGATCAGCCTGACGCGCTGGGCGGCGGACCCGGCGGCCCGGGACGCGCTGGGCATCGCGCTGAAGGACGGCGACGCCGACGTGCGGGCCTACGCGCGCCGGGCGCTGGATCGCTGATGGCCGGCAGTCATAGGATACCGATAGTTACGTAATAGAGGTATAGTCGCGCTGGTGAGGTACCCACCGGACCAGAAGGCCAAGGCGCGCGCCGCACTGGTGCGTGCCGGCATGCGATCGATGAAGGTGTCCGGTTTCAACGGCATTGGGGTGGACGGGCTCGCCGCCGCGGCGGATGTGACCTCGGGAGCGTTCTACTCCAATTTCGCCAACAAGGAAGCGATGCTCGAGGCGATCATCGAGGCCGCCGTCGGCGAGCCCTTTCTGTCCGACACGGAGTCCGGCAGCAAGGCCGAACGCGTATCGCGGCTCAAGAGCTTCATCGCGGATTACCTGAGCACTTACCATGTGGACAACCCGGGCGACGGTTGCGTGATGCCAACGCTCAGCGCCGACGTCGCGCGGGCGGGGGCGTCGACGCGGGAGGCGTACGAGCACAAGATCGCGGCGCTGGCGGACCGGGTGGCGGAGTCGCTCGACGGTGCACGCCCCGATCGGGAGCGCCGGGCATGGAGCATCGTCGCGTTGATCGTGGGAGCGGTCTCGATCTCCCGCGCAATGTCGGACGCCGCGACGCAGGCCACCGTGCTCGACGCCGCGCGGCAGACCGCGGACAAACTCGTTTCGCCCGGCAAGCAACGCAACTGATCGGCCGCAAGCGGGCTCGGGCCGCTTGGAGGGCCGCCCCGGGGGGTGCGGGGATCGCCGCCCGCGCGACTCGGTGAGCGCGTTTTGACCGATATCGGGCCCTTGCACTTGCCCCATGCGGCGCGTCGCGGGCCGGTCCACGGCGCGCGCCGCTACCTGGCTGTCGAACGGGGCCGCTATCGGGGCTAGCCATTGGAGAGCGGTCGTTATATAGTGACCGTTATCTTATGATCCCGACGGAAGGCAATCTAATGGCAAGCAGGCAGGCGGTCGAATTCGCCGATTTCTTGGCGGAGGTCGGCAGGCGGTCCTCGAATCCCAATTTCGAACTGGAGACGATTCGTGACGTCACCGAGAACATTCATCTGGCGACGAAGGAGCCCGAGGGGGTCACTTACGCCGAGGTGGATGCCGGCGGGGTCGAGGCCATGTGGTGCATTCCCGTCGACAGTGACCCGGAATCGGTCCTGCTGCACACCCACATGGGTGGCACCGTGGTGATGTCGATGCACTCCGACCGGAAGGCGGCCGGACACCTCGCGAAAGCGGCCGGCGCCCGGTCGCTCGTGCTGAACTTTCGGCGTTCCCCGGAGCAAAAGTATCCGGCGCAGGTCGAAGACGTGGATAACGCTTACCGCTGGCTGCTCGCTCAGGGCTACCGGCCCAACAAGATTGCCAGTGTCGGCCACTCGATCGGCGGGTATCTCGCGGTCGAACTCGCGCTGCGGCTGCGCGATCGGGGCGAGGCGCTGCCCGGTGCCGTGCTGTCCATCTCGCCGTGGACCGACGTGACGCTGTCGGGGGAGTCGATCGAAACCAACGCGGGTCGGGACAAGCTGCTCACCCGGGGGTTATTGGAGTTGTTCCGGTCGTGCTGGCTCGACGGAACGGGCGTGGAATTCACCGACCCGCGGGTGCATCTGCTCGGTGCCGACCTGTCCGGGCTGCCCCCGACCGCGGTGTACTACGGCGAGTACGAACTGCTCGCGTCGGATGCCGTCGCCTTCTCGCGGCGGGCGCAGGAAGCCGGCAACGACGTCGTCGTCCGGCGGGTCGACGAGGGGCAGCACTCCTTCATCATGGGGGCGGGCCGCGTCGAGGAGGTCGACCGCGCGATCGCCGAAATAGGCCGCTGGCTGCGCTCCGCGCTCGGAATCCACTCGGCCGTGGCCTGACAGCCGTGCAGCCGTTCGAGCTGACCTTGGCCGCGGCCGCCCAACAGATCAGGGCCAAAGCACTGTCGCCCGTCGAGTTGACCGAGTCGGTGCTGGCCCGCATCGAGGTGGTTGACCCACCGATCAACGCGTTCAGCAAGGTCACCGCGGAGCTGGCCACCGCGGCGGCGGCGCGGGCGGAAGGTGAGATCGCGGCCGGCCGATATCGCGGACCCCTGCACGGAATCCCCGTCGGGGTCAAGGAGATCTACGACATGGCCGGCGTGCCGAGCACGTCTAGCTCGCGCGTCCGAGCGCATCACATACCCCGCGACGACAGCGCCGTCGTCGCGGCGCTGCTGGCGGCCGGTGCGGTGGTGGTCGGGCGGACCCACAGTCACGAGTTCGCCTTCGGCGTCGTCACTCCCCAGACCCGCAACCCGTGGCGTCCGGACCGCATCGCGGGAGGGTCCAGCGGTGGATCGGCGGCGGCCGTCGCCGTCGGGGCGTGCTTCGTCGGGTTGGGCAGCGATACCGCGGGCTCGATCCGCATCCCCGCATCGCTGTGCGGCATCGTGGGGCTCAAACCGACATACGGTCGCGTATCCCGCACGGGCGTAACGACGTTGGCGTGGTCACTGGACCACGCCGGCCCGCTGACGCGCACGGTCGAGGATGCGGCGTTGGCGATGCAGGTGATGGCCGGGCACGACCCCCGCGATCCGGGTTCGGTGGACGTCGCGGTGCCCGACTTTTCGGCCGGATTAGGGCGCGATGTGGCCGGGATGACGGCCGGCGTCCCGGTGAACTTCTTCACCGAGCGCGTCGATCCGGAAGTCAGGAATGCCGTCGAAGCGGCCTGCGCTCGGCTCGCGGATCTGGGTGTGCGGCTGCGAGAAGTCCGGCTGCCCCTGACCGATGAGGTGGTGGCTGCCCAGTTCGGAATCTTGCAGCCCGAAGCCGCCAGTTATCACCGGCAGATGCTGAGCGAGCACGGCGACCTCTACACCGATGACGTACGACGCGCATTGCGGTCCGGCGCGTCCGTATTGGCGACGGATTACCTGGCGGCGCAACGCATGCGGGCGAGCATCCGCCAAGAGTGGCACGGGCTCTTCGACGACATCGATGTCCTGATCACCCCGACGGTGCCGGTCGCGGCGATGGACGCAAGCAAGCCGGAGGTGACTTGGCCGGACGGGCTGTGCGAGGGGCCGGCGGACGCGTACATCCGGTTCTCCGCTCCGGCGAATCTCACCGGTCTGCCAGCGTTATCCGTGCCGTGCGGATTCACCGGCGCAGGATTGCCGATTGGTCTGCAGGTCATGGGCCGTCCCTTCGACGAGAGCACGGTGTTGCGTGTCGGGCATGCCTACCAGGCGGCCGCCGGATGGGCGACCACGCCGATCAGTGCCCCGCGTTCTGGCCGCCGTCGATGTGCAGGACTTCGCCGGTGACGAACGGCGACTGCTCCAGGTATCGGACGCCGTGGGCGATGTCGGCGATCGTGCCGACGCGATTCTGCGGATGCATGTGGGCGTAGGCGGCGTGGACATCGGTTCCCGCGTGCATGGGGGTGTCGATGACGCCGGGGGAGATCGCGTTGACGCGGATGCCGCTGCCGGCGTATTCGATGGCGAGTGCCTTGGTGACGGCCGCCACGCCGCCTTTGGACAGGGCCGTCAGTGCCGCCGGGATGCGGGCGTCCGGCTGCTCGACGAGGGCGGTGGTCAGGCTGACGATGTGACCGCCGTGGCCCTGGTCGAGCATCTGGGCGACCACTCGTTGGGTGAGGTGAAAGAATCCGCCGACGTTGGTCCCCACGACGAGGCCGAAGTCCTCCGGCGTGTAGTCGGTGAAGGGCTTCGGTATGAAGATGCCGGCGTTGTTGACCAGGGAATCGATGCGCCCGAAGCGTGAGATCGTTTCGCGGACAATGCGCTCGGCGGTGTCGATGTGGGCGATGTCGCCGGGGACGGCGAGGACGTCGGGCCCGGCACACGGGGCGATGCCGCGGGAGTTGGCCACGACGCGGTAGCCCATTGCGCGGTAGGTTTCGATGAGCGCCGCACCGATGCCGCGGGAGGCGCCCGTGATGATCGCGACTTTGGTCATGGCATCAGCTCGGCGAGAATGGTTTTGACGGGCGCGGTTCGTGCTTGGCGATATTGGGTTCCCGCCCACAGGCTGGTGCCGTGGGGATCGCCGAGGGCGCTGGCTGCGGCCAGGATCGGTGAGGTCAGGTGCGCGATCTCGGGGAACCCGAAGACGGCGTGGTGTTCGTGGTCGCGCACGAATCGGTTGCGCAGCGATCGCGCGTAGCGTCCGGTGAAGGCGCGGGTGAGCACGGTTTCGGTGAATTGCGGGGCGCCCAGGGCGGCGCGGTGCACGGGGCTGGTTCCGGCCTCGTCGGCCAGGAGCAGTGCGGTGCCGAATTGGGCCGCGGTGGCGCCCTTCTCGAAGACCCGGTCGACATCGGCGGTGTTGGCCAGCCCGCCGGCCGCGACGACGTCACAGCCGACCGTGTCGAGCACGCCGGCGAGCAGGTCGTCGAGGCCAACGGAGTCGGGCAGGGCGTGGGGGTTGAAGGTGGCCCGATGCCCGCCGGCGTCGGGTCCTTGTACCACCAACGCGTCGACGCCGCGGCTGACGGCCTGGTTGGCCTCGTCGACGCTGGTCACCGTGCCGACGACGAGGATGCCGGCCTCCCGGAGTCGACGGCACACCTCCTCGCTCGGTAGGCCGAAGGTGAACGACACCGCTTCGGGGCGCAGCTCGTGCAGCAGGTCCAGCTTGGCCCGCCAGCCGAAGTCGTCGTGGCGCGGGGTGCCCAGGGGCGTGGCATAGCGTCCGCCCTCCGCTGACAGCCGGCGCGCGTAGGTCTCCACTTCACCGGGGTCAGCGGGGACATTGTGGGGCACAAAGAGGTTGATGCCCAAGGGCCCCGCGGTGAGGGCTCGCGCCGCGGCGAATTTGTCGGCCAGAGTCTCTGCCGGAATCAAGCCACCGGCCAGGAATCCCAGGCCGCCGCACTCCGCAACCGCGGCGGCCAGCGCCGGCGTCGACGGGCCGCCAGCCATCGGCGCCGAAACCGCCGGCACCCGCAGATCCCTCAAAGCGAAGCGCCCTAGCAAGTTTGCGGACTTACCGGGCGGGCACAATGCATCACGCAAGTTGAACGAGCCGAGACTCGGCTCGGTTCAACGCGATCCCGTCAGCGCAGCATTCGTGCGTACAGCAGGCTGTCCTGCGGTTCGGGACCCATGGTGGGGTACACGGCGTGCCGGGCCAGCCGCCCTTCGAGGACGAATCCGGAGTGCTCCAGCAGCCGCGCCGAGCGCTCGTTCTGCGGGCTGCACGTCGCCCACACGCGATACACGTCGCGGTCGGCCTCCAGCGCCGCCAGCAGCATGTCGAGCACCTCGGACATGAACCCTTTGCCCCACCAGCGCTTCCCCAGGCAGTAGCCGACCTCGACCGAGTGCGACACCGGGCGTCTGCAGCTGGCCAGCCCGATCACGTCGCCGCTGTGGCGCAGCTCGATCACCCACGTGCGCTCCTCGTCGTTGACGTTGAGCTTCTCGGCGATCACCCGGCGCGTTGCCGCCACGTCTCGATGCGGTGCCCACAGCAGGTATTTGGTGACCTCGGGGTCGCGGGCGACCCGCTGGAACAGCGCCCCGGCGTCGTCGAGGATGGGCGGTCGCAGCACCAGCCGGGGTCCGGTGATGCGGTCCGGTGGGTAGGCGACCATGGCGCTCCGTCTCAAAGACCGAGGGCCTGGTAGGTGCGGCGAACGAATCTCGGTTGCGCCGTGCGGAGTTTCGCGAGCGAGGTGTTACCGGCCACCGCCGTTGCGGCGTCCACGCTCAGGTCCGGCAGGTTCTGGATCAGGTAGATCAGGATCAGGTCCGCGGTCGGGTCCGCCTGCCACCACGTCCCGTAGGCGCCGGGCCAACTGAACGTCCCTACGCCGCCCGGCCCGAACAGCGGGAGCGACTTGGCCGGGTCGGTCACCACGGACAGGTTCAACCCGAAGCCGCGACCCACCCAGTACGGGGCTCCCAGGAAGTTGTGCCGCTTCTGTTCGTCGGTGAGCCGGTCGGTCCTCATCAGCCGGGCCGACTCCGGCGACAAGACCCGCACGCCGTCGATCGTCCCCTCGCCGAGCAGCATGCGCACGAAGCGGAGATAGTCGTCGGCGGTCGACCACAATCCCCCACCGGCGTTGCAGAACGAGGGCGGCTTGATGTGCGGCGGGCCCATCACGCCGTGCCGCAGCCGCTCGTTCTCGTCCAGCGAGTACATGGTGGCGGCCCGCCGCCGCGCCTCCGGGGTGACGAAGAAACCTGTGTCGACCATGCCCGTCGGGCCCAGGACCCGCTCGGCGAGCACCTCGTGGAACGGCTTGCCGTCGACGCGGGAAGCGATGACGCCCAACAGGTCTATCGACTGGCTGTAGGTGACCCGCTCGCCGGGCTGATGGACCAGCGGCAGCTTCGCGAGTTCTGCGAGCCAGGCGTCCGGGCCCTGATTGAACGGCAGCCGCATGTAGGCCTTGGAGATCGGTCCCGTCACCGAGAAGGCGTACGCCAGACCGCTGGTGTGGGTGAGCAGGTCCTCGATGAGGATGGTGCGCTGCACCGGGTGCGTCCGGTCGAGGGGACCGTGCGGGTCGTCCAGCACCTGCAGCCCCGCCAACTCCGGTGCCCACCGCGTGACCGGGTCCTTCAGGGTCAGCTTGCCCTCGTCCACCTGGCTCATCACCGCCGCGACCGTGACGGGCTTGGTCATCGACGCGATGCGGAACAGGGTGTCGCGCCGCATGGGCAGACCCGCGTCGATGTCACGGTGGCCGATCTCGTTGACCTGCAGCACTTCTCCGCGCTGCCAGACCAATGTCACCGCACCGGCGAGCAGGCCGGCGTCGCATACCTCGCGGATGGTGGCCTGATTGCTGTCGAGATTCACCCGGTTCAGGGTAGTGACTGTCGTGGTGAACTGTGCGGGACGGGCATCCGTCCTACACTCCGCGCATGGATGCTATCGGGTGGCAGGCCAGGGAGGACGGTCTGCGCGTGCAGGCCGGCTGGTGTGCATCGTTGGCGAGCGCGTTGGCGGCCAACAGCGTGCCAACCGGGTCGGGTTCGTCGGCGCTCGCCAGTGCCGCGGCGGTGGACGCCGCCCACGCACAAGTTGCGGCGGCGGGCCTGAGGTGCGCAACGCGCGTGCAAGCGACCGCTACCAAACTGACGGCCACGTCCGCCCGATACGGCGTGAACGAAGCCCGATCCGCCGACGAGTTCCGGGCGTTGGTGTGCTAAATGACGATGACGGGAGCGGCGCCGACGTTGTCGCACGTGCGGCGCATCGACACCGCATATCTAGTGGAAGCAGCGCGCTCCTGGACGAAGACCGCGCACCTGTGGGAGCAAACCTTCGCCGGCGTCCACGACCGGATGTCCTCTCCGGGCGGCACCCCATGGACAGGTGAGGCGGCCGTCGCCGCGCGGCAGAGCTCCTACCTGAACCTGGTGAAGGTGCGCGGGGCGTCCGACCAGCTGCGTGGGGCGGCTGACGTGGCCCGGCGCGGAGTCGAGCAATTGCGGGCCTGCAAAGAGGCGGTCCTCGAGGCGGTGGAGGATGCGCGCGCCGACGGCTTCGATGTCGGCGACGACGACGGGCGTAACACGGTTCGCGCTGTCGATCTTCACACCTTCAAAGAGGCGCCGAATCCCGAACCAGACCCGCCGCCGGGCGGCTGGAGCAGCGATCCGTTGATGCGGGCGGCGCAGAAAATCGCGTATGGCCACGCGAGCGGGCCCGACGGTCACATGGCCGATTTTCCGAACATGACGAAAGACCAACTCGCCGATTTAATCTACGGAAAAATGAAAATGTCGATCGAGAATCCTGGCGGACTGCAGCTGGGCGCCAGCAAGAGCGATGGGGCGCCGCTCATCTACGACCCGAAAGACAATGTCTTGATTGTGCGGGACAAGAGTGGTGTGGGAGGTGACTGCGGCACCGTGTTCAAACCGGATCAGACAAAGTTCCCTGATTACATAAGAAATAAATTCGGAGCCACCGTAAGAGGCTTCGAGCCCGCCCAGCTTGCCGACGGGCCCGTCCCAGCAGTGCCCGCCGAGCCGCGGCCTGCGCCGGCGCCTGCGGAAGCACCTGCACCCAGGTCGCTGGTGGGGCCCCCGGTCGAACCGCCCGACAAGCCTGGGCCCGGGGTTGGCAAGGGTGGTGGCGGCATGCCGGGGCTACCGTTCGGCGGTGGAATTCCGTGGGACTCTCCGGCTACCGGGCCCCATCCCGTCCATCCACACCACCCCGGCCAGCACCACCGCATGCCGCTGCTCGGCGAACTTCCGGACGACTATGAGGAGTGACGGAACCGGGCGCAATCTTGAGTCGATTAGGTTGAGCATTTGATCGAATCCAGCCCCATCGCAATAGATCTGGTTGACGAAGAGCGCGAGTTCATGGTTCTCGCCCTCAATGAATACGGCGGGACCGCGCAGCACACCTATCGTCTGTTGTGCCCGGTGTTGGGCCTTTCGAATCTCGACGAGTGGGCAACTCTGGTGAACCGGTTGATGACGGCTATCCAGAACAAGGAGCCCCTGTCTGATCTCGACTGGGCGCGGGCGATGTTCCTCACCGACATTAGTTTTGGGAGCACCTTGGTCGGCTCGGGTCTCCGGTTTGGGCCTGCCGCCGATCCCCACTGGTTTGAGGTGATGCGATCGGTTCAACGAAAGATCAGCACTTACTCCCGGTTTCTGTTGCTGGTAGAAAATGCTGGTTACCCCGCTGCGGAATAAATCTTGAGTGCCATGCGGACAACCCGGCCGACACGCAGGAGGAGGTGAGAAGATGACAGGACTGGAACTGGTCTCTAGCGATCTGACCGATGGCGAGCGCGATTTCATCGTGCTCGCTCACAACGAATACCGCGGTCCGGCGAAGCGCGCGTATCGGCTTCTCGGTCGTGTGCTGGGCTGCAGCGACAAAGCAGAGTGGTTCAGTCTGATCGACCGATTGATCGGCACCGTCAAAGGCAGTCACCCTATGAACGAACTCGATTGGGCGCGTGCGCTCTTTCTCACTGAGGTGTCTTTCGAAGCGACCTGGTGGAAAATGCCAGGGGTTCGAACGCAGAGTCAGGGACGGACCAATGACCGAACCCAAGCTTGTGACCATCGACCTGTCTGATGAAGAGCGCGAATTCATGTTCATTGCGCTCAACGAATACGGCGGATCGGCGAAACATGCTTACAAATTTGCTATGTCCGGTCCTCGGGCAGTCCACCGAAAGCGAGTGGTATCAACTCACCCAACGCCTGAGAAAAGCGATCACAGCCAAAGAGCCCCTGTCTGATCTCGACTGGGCGCGAGCATTGTTTCTTGCAGAAATCTGCTTCGGGAGCAATTTGGTGGGAGCGGGTTTAGATTTTGGTCCGGCGGCCGATCAGTAGTGGCTCGGCGTACTGCGCTCTCTCCAATACAAAATCAGCACCTACTCACGCTTTCAGCCACTCGTGGAAAACGCCCGTTACTAGGTCCGCTGCGCGCGGACGGACCAGAACGTCATCTCGACCTGGTTGCCGTCGATCTCGCGGCGCATGGTGGCGGGCTCCAGCGATTCGATCTCCCAGCCGGCGCCGCCCAGCACGTCGCGCAGCGTCTGCTTAGACACCGCCGGCCGCGGCCACTCGTCGTCGGCCGGGTTGGCGTCGGAGAAGCAGCTGATCAACAGGGTGGCGCCCGGCCGGGTCGCGCGGTGCACCGCGGCGGCGTAACTCCGCTTGCCGTCGTCGTCGAGGCAGTGGAACATCCCGCTGTCGATGACGGAGTCGAAGGCGTCGGTGTAGCCATCGAGCTTGGTGGAGTCGGCCACCGCAAATTTGATGTCGACGCCGGCATCATGGGCCCGCCGCTCCGCGGTGATCAGCGCGGTCGGCGCGATGTCCAGCCCCGTCACCCGGAACCCGTTTTGCGCCAGGTAAATGGCGTTGTCGCCCAGCCCGCAGCCGATGTCGAGGACGTCGCCATGCACCCAGCCACTCTCATTCCAAGCGATGACGCTGCCCTTCGGCGCCTTGGTATCCCACGGCGGCGTGGCCATGGCGGGCATGCCCTCTCCGGGGCTCTCGCCACGGTAGAGCGCATCGAAGTCCATGCGCCGCAGGCCGGAGAAACCGGAAGAATTCGCGTCCGTCACTCCCGCCAGCTTAGGCGGCGTGCCTGGCAATGGCCACGCCGATCCTGACCTCTAGCTCGCTGTCGAAGATCTCGACCAGCCCCGGTTTCGGCGGCGCCGTGGAGCGGTAACGAGCCCCGGTCGGCGTGACGAATTCGGCTGTATGACAACCTCTTTCGCCTTGAGAGGTGGTAACACGCCAGCCGGGAGCCTCCTTGGCGTAGTTGCAACGCTCACATGATCCGAGCCCGTTGGCCGCGCTGGTCGGCCCACCGCGGTGCCACGGTTCGGCGTGGTCGCGGTGGCGGATCGGGGCGTCGCAGTAGGGGGTGCGGCACCGCTCGTCGCGCAGCGCGATGAACGTCGCTAGGCCCTTGGGGAAGCGGCGGGCCCGCGATTCCATGGTCAGCAAGGCGCCTGAGCGGGGATGACGGTAGAGCCGGCGCAACGTGGCCCGCGACCGGGCGTCGGCCGCCGCGTTGCTCACCAGGCCGCGTGCCACGCCCGCCGGGATGGGGCCGTATCCGTCCACCACCGCGGCGGTGTCGTCGCGTCCGAGCAGCGTCTCGTCGGTGATCACCAGGTTGACCGCGATCGGCGGGGCCACGTCGGCGGGGCGGCCGGTGACGCGTTCGACCAGCGCGTCCGCCATGACCTGGCCGCGCGTTCGGTTGTCGAAGGTGGTGTCGGCGGACCTCTTGAGAGCGGCGTACACGGCGACGCCGTGCGCCACGGGGAGGAGCGCGGTCACGTAGGTCATGGTGTCGGGGGCCGGGCGGATCGTGACGGTGCGCTCGGATTCGGCCCGGGCCGCGCGACCCACCACCGCCCGCGCGTTCAGGCGGTAGGCGATGCTCCGGGCCGCCGCGGCGATGCGCGCGTCACCCAGCCCGTCCAGGGCGGAGCCGTTCCCGCAGAGCTCGGCGTCCAGCGCGCGCCGGTCCTCGACGTCCAGGCACGCCGATTCCCGCACGATCAGCGTTGCCCGCCACTCGGAGAGCCGCCCGGACTGCAGCGCGGCCAGCGTGTGCGGCATCTCGTACACCAGCGCCTTGGCGAACCCCAGGTGCCTGCCGCCGCGCGCCGGCGAATCCCGCCGCGCCAGCGCGACCTCACTGGCTAGCCCGCGTCCCCGCTGCGCCGCCGGCACGCCGGCTTCGGCCTCTTTCCTGCGACGCAGGGCGTCCAGGGCGGCCGTCATGCGCGCCTGGTCGGCGGCGGCCGCGGACTTGACCGTCTCGAGCGCCGCGATGCGCGCGATCAGCGCCGATTCGTCCGCCGACGGGTCGAGCGCGGGCAATAAATCGAACATGCGTGCGATACTAAACACGCCCACCGACAGGCCGATCCCGGTACTGCGGAGCGAAGTGTTACGCTGCCGGGCAGTCGACATCCTTTAACGGACCGTCCAGAGAGGCGGGGAAGGAGGTCAAGTTTCGTATGGGTGCTGCGGGTGACACCGGCGGCGAATCCCGCGAATTGATGTCGGCGGCCGACGTCGGCCGCACCATTTCCCGGATCGCGCACCAGATCATCGAAAAGACCGCGCTCGACGGTCCCCACGCGCCACGCGTCGTGCTCCTGGGAATTCCCACCCGAGGCGTGCTGCTGGCCCAGCGGCTGGCCGCCAACATCCGCGAATACAGCGGGGTCGCCGTCGCGCACGGCGGCCTCGACATCACCCTCTACCGCGACGACCTGATGCAGAAGCCGCCGCGCCCGCTGGAGGCCACCTCGATCCCCGCCGGCGGGGTCGACGACGCGCTGGTGATCCTCGTCGACGACGTCCTCTACTCGGGGCGGTCGGTGCGCTCCGCCCTGGACGCGCTGCGCGACGTCGGTCGTCCGCGGGCGGTGCAGCTGGCGGTGCTGGTCGACAGGGGCCACCGCGAGCTGCCGCTACGCGCCGATTACGTGGGCAAGAACGTTCCGACCTCCCGGGCCGAGAGCGTGCACGTGCTACTGAGCGAGCACGACGGCCGCGACGGGGTGGTGATCTCCCGATGACGCGCCACCTGCTCGCCGCCGGCGACCTCACCCGCGACGACGCTACGGCCATCCTCGACGACGCCGACCGGTTCGCGCAGGCGCTGGTGGGCCGCGAGATCAAGAAGCTGCCGACGTTGCGCGGCCGCACCGTGATCACCATGTTCTACGAGAACTCCACCCGCACCCGGGTGTCGTTCGAGGTGGCAGGCAAGTGGATGAGCGCGGACGTGATCAACGTCAGCGCGACCGGGTCCTCGGTGGGCAAGGGGGAGTCGCTGCGCGACACCGCGCTGACGCTGCGGGCCGCCGGCGCCGACGCCCTGATCGTCCGGCACCCGGCATCGGGCGCCGCGCACCTGCTCGCCGAGTGGACGTGCGCGAACGGGTCTGGGCCGTCGGTGATCAACGCGGGCGACGGCACGCACGAGCACCCGACGCAGGCGCTGCTCGATGCGCTCACCATCCGCCAGCGCCTCGGGGGGATCGAGGGCCGGCGCGTCGTGATCGTCGGCGACATCCTGCACAGCCGGGTCGCCCGATCCAACGTCATGCTGCTGGACACCCTGGGCGCCGAGGTGGTCCTCGTCGCGCCGCCGACGCTGCTGCCGATCGGGGTCGAGGGATGGCCGGTCACCGTCTCGCACGACTTCGACGCCGAGTTGCCCGCCGCCGACGCGGTGCTGATGCTGCGGGTGCAGGCCGAGCGGATGAACGGCGGCTTCTTCCCATCGGTGCGCGAATATTCGTCGCGTTACGGGCTTTCCGACCGCCGACAGGCGATGCTCCCCGGTCACGCCGTGGTGCTACACCCGGGGCCGATGCTGCGGGGCATGGAGATCTCGTCGTCGGTGGCCGACTCCTCGCAATCGGCCGTGCTGCAACAGGTCTCCAACGGCGTGCACGTCCGGATGGCCGTGCTGTTCCATGTTCTCGTAGGGGCGGAGGAGATCGCGGCGTGAGCGTGTTGATCCGCGGGGTGCGGCTGTACGGTGAAGGTGACCCTGCCGACGTGCTGGTCGCTGACGGCCAGATCGCCGAAATCGGGCCACAGCTCGACATTCCCAGCGACGCCGACGTCATCGACGCGACCGGACACGTGCTGTTGCCCGGCCTGGTCGACCTGCACACCCACCTGCGCGAGCCCGGCCGCGAATACGCCGAGGACATCGAATCGGGTTCGGCCGCGGCGGCTTTGGGCGGATTCACGGCGGTGTTCGCGATGGCCAACACCAACCCGGTGGCCGACAGTCCGGTGGTCACCGACCACGTCTGGCAGCGCGGCCAGCAGGTCGGGCTGGTCGACGTGCACCCCGTCGGCGCCGTCACCGTCGGGCTGGCCGGGGCGGAGCTCACCGAGATGGGCATGATGGCCGCCGGGGCCGCCCAGGTCCGGATGTTCTCCGACGACGGCGTCTGCGTGCACGACCCCCTGGTGATGCGCCGCGCCCTCGAGTACGCCACCGGCCTGGGGGTGCTCATCGCCCAGCACGCCGAGGAGCCGCGGTTGACCGTCGGCGCCGTCGCACACGAGGGACCCGCCGCCGCCCGGCTCGGACTGTCCGGGTGGCCGAGGGCGGCCGAGGAGTCGATCGTCGCGCGCGACGCCCTGCTGGCCCGCGACGCCGGCGCCCGGGTGCACATCTGTCACGCCTCCACCGCGGGCACCGTCGAGATCCTCAAATGGGCCAAACAGCAAGGCATCTCGATCACCGCCGAGGTGACCCCGCATCACCTGATGCTCGATGACGGCAGGCTGACCGGCTACGACGGGGTGAACCGGGTGAATCCGCCGCTGCGGGAGTCGTCCGACGCCGCGGCGCTCCGGCAGGCGCTGGCCGAGGGGATCATCGACTGTGTGGCAACCGACCATGCACCGCACGCCGAACACGAGAAGTGCGTCGAGTTCTCGGCGGCCCGGCCGGGCATGCTGGGGCTGCAGACTGCGTTGTCGGTCGTGGCGCAGACGATGGTGGCGCCCGGGCTGCTGACATGGCGCGGTCTCGCGCGGGTGATGAGCGAAAACCCCGCCCGCATCGTGGGTTTGCCCGACCATGGCCGCCCGCTGGAGGTGGGGGAGCCCGCCAACCTCACCGTCGTCGACCCGGACGCCACCTGGACTGTCGCCGGGTCGGACCTCGCGAGCCGGTCGGCCAACACGCCCTACGAGTCCATGACCCTGCCGGCGATCGTGACCGCGACGCTGTTGCGCGGGAAGGTCACCGCCCGTGACGGAAAGTGCCCCGCATGAATTCGGGCACCCTGGTGGGCTCCCTGATCTTCGCCGCGGTCGTGGTGGTGGTGATCGCGGTGGTGATCCAGCTCATGATGCGCAGTTGGCGGCGCCGCTCGCAGCGCCAAGACGAACTCATCGATGAGCTGCCCGATGTCCCCGACCAGGTGGGCGCGGCGCTCATCACCACCCGCGGCCACTATTGCGGTTCCATGATGGCGCCGGGCTGGAAAGAGCGAATCGCGGCCGGCGACCTGGGTTTCCGCAGCAGAGCGGTGATGACCCGCTATGCGGGGGGAATCTTGGTGGAACGCGTGCGGGCGCAGCCACTTTGGATACCACAGGATTCGATCACCGCCATCCGTGTGGAGCGCAGCATGGGAGGACGGGCCGCGGCCCGGATCGGGATCTTGGCGATCCGGTGGCGGTTGCCCTCGGGCGTCGAGATCGACACCGGCTTTCGGGCGAATCACCGCGACGAATATGCCGAGTGGCTGGAGTCGCAGCAGGAGGGAGCCGCGTGAACAACAAAGCGGTATTGGTTCTCGAAGACGGCCGCGTCTTCACCGGGACGCCGTTCGGCAAGGTCGGGCAGGCGCTGGGGGAGGCGGTGTTCTCCACCGCGATGTCCGGCTACCAGGAGACGCTGACCGACCCCAGCTACCACCGCCAGATCGTGGTGGCGACCGCGCCCCAGATCGGCAACACCGGCTGGAACACCGAGGACGCCGAGAGCCGCGGCGACAAGATCTGGGTGGCCGGATACGCCGTGCGCGACCCGTCGCCCCGCGCGTCGAGCTGGCGCGCCACCGGCACGCTGGAGGACGAGCTGGTCCGTCAGCACATCGTCGGGATCGCCGGCATCGACACCCGGGCCGTGGTGCGCCACCTGCGCAGCCGCGGGTCGATGAAGGCCGGGGTGTTCTCCGGTGCGGCGCTCGCCGATCCAGACGAGCTGCTGGAGCGGGTCCGCGCCCAGGAGTCCATGCTGGGCGCCGATTTGGCCGGCGAGGTCAGCACCCCGGACGCCTACGTCGTCGAACCGGATGTGCCGCAGCGCTTTACCGTCGCCGCCCTCGACTTGGGCATCAAGACGAACACGCCCCGCAACTTCTCCCGGCGCGGCGTCCGCAGCCACGTGCTGCCGGCGTCGGCGACCTTCGATCAGATCGCCGAGCTCAAGCCGGATGGCGTGTTCCTGTCCAACGGCCCCGGCGATCCGGCCACCGCCGACCACGTCGTCGATGTCACCCGGCGGGTGCTGGAAGCCGGCATCCCATTGTTCGGAATATGTTTCGGCAACCAGATTCTGGGCCGGGCGCTGGGCCTGTCGACCTACAAGATGGTCTTCGGCCACCGCGGCATCAACATCCCGGTCATGGACCACGCCACCGGTCGCGTCGCGGTCACCGCCCAGAACCACGGCTTCGCCCTGGAAGGGGAGGCGGGCCAGTCGTTCGACACGCCGTTCGGCCAGGCGGTCGTCAGCCACACCTGCGCCAACGACGGGGTGGTCGAGGGCGTCAAACTCGCCAACGGGCGGGCCTTTTCGGTGCAGTACCACCCCGAGGCCGCCGCCGGACCGCACGACGCGGAGTACCTGTTCGATCAATTCATCGACCTGATGGAGAGCGACCGATGACCGCGAGCGACCGTGTCTGTACGCAGACACGCCGAGAACGCCGTACATACGCGGTCGCTCGCGCGGCCCGGAGCGCCAAGGAAGGGGAACGCTAGTGCCGCGACGCACCGACCTCAACCACGTGCTGGTGATCGGCTCGGGGCCGATCGTCATCGGGCAGGCCGCCGAGTTCGACTACTCGGGCACCCAGGCCTGCCGGGTGCTGCGTGCCGAGGGGCTGCAGGTCAGCCTGATCAACTCCAATCCGGCCACGATCATGACGGACCCCGAGTACGCCGACCACACCTACGTCGAGCCGATCACGCCCGCGTTCGTCGAGAAGGTGATCGCGCAGCAGGCCCAGCGCGGCAACAAGATCGACGCCGTCCTGGCCACACTGGGCGGCCAGACGGCGCTCAACACCGCGGTCGCGCTCTACGAGAGCGGTGCGCTGGAGCGCTACGACGTCGAGCTCATCGGCGCCGACTTCGACGCGATCCAGCGTGGCGAAGACCGGCAGCGGTTCAAGGACATCGTCGCCAAGGTCGGCGGCGAATCCGCCCGCAGCCGCGTGTGCTTCACCATGGACGAGGTCCGCGAGACGGTCGAGGAGGTCGGCCTGCCGGTCGTCGTGCGGCCGAGCTTCACCATGGGCGGGCTGGGATCGGGGATGGCCTATGCCTCCGACGAGGTGGAACGGATGGCCGGCGCCGGGCTTGCCGCCTCGCCCAGCGCCAACGTGCTCATCGAGGAATCGATCTTCGGCTGGAAGGAATTCGAGCTCGAGCTGATGCGCGACGGCAACGACAACGTCGTGGTGGTCTGCTCGATCGAGAACGTCGACCCGATGGGCGTCCACACGGGCGACTCGGTCACCGTGGCGCCGGCCATGACGCTGACCGACCGGGAATACCAGCGGATGCGCGACCTGGGCATCGCGATCCTGCGCGAGGTCGGCGTCGACACCGGCGGCTGCAACATCCAGTTCGCCGTCAACCCCCGGGACGGGCGGCTGATCGTCGTCGAGATGAACCCGCGGGTCTCCCGGTCGAGCGCGCTGGCGTCCAAGGCCACCGGTTTCCCGATCGCCAAGATCGCCGCCAAGCTCGCCATCGGCTACACCCTCGACGAGATCGTCAACGACATCACCAAGGAGACACCGGCCTGCTTCGAGCCCACCCTGGACTACGTCGTCGTCAAGGCGCCGCGCTTCGCGTTCGAGAAGTTCCCCGGCGCCGACCCCGTCCTGACTACCACGATGAAGTCCGTCGGCGAGGCGATGTCGTTGGGCCGCAACTTCATCGAGGCCCTCGGCAAGGTGATGCGGTCGCTGGAGACCACCCGAGCCGGCTTCTGGACGAAGCCGGATCCCGAAGGCGGACTCGACGACGTCCTGAAGCGGCTGCAGACCCCGACCGAGGGGCGGCTCTACGACGTCGAGCTGGCGTTGCGGCTGGGCGGCTCGGTGGAGCAGGTGGCCGAGGCCTCCGGCATCGACCCCTGGTTCGTCGCCGAGATCGACGAGCTCGTGCGGCTGCGCGCGGACCTGGTCGCCGCCCCGGTGCTCGACGCGGACCTGCTGCGGCGCGGCAAGCACAGCGGGCTGTCCGACCGCCAGATCGCCGCTCTGCGACCCGAATTGGCCGGCGAGAACGGGGTCCGCTCGCTGCGCGAGCGGCTCGGCATCCACCCCGTGTACAAGACGGTGGACACCTGCGCGGCGGAGTTCGAGGCCAAGACGCCGTATCACTACAGCAGCTACGAGCTCGACCCCGCCGCCGAGACCGAGGTCGCCCCGCAGGCCGAGCGGCCCAAGGTGCTGATCCTCGGGTCGGGTCCGAACCGGATCGGCCAGGGCATCGAGTTCGACTACAGCTGCGTGCACGCGGCAACGACGTTGAGCCAGGCCGGCTTTGAGACCGTGATGGTCAACTGCAACCCGGAGACGGTGTCCACCGACTACGACACCGCCGACCGGCTGTACTTCGAGCCGCTGACCTTCGAGGACGTGTGCGAGGTCTTCCGCGCCGAGAGCGAGTCCGCCGGCGACGGCCCCGGAGTGGCCGGCGTCATCGTGCAGCTCGGCGGCCAGACCCCGCTCGGCCTGGCGCAGCACCTCGCCGACGTCGGCATCCCGATCGTGGGCACCCCGCCGGAGGCCATCGACCTGGCCGAGGACCGCGGGGCCTTCGGTGACTTGCTCAGCACCGCGGGGCTGCCGGCACCGAAGTACGGTACCGCAACGACTTTCGTGCAGGCGCGCCGGATCGCCGACGAGATCGGCTACCCCGTGCTGGTGCGACCGTCGTACGTGCTGGGTGGGCGCGGCATGGAGATCGTCTACGACGAGGAGACCCTGAAGAGCTACATCACCCGCGCCACCGAGCTCTCGCCCGAGCACCCGGTGCTGGTGGACCGCTTCCTCGAGGACGCGGTGGAGATCGACGTCGACGCGCTGTGCGACGGGGCCGAGGTGTACATCGGCGGCATCATGGAGCACATCGAGGAGGCCGGCATCCACTCCGGCGACTCGGCCTGCGCCCTGCCGCCGGTCACGCTGGGCCGCAGCGACATCGAGAAGGTGCGCCGCGCGACGGAGGGCATCGCGCATGGAATCGGCGTGGTCGGGTTGCTCAACGTCCAGTACGCGCTCAAAGACGACATCCTCTACGTCCTCGAGGCCAACCCGAGGGCGAGCCGTACCGTTCCTTTCGTATCCAAGGCCACTGCCGTCCCACTCGCCAAGGCGTGTGCTCGGATCATGCTCGGCGCCAGCATTTCTCAGCTCCGCGACGAGGGCATGCTGGCCCGCGACGGGGATGGCGCCCACGCGCCGCCGGAGGCCCCGATCGCGGTCAAGGAGGCGGTGCTGCCGTTCCACCGCTTCCGCCGCGCCGACGGGGCGGCGATCGATTCGCTGCTGGGGCCGGAGATGAAATCGACCGGAGAGGTGATGGGAATCGACCGGGACTTCGGCACCGCCTTCGCCAAGAGCCAGACCGCCGCCTACGGGTCGCTGCCGGCCCAGGGCACCGTGTTCGTGTCGGTCGCGAACCGGGACAAGCGGTCACTGGTGTTCCCGGTCAAGCGCCTGGCCGACCTCGGCTTCCGCGTCCTGGCCACCGAGGGCACCGCGGAGATGTTGCGCCGCAATGGAATACCGTGCGACGAGGTGCGCAAACACTTCGAGCCGCCGCAGCAGGGCCGCCCCGCCCAGTCGGCCGTCGAGGCGATCAGGGCGGGCGAGGTCGACATGGTGATCAACACGCCCTACGGCAACTCCGGTCCACGCGTCGACGGGTACGAGATCCGCTCGGTGGCCGTGTCGGTCAACATTCCCTGCGTCACGACGGTGCAGGGCGCCTCGGCCGCCATCCAGGGCATCGAGGCGGGCATCCGCGGCGACATCGGCGTGCGATCGCTGCAGGAGCTGCACAGCGCGATCGGTCCGGGCACCTCGCGGTGACGGGGTTCGGGGCTCGGCTGGCCGAGGCGAAGGCACGCCGGGGCCCGCTGTGCCTGGGCATCGACCCGCATCCCGAGCTGCTGCGGGCGTGGGGGCTGCCCGCGACCGTCGACGGGCTCTCGGCGTTCTGCGACACCTGCGTCGAGGCGTTCGCGGGGTTCGCCGTCGTCAAGCCCCAGGTGGCGTTCTTCGAGGCCTACGGCTCGGCCGGGTTCGCGGTGCTCGAACGCACCATCGCCGCGCTGCGCGCGGCCGGCGTCCTGGTGCTGGCCGACGCCAAGCGCGGCGACATCGGGACGACAATGGCGGCCTATGCCACCGCCTGGGCCGGCGATTCGCCCCTGGCGGCCGACGCGGTGACCGCCTCGCCGTACCTGGGGTTTGGCGCGCTGAGGCCGCTGCTGGAGGCCGCGGCGGCCCACGACCGCGGCGTCTTCGTGCTGGCGGCGACGTCCAACCCCGAGGGGGCGACCGTCCAGCGTGCGGCCTTTGACGGCCGTACGGTGGCGCAGCTCGTCGTCGACCAGGCGGCGGTGGTGAACAGGTCCATGAGCCCCTCGGAACCCGGCTACGTCGGCGTGGTGGTCGGTGCGACGGTGTTCGAGGCGCCCGACGTGAGCGCGCTGGGCGGCCCGGTGCTGGTCCCCGGCGTCGGGGCGCAGGGCGGGCGGCCGGAGGCGCTGGGCGGCCTCGGTGGCGCGGCGCCGGGGCAGCTGCTGCCCGCCGTCGCGCGCGAGGTGCTGCGCGCCGGGCCGGGCGTGGCGGAACTGCGGGCCGCGGCCGAACGGATGCTGGCGGCCGTCGCCTACCTGGGGGCCTAGCTGCGCCCGGGACGGCTCAGTCGGACGCCAGCGCGGCGTCGGGCCGCGCGGTCTCGACGATCACGGTGGTGGCCTTGACGACGGCCACCGCCACGCTCCCGGGCCGGAGCTTGAGTTCCTCGGCCGCCTCGGTGCTCATCAGCGACACGACGGTGAACGGCCCGCACTGCATCTCGACCTGGGTCATGACCTTGTCGCTGACCACCTCGGTCACCAGGCCGACGAACCGGTTGCGGGCCGAGCTGCCGATGCTGAGCGGGTCGGGCGGAGGTGCCGGCGCATTGGTGCGGGCGAACCGGGCCAGATCCTCGCTGGCGATCACCTTGCGGCCGGCCGCGTCGTGGCTGACCGCCAACGTGCCCTGATTGATCCATCGCCGCACGGTGTCGTCGCTGACCCCCAACAGCTCCGCCGCCTGGCGGATCCGCAGGTTCGGCACTGGTCGATCGTAACCGCTGGGCAAGCCGCGTTGAACTGCGCCTACGCGACACGCGCGAGCAGAACGGTGAAATTCGGTGATCCCCGGCACTGCGGCTCACCGGCACCGGAGGAGACCGCCGGTAACGACCGCCGTCATGGCGCCCGCGGTCCGGCCGGCGACGCAAAAGCCCAGGTAGGACGATTATCGCGGCGGACCCGGAGGCCGTCCCGCCACCGCCCCGATGTGCCGGTCGGGGTGGCTCGCGGGGGCGACGCGCGGGGCCCACGCTGGGCGTTTGTCCCCCTCAACCAGGGGGTCGGGTTAGATTTCGTTCCGAACCGTGAGTACGGTCGTCTCCGCTGGCAGAAGTACCCGGCAGAGACAAGAAGAGATCGATTCGGATCGATTGATCGGATACGGAGGAATCGTGGCCCTTCCCCAGTTGACCGACGAGCAGCGCGCGGCCGCTTTGGAGAAGGCGGCTGCCGCACGTCGTGCACGAGCAGAGCTCAAGGACCGGCTGAAGCGCGGCGGCACCAACCTTTCGCAGGTGCTCAAGGACGCCGAGACCGACGAAGTCCTGGGCAAGATGAAGGTTTCGGCGCTGCTGGAGGCGTTGCCCAAGGTCGGCAAGGTCAAGGCGCAGGAAATCATGACCGAGCTGGAGATCGCCCCGACCCGCCGCCTGCGGGGCCTCGGCGATCGGCAGCGCAAGGCCCTGCTGGAAAAGTTCGGCTCCGCCTAACCCGCACCGAGGTGGGCGTACCCACCCGGACGCGCCCATGAGCGCCGGCGGGGGACCGGACACCGAGCGCGGGACCCGTCCCGAGCCGAAAGGCAAGGGGCGCGTGGTCGTGCTGTCCGGTCCCTCCGCGGTCGGCAAGTCAACCGTGGTCAGGTGTCTGCGAGAGCGGATCCCCGATCTGCACTTCAGCGTCTCGGCCACCACCCGGGCGCCGAGGCCGGGTGAGGTCGACGGCGTCGACTACCACTTCGTCACCCCGGCCCGCTTCCAGCAGCTCATCGACGAGGGCGCGCTGCTGGAATGGGCGGAGATCCACGGCGGCCTGCACCGATCGGGCACGCTCGCCGAGCCCGTCCGGGCCGCCACCGCCGCCGGGCGTCCGGTGCTGATCGAGGTCGACCTCGCCGGTGCCAGGGCCGTGAAGAAGGCGATGCCCGAGGCCATCACCGTCTTCCTGGCGCCGCCCAGCTGGGAGGATCTGCAGGCGCGGCTGCTGGGCCGCGGCACCGAGACACCCGAGGCGATACAGCGCCGCCTGGAGACCGCCCGCGTGGAAATGGCGGCCCAGGGCGACTTCGACGAGGTCGTGGTCAACCGACGATTGGAGTCTGCGTGCGCGGAATTGGTATCCTTGCTGGTGGGAACTGCGCCGGGCCCGGCATAACGGCCTGACCAGAAGCAGACCAGATCCCGACGCGATCGAGCATCGAGTTCCCAGCGGTTCACCAACCGCTCTAATCCGCCAGGAGATTGACCTACGTGACACTTCCGCAGTCCGACGCGCAGCTGACCGCCGTCCCCGACCAGTTCGACCCGTCGGCGGGTGGGCAGCGCGCCTACGACACCCCGCTCGGCATCACCAACCCGCCCATCGACGAGCTGCTCGACCGGGTCTCCAGCAAGTACGCCCTGGTGATCTACGCGGCCAAGCGCGCCCGGCAGATCAACGACTACTACAACCAGCTCGGCGAGGGCATCCTCGAATACGTCGGGCCGCTCGTCGAGCCCGGCCTTCAGGAAAAGCCCCTGTCCATCGCGATGCGCGAGATCCACGCCGACCTGCTCGAGCACACCGAGGGCGAGTAACGAGGCAGGGGCCGGGCGCTGTGGAGCGTAAGCGGATCGTCATCGGCGTCTCCGGCGGCATCGCCGCCTACAAGGCGTGCACCGTCGTCCGTCAGCTCTCCGAGGCAGGCCACTCGGTCCGGGTCATCCCCACCGAATCCGCCCTGCGGTTCGTGGGCGCCGCGACCTTCGAGGCCCTCTCCGGCCAGCCGGTGACCACCGGCGTGTTCGAGAGCGTCCCGGACGTGCCGCACGTGCACCTCGGCCAGCACGCCGACCTGGTGGTGGTGGCGCCGGCCACCGCAGACCTGCTGGCCCGCGCGGTCGCCGGCCGGGCCGACGACCTGCTCACGGCGACCCTGCTCACCGCCCGCTGTCCCGTGCTGTTCGCGCCGGCCATGCACACCGAGATGTGGTTGCACCCGGCCACCGTCGACAACGTGGCCACGCTGCGCCGCCGCGGCGCCGTGGTGCTGGAGCCGGCGTCCGGGCGGCTCACCGGCAGCGACAGCGGCGCGGGCCGGCTGCCGGAGGCCGAGGAGATCACCACCCTGGCCCAGCTGCTGCTGGAGCGCCATGACGCGCTGCCGTACGACCTGTCCGGCTGGCGGCTGCTGGTGACCGCCGGCGGCACCCGCGAACCCATCGACCCGGTGCGCTTCATCGGAAACCGGAGCTCCGGCAAGCAGGGGTACGCGGTGGCGCGGGTCGCCGCCCAGCGCGGCGCCCAGGTCACGCTGATCGCCGGCCACACCGTCGGGCTCGTCGACCCGGCCGGCGTCGAGGTCGTCCACGTGAGCTCGGCCGAACAACTCGGTGACGCGGTGTCCAAGCACGCCCCCGAGGCGGACGTCTTGGTGATGGCCGCGGCGGTCGCCGACTTCCGGCCCGCGCACGTTGCCACCGCCAAGATCAAAAAGGGCCCGGACGACCGGGAGGAACCGCCGGCCATCGACCTGGTGCGCAACGACGACGTGCTGGCCGGCGTGGTGCGGGCGCGATCGCACGGCGAGCTGCCCAACATGCGCGCGATCGTGGGCTTCGCCGCCGAGACCGGCGACGCCAACGGCGACGTGCTGTTCCACGCCCGCGCGAAGCTTCGCCGCAAGGGATGCGATCTGCTGGTCGTCAACGCCGTCGGCGACGGCAGGGCGTTCGAGGTGGACAACAACGACGGCTGGCTGCTCGCGTCCGACGGGACCGAGTCGGCGCTGCAGCACGGCTCGAAGACGCAGATGGCCAGTCGTATTGTTGATGCGATCGTTGCGTTCCTGCACGGTGACGGCGGGTAGGCGGCCTGGTTCTGTGCGGCGCCTGGGTAGGTGCTGGGCGATCCCTCGCCCGGACGCACCGCGGCAACACCGGCCGATATAATTCGGCTAACTAATTAATGGGAAGGACTGAGACTGTGAGCGAAAAGGGTCGGCTGTTTACCAGTGAGTCGGTGACCGAGGGCCATCCCGACAAAATCTGTGACGCGATCAGCGACTCGGTGCTCGACGCTCTCCTCGCGGATGACCCCCGCTCACGCGTCGCGGTCGAGACGCTGGTGACCACCGGCCAGGTGCACGTGGTGGGCGAGGTGACGACGACCGCCAAGGAGGCGTTCGCCGACATCACCAACACCGTCCGCGAGCGGATCCTCGACATCGGCTACGACTCGTCGGACAAGGGCTTCGACGGGGCGTCGTGCGGGGTGAACATCGGCATCGGCGCGCAGTCGCCCGACATCGCGCAGGGCGTCGACACCGCGCACGAGACCCGCGTCGAGGGCGCGGCCGACCCGCTCGACTCCCAGGGCGCCGGCGACCAGGGCCTGATGTTCGGGTACGCGATCAGCGACACCCCCGAGCTGATGCCCCTGCCGATCGCGCTGGCCCACCGCCTGTCGCGGCGGCTCACCGAGGTCCGCAAGAACGGCGTGCTGCCGTACCTGCGCCCGGACGGCAAGACCCAGGTCACCATCGCCTACGAGGACAACGTCCCCGTCCGGCTGGACACCGTGGTCATCTCCACCCAGCACGCGGCCGACATCGACCTGGAGCACACGCTGACCCCCGACGTCCGGGAAAAGGTGCTCAACACCGTGCTCGACGACCTGGCACACGAGACGCTCGACACCTCGTCGACCCGGCTGCTGATCAACCCGACCGGCAAGTTCGTCGTCGGCGGCCCCATGGGTGACGCCGGCCTGACGGGCCGCAAGATCATCGTCGACACCTACGGTGGCTGGGCCCGCCACGGCGGCGGCGCCTTCTCCGGCAAGGACCCGTCGAAGGTGGACCGGTCGGCGGCGTACGCGATGCGCTGGGTGGCCAAGAACATCGTCGCCGCCGGGCTGGCCGAGCGGGTCGAGGTCCAGGTGGCGTACGCCATCGGCAAGGCCGCGCCCGTCGGCCTGTTCGTCGAGACCTTCGGCACCGCGACCGTCGACCCGGTCAAGATCGAGAAGATCGTTCCCGAGGTGTTCGACCTGCGTCCCGGCGCGATCATCCGCGACCTCGACCTGCTGCGGCCGATCTACGCGCAGACCGCCGCGTACGGCCACTTCGGCCGCACCGACATCGACCTGCCGTGGGAGCGGCTCGACAAGGTCGACGACCTCAAGCGCGCCGTCTAGGCGCGGTTCCCGGGCAGCGGGTGGTCCGCGTCCAGCGCGGGCAACCCGTCGATGCTGCGCCGGTTGCGCTCGACGGCCCGCACGAACTTGTCGTCGGTCGCCTTGGCGTGGTGCGCGTCGAGGACCGGCCGTTCGTCGACGAGCTCGTAGTAGGGCACCGCGAACCCGCAGGCGTCGGCGATGCGCTCGACGTCGACGACGATGGCGGCGCGCACCCCCGCGTGCTCATCGCCGAAACGGGTTGCCAGGTCGTCGAATTCGGGGTCGTCGGGGCGGACCACCCGCCCCGTGCCGAACAGCCGTAGGATGCGCGAGTTTCGGGTGAACGAGCAGAACATGATGGTGATCCGCCCGTTGTCGCGCAGGTGGGCGATGGTCTCGGCGCCGCTGCCGAACAGGTCGAGGTAGGCGACGGTGCGCTCGTCCAGCACCGCGAAGGTGTCCCGGTACCCCTTGGGGGACAGGTTGATTCGGCCCCCCTCGGACGGGGCGGTCGCCACGAAGAAGACGGCCTGCCGGCCGATGAAGTCCCGAAGCGACTCGTCGAGATGCGGGAATTCCTTTGCCACGCGTGCAGCGTAGCGCTTAGGCCGAGAACCGGTAGTCGTCCAAGTCGAATCGGTGGCTGCGCCAGTACGCCTCGGCCGTCGTGGCGGGACGCAGTGGCACGTCGCCGTTCTTGTCGAAGTAATAGCTGTTGGCCAGCCGGCAACTGTCCTGCCAGAAGATCTGCCGGTGCCGCTTGCGCATCATCTCCGCGAAGTAGCGGGCGTTGGCCTCCTCGGTCACCTCGATGCGGGCGGCGCCGGCGCTTCGCGCCCGCTTCAGGCACCGCACGATGTGATGGGTCTGCGCCTCGATGAGGGCGAAGTAGGACGAGCCGACATAGCCGTAGGGGCCGAACACGCTGAACATGTTCGGGAATCCGGGGACGCTGACCCCCTCGTACGCCTGCAGCCGGTGCTCGTCCCAGAACCGGCTCAACGACGCGCCGCCGCTGCCCGTGACCGCGAACGTCGGGACGCTGTCGGTGTCCATCACCTTGAAGCCCGTGGCGAGAATCAGCACGTCGACCTCGTGATTCTCGCCGTCCGTGGTGGCCACGGCGGACGCCGTGACCTTGTCGATCGGCTCGGTGACCAACCGCACGTTGTCGCGGTTGAACGTGGCCAGGTAGCCGTTGTGGAAGCCGGGCCGCTTGCAGCCGACCGCGTAGCGCGGGGTGAGTTGCTCGCGCACGACCGGGTCGTGGACCTGCCGGCGCAGATACGACCGGCCCGCCGATTCCATCCGCTTGGCGAGCGGAAACACCGTGAAGTACTGCGCCGATAGCGGAAAGGTCAGCTCGACGAACGCCTGGCTGAGCGCGCGCTGCACCACCTTGCCGCCGGGAATGCGCATCGCCCAGCGCGCCGCGGCGGGCAGCGGGACGTCGAACTTGGGGAAGCACCAGATCGGGGTGCGCTGAAAGACAGTGAGCTCCGCGACGATCGGTGCGATCTCTGGAATGACCTGGACGGCCGAGGCGCCGGTGCCGATGACGGCGACGCGCTTGCCGGTCAGGTCCTGGCCGTGGTCCCAGCGCGCGGTGTGCATGGTGATTCCGGCGAACGAGTCGACACCGTCGATGTCGGGCGGCTTGGGCACGGTCAGCACGCCGCTGGCGCTGATCAGGAACCTCGCCGTGACCTCGCCCCCGGGTTCCGTCCGCACCCGCCACAGGGCGTTGTCGTCGTCGAACTCCGCGGCGACCACCTTGGTGTCGAACCGGATTCGTGGGCGGAGCCCGTACTTGTCGACGCAGTGTTCGGCGTACGCCTTGAGCTCCCGGCCCGGCGCGTAGGTGCGCGACCAGCGTGTGCTCTGTTCGAAGGAGAACTGGTAAGAGAACGACGGAATGTCCACCGCGATACCGGGATAGGTGTTCCAGTGCCACGTCCCGCCGACCCCGTCGCCCGCCTCCACGATCAGATAGTCGGGCAGACCGGCCCGGTCGAGCTTGATGGCGGCGCCGATGCCGGAGAACCCGGCGCCGACGATCAGCGCGTGGTGGTCGGGAACGATGGTCATCAGACCCCCTATTCGTGTAGCGCCTTGCGCAACGCGGCCAGCCCGCGGTCGGTGGCCTCGGCCGCGGCGGGGATCACCGGGGCGAAGCTGACATAGCCGTGCACCAGGGTGGGCTCGTGGCTCAGTTCGGCGGGTACCCCCGCGTCGTTGAGCAGTTCGGCGTAGCGGGCGCCGTCGTCTCGCAGCGGATCGTGTCCGGCCGTCCCGATGTAGGCGGGCGGAAGGTTCGAGTGATCGGCCGCGTTCGCCGGGGCCAGGGTGACCGGCAGAGCCTTGGGGTCGGTGACGTCGACGTCGGGCAGGTACCAGTACAGGAACGCGTCGACGACGTCACGGTCCAGCATGGGCGCGTTGGCGTTCTCGATGAACGACGGCAGCGACAGGTCGGCGGACACCATCGGATACCACAGCAGCTGAAAGCTGAGCTGCGGCCCGGCATTGTCGCGCGCCAGGTGCGCCACCACGGCGGCGAGGTTGCCGCCCGCCGAATCGCCGGCAACTGCGATCCGGTCCGGGTTCCCGCCCAGCTCGACGGCGTTCTCGGCAACCCACCGCAGCGCGGCCCAGCAGTCCTCGACCGCGGCCGGGAACGGGTGCTCGGGGGCCAGCCGGTAGTCGACGGACACCACGATCGCCTCGGCGCCGACGGCGTGGGCGCGGGCGACGGCGTCGTGGGTGTCCAGATCGCCGAGCGCGAATCCGCCGCCGTGGAAGAACACGACGACGGGCGCGGGCGAGTCGGCCTCGACATCGCCGGGCCAATAAATGCGGACCGGAATGTCGGCGTGGTCGCCGTACGCGATGGTGCGCTGCTCGATCCGCAGGGCCGGGAGCATCTCCTCGGGCACCTTCAGCAGCCGCAGCCGCTTGCGCGCGGCCTCGACGCCGTCGGCGGCGGTGAACGTCGTCGGGAACGCGTCCAGCAACGACTTGAACGTGGGGTCGATGCCCGGTCGGGCGTTCGCAAGCGGCCATGACGGCTCCGTCATGGGTTCACCGTACGCTTCGCTATTTGCCGTGCAGCCCGGCGCGCAGCGCCGCCAGGCCGCGACCGGCCGCTTCGGTGGCCGCGGGCACCACGCCGGCGTAGCCGAGGTAGCCGTGCACCAGGGTCTCGGCGTTGTGCACCTCGACCGGAACGCCGGCGGCGGACAGCAACTCGCCGTAGCGGATGCCGTCGTCGCGCAAGGGGTCGTAACCGGCGACGGCGATGTGGGCCGGCGGCAGGCCGCGCAGGTTCTCCGCGCGGCCCGGCGCCAATCCCGGCGGCGGGTCGGTCAGGTCGACTTCCCCTGCGTACCAACGGGAGAACGAGGCGACGGCCTTGACGTCGAGGATGGGCGCGGTGGCGTTCTCCGAGAAGGACGGCAGCGTCGGGTCCCACAGCGCGGAGGGGTACCACAACAGCTGGAACGCGATCGGCGGCCCCGCCTGGTCGCGGGCCTGCTGGGCGATCACCGCGGCGATGTTGCCGCCGGCGGAATCCCCGGCGACGGCGATCCTGGTGGTGTCCGCGCCGATGCCGGCGCCGTGCTCGGCGACCCACATCGTTGCTGCCCAGCCGTCTTCGACGGCGGCGGGGTAGGGGTGCTCGGGCGCCAACCGGTAGTCGACCGACACCACGATCGCGTCGGCGGCGACCGCGTGCAGGCGCGCCGTGCCGTCGTGTGTGTCGAGATCGCCCACCACGAAGCCGCCGCCGTGAAAGAAGAGCACGACCGGGGCCGGACCGCCGTCGGTCGGCGGCCAGTAGATCCGGATATCGATCGGTCCGGCCGGCCCGGCGATGGCCCGGTCCTCGACGCGCAACTCGGGATGCAGCGGCCGGCGGGGCAGGTCACGGAACCGCTGGCGCAGCGCGTCGACACCATCCTCGGTTGATAGCCGGAACGGAACCGCATCCAGTACCTTCTGCAAGATGGGGTCGATCGCGGGTTTCTCGTCGGCTGTGTTGTCCAAGCTGGGCATGGAGGTACCGTACGCACCCCGCCTGGTGTCCGGGGCCTGGGTACTGGCCGGGTGGGCCGGGGTGGGCTACGGCGTCTACCTGACGGTGCTCGCGTTGCGTTCCCCGCCCGGTGTTCAGCTGACCGGACACTGGATCCTGCAGCCGCCCTTCAAGGCTTCGATGGCGTTGCTGCTGACGGTCGCGGCGGTCGGTCATGCGATCGTGCGCGAGCGGCGGCTGCTGGTGCCGGCGTTCCTGCTGTCGGCCGTCGGCGACTGGCTGCTAGCGATCCCCTGGTGGACGATGTCGTTCGGCCTGGGGCTGGCAGCATTCCTGTTCGCGCACTTGTTCTTCCTGGCCGCGTTGTTCCCCCTCATCCCGCGGGCGCGGCCGTCGAGCCCACGCCTGGCCGCCGTGGTCCTCATCGGCCTGGGCGTCTTCATCATGCTGGTCTGGTTCTGGCCGCACCTGAGCCGCGACAAGCTGACCATCCCGGTGACGGTCTACATCCTGGTGCTGACCGCGATGGTGTGCGCGGCGCAGCTGGCGCGGCTCCCGACGATCTGGACCGCGGTGGGAGCGGTGTGCTTCGCCCTGTCCGACACGATGATCGCCATCGGCCGTTTCATCCTGGACAACGACGCGCTGGCGGTACCGGTCTGGTGGTTGTACGCCGCGGCCCAGATCCTCATCGCGGCCGGCTTCTTCTTCGGCCGCGAGGAGCCGTACTACGAGGAGTACGGGGCGGACGACGACGTCGTCGAGTGGCCCGTCGAGGGCTTTGAAGAAGGCTTTGAATAGCAACGGTTTTCCCGGTGCGCCGTGACCTCGTCGCGCACGCCGGTCCACGTGGAACCGGTCGCCCGGGTACTGCCGATGCTGTCCGTGCCGCACCTGGACCGCGAATTCGACTACCTCGTCTCGGCCGAACAGTCTGACGACGCCCAGCCCGGCGTGCGGGTGCGCATACGGTTCCACGGTCGCCTGGTCGACGGGTTCGTGCTGGAGCGCCGCAACGACACGGATCATCCCGGCAAGCTGGGCTGGCTCGACCGGGTGGTGTCGCCCGAGCAGGTGCTCACCTCCGAGACTCGCCGCCTGGTCGACGCGGTCGCGGCGCGCTACGCGGGCACCCGCCCGGACGTGCTGCGCCTGGCGATCCCGCCCCGGCACGCCAGGGTGGAGCGGGAACCCGCGCCCGGACGCGCGGCTTCGGTCCCAGAGCCCGTCGACCCGACGGCCTGGGAGGCGTACGGGCGCGGGGGGCAGTTCCTCACCGCCCTGACCGAGGCGCGGGCCGCCCGCGCGGTCTGGCAGGCGCTGCCCGGTGAATCGTGGGCGGACCGATTCGCCGAGGCGGCGGCGCAGACCATCCGGGCGGGGCGCGCGGTGCTCGCGATCGTGCCCGATCAGCGCGACCTCGACCTGTTGCACCGGGCCGCCGCGGCGCGGGTCGACGAGGCCAGCGTCGCGGCGCTGTCGGCGGGGCTGGGGCCGGCCGCGCGGTACCGGCGCTGGCTCGCGGCGCTGCGGGGTGTCGCACGCCTCGTGATCGGAACGCGCAGCACGGTTTTCGCGCCGGTGAGCGATCTGGGCCTGGTCATGGTGTGGGGCGACGGCGACGACAGCCTGGCCGAGCCGCGCGCGCCGTATCCCCATGCCCGGGAGGTGGCGATGCTGCGCGCGCACCAGGCCCGGTGCGCGGCGCTGATCGGCGGCTACGCCCGGACCGCTGAGGCGCAAGCTCTGGTGCGCAGCGGGTGGGCACACGACGTCGTCGCGGCCCGCCCGGTGGTGCGCGCCCGCACCGCGCGGGTGGTCGCGCTCGACGACACCGGCTACGCCGACGAGCGCGACCCCGCGGCCCGAACCGCGCGGATCCCGTCCGTCGCGCTGCGCGCCGCTCGCTCGGCGCTGGCCGCCGGGGCCCCGGTCCTGGTGCAGGTGCCCCGGCGCGGGTACGTCCCGTCGCTGGCGTGCGCGCGGTGCCGCGCCATCGCGCGCTGCCGGCACTGCACCGGCCCACTGTCGTTGCAGGAGCGCGGTGCCGGGATGGTCTGCCGGTGGTGTGGCCGCGCCGAACCGACGCGGCGTTGCGCCCGGTGCGGGTCGGATGCGGTGCGCGCGGTCGTCGTCGGGGCCCGGCGCACCGCCGAAGAGCTCGGGCGCGCGTTCGCCGGAACGCCGGTCGTCACGTCGGCGGGCGAGGCCATCGTGCAGGAGGTCGAGGCCCGGCCCGCCCTCGTGGTGGCCACCCCGGGCGCCGAACCCCGCGCACCCGGCGGCTACGGCGCGGCCCTGCTGCTGGACACCTGGGCGCTGCTGGGCCGGCAGGACCTGCGCGCGGCGGAGGAGGCGCTGTGGCGCTGGATGGGCGCCGCCGCCCTGGTGCGCGCCCGCGGCGACGGCGGCGTGGTGCTGATCGTCGCCGAATCATCAATCCCCACAGTGCAATCGCTGATCCGGTGGGATCCCGTCGGGCACGCCGAGGCCGAGCTGGCCGCCCGCGCCGAGGTGGGCCTGCCGCCCAGCGTGCACATGGCGGCCATCGACGGGTCCGCCGCCGCGGTGGCGGCGTTGCTCGACGAGGCCCGGCTGCCCGACGAGGCCGACGTGCTCGGGCCGGTAGATTTGCCGCCCGGCGTGCGGCGCCCCCCGGGCACCGCCGTCGACGTGCCGGTGGTGCGCATGCTGGTGCGGGTGCCGCGCGAGCAGGGCCTCGCGCTGGCGTCGGCACTGCGCCGCGGGGTCGGCGTGCTCAGCGCCCGGCAGGCGGGCGAGCCGGCGCGGGTGCAGGTCGACCCGCTACACATTGGATAGCGGGACTCTTCCCCGTGGGGACAGTGTTCGTATGAAATAGTGCCTGGCTACGATAGACAAAACCGTCAAAGTACCGGTTTTCCGGCAGGGGGCGCATGATGGCATCGGAGAACGCGACGACGGCCGACGAGTCGCTCGATGTCATCACCGACGCGTTGCTGACCGCCTCCCGTTTGCTGGTGGCCATCTCGGCCCGCTCCATCGGACAGGTCGACGAGACGATCACCATCCCGCAGTTCCGCACCCTGGTGATTCTGTCCAATCGGGGGCCGATCAACCTGGCGACGCTGGCCAGCCTGCTCGGCGTGCAGCCGTCGGCCACCGGCCGCATGGTCGACCGGCTCGTCGCCGCCGGGCTCATCGACCGCCTGCCGCACCCGACCTCGCGGCGTGAGCTGCTCGCCGCCCTCACCAAGCGCGGCCGCGAGGTGGTCCGGAAGGTCACCGCCTACCGGCGATCCGAGATCGCCGCGATCGTGGAGAAGATGCCGCCGCCGGAGCGCCACGGGCTGGTGCGGGCGTTGACGGCCTTCACCGCCGCCGGGGGCGAGCCCGATGTCCACCTGGAAGCGGACCTCGAGCTCTAGCCCCCGTCGGAATCACCGCCTCTCGGCGGTGACCAGCAGGTATTCCCAGCGCATGGTGCCGTTGGTCAGATAGTGCTGCGCGAGCTCGGTCAGCTGGGCGTCGAGCTCGTCGGTCAGCACCCGGTTGTGGCCGATGTTTGCGTACGCCTCGATCGTCGGGCCGTAGTGGGTCTTGAAGTACTCGTGCACGGCCTCGGCGCTGGCGAATCGGTCGACCCCGAGCAGGCCTCGCACCGTCGTCACCCGCCCGACCCGCTCGCCCAGCAGACCGGCGACGTAGCCTTCCCGGCCCCACAGCGCGGCGGGTGGCACGGCCGGCGACAGGCACGGCCGGTAGGGCCTGATCGTGGCGAGCATCCGGCCGAAGAAACCCTCCGGGGTCCAGCTGATAACGCCGATCATCCCGCCCGGCCGGCACACCCGGACGAGCTCGTCGGCGGCGCGTTGATGCTCGGGCGCGAACTGCACGCCGATCGCCGAGATCACCGTGTCGAATTCGCCGTCGCCGAACGGCAGCGCGTGCGCGTTGGCCTCCCGGTAATCAAGCGTCAGGCCCTGCGCCGCGGCCCGTGCCTGCGACCGCTGCAGCAGCTCGGGGGTGAGGTCGGTGGAGACGACGGTGGCCCCGGTCCTGGCGGCCGGGAGTGAGATGTTGCCTGAACCGGCAGCGACGTCGAGCACCCGGACGCCGGGCCCGATCCCGGTCGCGTTGACCAGGATGGGGCCGAGCGGGGCCATCACTTCCTCGGCCATCAGCGCATAGTCGCCCAGCGCCCAAACGGTGCGATGCGTGGCGGCCAGGGCGTGGTCGTCAGCAGCGGGTGCTTCGAGGGTCATGGGGTCTCCTTTAGTCGGTACGGTTCGCGACGGCATCTTCGGCGCCGGCAACAGTGGCCATATGCAACAGTATGCGTACGCAACTGTGTGAAACCTGGGCGTGTCCTGCGCGGATCCGGTGCTTCCTACACTTGTGCCCGTGCGCCTTGTCTTCGCCGGCACTCCCGAACCAGCCCTGCCCGCCCTGCGTCGCCTCATCGACTCGCCCCGCCACGAGGTGGTCGCCGTGCTGACCCGGCCGGACGCCGCTTCCGGTCGGCGGGGCACGCCGGAGCCGTCGCCGGTGGCGCGCGAGGCGCTCGAGCACGGGATCCCGGCGCTGCGGCCGTCGCGGCCGAACTCGCCCGAGTTCGTCGCCGAGCTGGCCGAGCTGGCGCCGGACTGCTGCCCCGTCGTCGCCTACGGCGCGCTGCTGCGGGATGCCCTGCTCGCCGTGCCGCCGCACGGCTGGGTCAACCTGCACTTCTCGCTGCTGCCCGCCTGGCGGGGGGCGGCGCCCGTGCAGGCGGCGATCGCCGCCGGCGACACCGTCACCGGGGCGACGACGTTCCAGATCGAGCCGAGCCTGGACTCGGGACCGGTGTACGGGGTCGTCACCGAGGCGATCCGGCCCACCGACACCGCGGGCGATCTGCTTGCCCGGCTGGCGGATTCGGGCGCGGTGTTGTTGGAGGCCACGCTCGACGGCATCGCCGACGGGACCCTGACGCCGCGGCCCCAGCCGGCCGAAGGGGTCAGCATCGCGCCGAAGATCACCGTCGACGAGGCCCGGGTGCGTTGGGACCTCCCGGCGCCGGTGGTGGAGCGCCGCATTCGCGCCGTGACGCCCAATCCGGGCGCCTGGACGCTCATCGGCGACCTGCGCATCAAGCTGGGCCCGGTGCAGGTCGACGAGGGCCCGATGCCGTTGGCGCCCGGCGCTATTCGCGTCGAGCGCAACGGTGTCTGGGTCGGCACCGGATCCAATCCGGTGCGCCTCGGCGACATTCAACCGCCCGGCAAGAAATTCATGAATGCGTTGGCCTGGGCGCGGGGCGCCCGGCTCGATCCCGCCGCGCGGGCATCGTGAACGCCGACCGGCCGCAGAGGTCGCAACGCCCCCGGGGCCATGGCCCCCGGCCGCGCCGGCGCCTGGACCCGGCGCGCGCCGCCGCGTTCCAGGTGCTCCGGGCCGTCACCGAGCGCGACGCCTACGCGAACCTCGCGCTGCCGGCGCTGCTGCGCGAACGCGGCATCACCGGCCGCGACGCGGCTTTCGCGACGGAACTCACCTACGGCACCTGCCGAACCCGGGGCCTGCTCGATGCGGTGATAGCCGCGGCCGCCGGCCGCGCACCGGAGGCGATCGATCCGGTGCTGCTCGACCTGCTGCGGCTCGGCGCCTACCAGCTGCTGCGCACGCGGGTCGGCGAACACGCCGCCGTGTCCACCACCGTCGAACAGGCCGCGATCGAAACGGACTCGGCCCGAGCGGGTTTCGTCAACGGTGTGCTGCGCACCATCGCCGCCCGCGACGAGGGGTCCTGGGTCGCCGAACTGGCCCCCGACCCGTCGCGCGATCCCATCGGGCACGCCGCATTCGTGCACGCACACCCACGCTGGATCGCACAGGCCTTCGCCGACGCGCTGGGCGCCGCCGCGACCGAACTCGAGGCCGCGCTGGCCAGCGACGACGAACGGCCCCAGGTGCACCTGGCGGCCCGCCCGGGCGTACTGAGCGCCGCCGAACTGGCCGACGCGGTGGGTGGCACGGTCGGCCGATATTCGCCCTTCGCCGTGTACCTGCCCGGCGGCGATCCCGGCCGGCTCGCGCCGGTGCGCGACGGCGCCGCGCTCGTGCAGGACGAGGGCAGCCAGCTGGTCGCCCGCGCGCTGACGCTGGCGCCGGTTGACGGGGACACCGGGCGATGGCTGGACCTGTGCGCCGGTCCGGGCGGCAAGACCGCGCTGCTGGCCGCGCTCGGCGCCGAGTCCGGGGCGCGGGTCACGGCGGTGGAACCCGCCCCGCGACGCGCCGACATGGTGGCCGACAACACCCGCGGGCTTCCGGTCGAGGTCCTTCGAGTGGACGGGCGGGAGTCCGGGCTCGAGCCCGGCTTCGACCGCGTGCTCGTCGACGCGCCCTGCACCGGGCTGGGCGCGTTGCGCCGGCGGCCGGAGGCCCGGTGGCGGCGCCGACCGGCCGACGTGCCGGCGCTGGCCAAGCTGCAACGCGAACTGCTGGCCGCGGCCATCGCATTGACCCGCCCCGGCGGGGTGGTGCTGTACGCGACGTGCTCGCCGCACCTGGCCGAAACGGTTGGCGTCCTCGCGGACGCGCTGCGCCGCCATCCGGTGTGCGCGCTGGACACCCGGCCGTTGTTCGAGCCGGTCGAGGGTCTGGGCGACGGCCCCCACGTCCAGCTTTGGCCGCACCGGCAGGGCACCGATGCGATGTTCGCGGCGGCGCTGCGCCGCTTGCCATAAGCCTGCTCGGATAGTCTGATCCACATGCCCGGCAACAACGGAAGGCCGCTCATCGCACCCTCGATCCTGTCGGCGGATTTTGCCCGGCTGGCCGACGCGGCCGCCGCCGTAGACGACGCGGACTGGCTGCACGTCGATGTGATGGACGCCCATTTCGTGCCGAACCTGACCATCGGGTTGCCCGTGGTGGAGAGTCTCAAGGCGCACACCGACCTGCCGATGGACTGTCACCTGATGATCGAGAACCCCGACCGCTGGGCGCACCGGTACGCCGAGGCGGGCGCCTACAACGTCACGTTTCATGCCGAGGCCACGGAGGACCCGGTGGGGGTGGCCCGCGACATCCGGGCCGCGGGCGCCAAAGCGGGCCTCGGCATCAAGCCGCAGACACCGATCGAGCAGTACTTCGAGATCCTGCACGAACTCGACACGCTGCTGGTGATGTCGGTGGATCCGGGCTTCGGCGGGCAGTCGTTCATCCCCGCGGTGCTGTCCAAGGTGCGGGCCGCCCGCCGGTTCATCGATTCCAACGAGTTGACCATCCTCGTGGAGATCGACGGAGGCATCAACAACGACACCGTCGAGCAGGCCGCCGAAGCCGGGGTGGACTGCTTCGTCGCGGGAACTGCCGTCTACCACGCCGACGACCCGTCGGCGGCGGTCGAACGGCTGCGGCGGCAAGCCGCTTCCGCATCGGCGCGCCTGCGCCAATGAACCAGCCCCAGTCGGTCGACAGCGTCGACGCCGCGATGCGTCTGGCCATCGAGCAGTCCTACCAGGTCAAGGGGACGACCTATCCGAACCCGCCGGTCGGGGCCGTCATCGTGGACCCGCAGGGCCGCGTGGTCGGCGTCGGCGCCACCGAACCCGCGGGGGGCGACCACGCGGAGGTGCTGGCGCTGCGCCGGGCCGGCGGCCTGGCGGCGGGCGGCATCGCCGTCGTCACCCTCGAACCGTGCAACCACTACGGCAAGACGCCGCCGTGCGTGAACGCCCTCATCGAGGCCAGGGTGGGCACGGTGATCTACGGCGTGCCCGACCCCAACGGCATCGCGGGCGGCGGCGCGGGCCGGCTGCAGGCGGCGGGCGTTCAGGTGAGGTCCGGCGTGCTGGCCGAACAGGTGGCCGGCGGACCGCTGCGGGAGTGGCTGCACAAGGTGCGAACCGGGCTGCCGCACGTGACCTGGAAGTACGCGAGCAGCGTCGACGGCCGCAGCGCCGCTGCTGACGGCTCGAGCCGGTGGATCTCCAGCGAGGCCGCGCGGATGGACCTGCACCGCCGCCGGGCCATCGCCGACGCGATCGTGGTGGGCACCGGGACGGTGCTGGCCGACGACCCGGCGCTGACCGCCCGGTTGCCCGACGGCTCGCTGGCGCCCCGCCAGCCGCTGCGCATCGTGGTGGGTATGCGTGACCTCCCGACCGACGCGAAGGTGCTCAACGACGACTCGCGAACCATGGTGATCCGCACGCACGACCCCATGGAAGTGATCAAGGCGGTCTCAGACCGCACCGACGTGCTGCTGGAGGGCGGGCCCACCCTCGCCGGCGCCTTCCTGAGGGCGGGGGCGGTCAACCGCATCCTGGCGTACGTGGCGCCGATGCTGCTGGGCGGCCCGATCACCGCGGTCGACGACGTGGGGGTGCCGACGATCGCGCGGGCCCTGCGCTGGCGCTTCGACGGCATCGACCGGGCCGGTCCCGACGTGGTGCTCAGCCTGGTGCCGCAGTAACGCCCACGTGGCAGAGACGCCTAGGGCGTCGGCGCGCCGACCGGCTCCTGCTCGGGCACCACGGGCTCCTCGGCGTGGTCCTTGCGGCCGCTGATCAGCAGGCCCAGCAGCGCTCCGACCACGCAGACGCCTGCGGTGATGGTGAAGATCTCGCCGTACATCGCCGCGAACGACGGGATGGAATTCTCCGCCTTGGCGATCGCCTGCTCGGTCTTGCTCAGGCTGGTCGACACCGCGGCGTTCTTCTCGTTGAGGATCTGGTAGAAGCGGTACAGCCCCCACGCGCTCAGCCCGGCCACGCCGATCAGCATGCCCGTCATGCGGGCCACCACCACCGCCGCCGAAGCGATGCCGTGCTCGGCGGAGGGCACGATGCGCAGGGCGGCCGACGTCAGCGGCCCGATCACCAATCCAAGCCCCACTCCCGCGATCAGCAGGTCGTTGTTGACCGCGACGCCGCCGAGCATCAGGTCGCTGTTCATCGCGGGCACCGAGAACAGCCCGAAGACGCTGTGCCGGTAATGCGGCAGGTCGACCGGCCAGTGCGAGATCAGCAGGTAGCCGCCGGCGGCGATGAGCAACCCGACGCACGCGACCGCGCGGTCGCCCACCCTGGTCGCGATGAAGCCGCCGAGCAAGGCCCCCACCGGCAGCGCGATCAGGAACGACGTCAGCATCGCGGCCGCCTTGTTCTGGTCCAGTCCCATCACGCCCTGGCCGAAGAGCTCCACGTCGACCAGCGTCACCATCAACGCGGCGCCGGCGGCGAACGACGCGCCCAGCGCGGCGAGGAACGGCCGGAACTGCACGCCGGCCGGGTCGATCAGCCGGGTCTTGGCGAACCGCTCCCAGACCAGGAAGGCCACCCCGGCGACGGCCGCGGCGATCACCAACGGCAACCCGTAGCTGGGCAGCGGCTGCTGGCCGTTGGGATTGGGGTTGTAGAGCCCGATGACCGCGAGGCCCAGGGTGATCGCCAGCAGCACGCCGCCGACCACGTCGATCTTCTCCGGCGCCTCGCTGCGGTCGTGCGACGGCAGGCTGATCTGGATCAGCGCCATCGCGACCAGGGTCAGCGGGATGTTGATCCAGAACACGTCGCGCCAGTCCCGGAACAGCCAGACGATGAAGATGCCGTACAGCGGGCCCAGCACGCTGCCCAGCTCCTGCGCGGCGCCGATGCCGCCGAGCACGGCCGCGCGGTTGCGCTGCGCCCACAGGTCGGCGCCCAGGGCCAGGGTGACCGGCAGCAACGCGCCGCTGGCGACGCCCTGGATGGTCCGGCCGACGACCAGCACCTGAAGGCTCGGCACGTGCAGCTTGGCAACCGGGTAGCCGAGGATCTGCAGATCCGCCAGCGGGTGGCCCATGAGCTGGACGTTCAGGTCGGCGATGTTGAAGTTGCCGATGGCCACCGACAGGGCCGTGACCACCGAGCCGACCATGAAGGCGGCCAGGCTGACCTGGAGGAGCCGCTTGCGGCCGAACCGGTCCGAGGCCTTGCCCAGCAGCGGCATGGCCGCGATGTAGCCAAGGAGGTACATCGTGACGATCGGGGTGATCCGCTGCAGCTGATTAATCGGGATGCCGACGTCGTGCATGATGTCGCGCATGATGGTGACCACGACGTAGGCGTCGAGGGCGCCCAACAGCACCGCGAGACTGCCCGCACCGATCGCGACCCGGCGCCCTGCCAACCTGCTCATCAGCTCGCCGCGGGCTTGGAGACCTGGACCGGCTGGCCCCAGTTGGACAAGGTCATCTGCACGCTGTTGCCCTGGCTCTGTTGCAGGCTGATCTGGGCCAGCTGGTGGTCTCCGCTCTCCACGATCCAGGCGGTAGCTGGCACCGGCTTCGTCGCCTTGAACGGGGACGCGATCTTGTTCACGGCGTCGGCGGAGACGTTCCCGCTGACGCGCACGGTGGTCTGGCCGCTGATCTGGTCGCGACCCTCGGACTTGGCGTCGGTGAAGTTGGCCAGCACGTTGGCCACGCCCGTGTCGGGGCTCAGCAGGGCCGACGGGTCGTAGACCTGGGACGCCGGACCGACATCGGTCATCGACGGGTCGCCCGGGTTGAGGGCGTTCGTGTAGAGGTCACCGCCCACCACCACGAAGTCGGCGCTGATGTCCGATCCCAGGTAGGTGATCTGGGCGTTGCCCTTCGCGGCCGTTTCCGGGGAGGTGGTGAGGTCTCCGGTCAGGTTCCTGACGGGCAGGCCGGGGATCTTGCCGGTCACCGTCAGCACCAGGTGCGCACTCTTCAAATTCTTGGTGCTGTCCGCCGACTCCTGCACCAACGTCTTGCCGTCGGGGAGCGGGCCGCCACCGGGGGAGGAGCTGAACGAGCAGGCGGCGATCGGGGCGGCGGCGAGGCTTACGGACGCAAGGACGGCCGATAGTCGGCGGCGGGTCTGCATACCCAGCATCGTAGAGGGTGTCGATGACGGACCCGGGAAACGCGGCGGCGGGACGGCGGGGTCCCGGACGGCCGGCGGCCCGATTAACCTGGTCGAATGTTCACCGGAATTGTCGAGGAACTCGGAGAGGTGACGGGCCGGGAGGTCCTCGCCGACGCCGCGCGCCTGAGCATCCGCGGGCCCGTCGTGACCGCCGACGCCGGCCATGGCGACTCGATCGCCGTCAACGGTGTCTGCCTGACGGTCGTCGAACTGTTGCCCGGCGGCGAATTCACCGCCGACGTGATGGCCGAGACGTTGAGCCGGTCCAACCTGGGCGAATTGGAGGCCGGCAGCCGCGTGAACCTGGAGCGCGCCGCCGCCGTCAACAGCAGGCTGGGCGGGCACATCGTGCAGGGGCACGTCGACGGCACCGGTCGGGTGGTGGCCCGGGAACCCTCCGAACACTGGGAGGTGGTGCGGATCGAGGTGCCCCCCGAGGTCGCCCGCTACGTCGTCGAGAAGGGATCCATCACCGTCGACGGGATCTCCCTGACCGTGTCGGCGCTGGGTGGGGACCCAACCGACTGGTTCGAGGTCTCCCTGATCCCGACCACTCGCGAGCTGACCACGCTCGGCAGCGCACCCGTCGGCACGCAGGTCAATCTCGAGGTGGACGTCATCGCCAAATACGTTGAGCGGCTGATGTCGCGGGCGTAGATGCCCGGCGCCGCGGCGCCGTGCCTCGGGATGTCCGGGTGTGATCAGAGCACGATCCACACTCCGTTGTTCCAGAATCCCCAACCGTTCGTGCCGGGGTTCCACACGGGGTGGGCCCACGGCGCCCACGGCGGCGGCGGTGGCGGCGGCGGTGCCCACGGTGGGGGAGGCCCCCACCCGGCCGGTCCGGCGTTGTCATCCCAGTCGTGGCAGCTGTTCCAGTCCCAGTTGTTGCCCCAGCCGGGATTCCACTGGTCGCCCGGGCACCAGTGGTAGTGATACGTGGGCGCGGGTGGCGCCGCCTCCGCGGACCCCGCGGCCAGGCCGAGGGCGCCCGCGGCCAGGCCGCCGGCCGCGAGCGCGCCGGCGGACAGGCGACGCCACAGCGCTGTTTTGGTTGCGGTAGTCATGCCGGGGAAATGCCCGCGTGGAAAGGGTTGCTAAACGCCGTTTCGCCAACCGCGTCGAGCTCGTATTTGGCCCTTAGCCCCGACCCATGCGGGACCTATCTGGCGCCCGCGTTGTGTCGCGGACCACACCGAAAGCCTTCCACCAGCGGCGGGCAATAACCGCGGCGGCGCGTTGGTTCATACTGAAATCAACACACGCGCTCCTCACGTGAGCCGTGCCGACAGCGAGGTAGCGAGATGACGAGGTTGGACTCCGTCGAGAGGGCGGTGGCCGACATTGCGGCCGGGAAGGCCGTCATCGTCATCGACGACGAGGACCGCGAGAACGAGGGCGACCTGATCTTCGCCGCCGAGAAAGCCACCCCGGAGTTGGTGGCCTTCATGGTCCGCTACACGTCGGGATATCTGTGCGTTCCGCTGGACGGCGCGATCTGCGACCGGCTGGGCCTGCTGCCGATGTACGCGGTGAACCAGGACAAGCACGGCACGGCCTACACCGTCACCGTCGACGCGCGACTCGGTGTCGGCACCGGAATTTCCGCGTCCGATCGGGCCACCACCATGCGGTTGCTGGCCGACCCCGCCAGCGTCGCCAACGATTTCACCCGCCCCGGTCACGTTGTCCCGTTGCGTGCCAAGGACGGAGGCGTCCTGCGCCGCCCCGGCCACACCGAGGCCGCCGTCGACCTGGCCCGGCTGGCCGGCTTGCGGCCCGCGGGCGCGATCTGCGAGATCGTCAGCCAGAAGGACGAGGGCGCGATGGCCCAGACCGACGAGCTGCGGGTGTTCGCCGACGAGCACGACCTGGCCCTGATCACCATCGCCGACCTGATCGAGTGGCGGCGCAAGCACGAGAAGCACATCGAGCGGATCGCCGAGGCTCGGATCCCGACCCGGCACGGCGAGTTTCGCGCCATCGGGTACTCCAGCCTCTACGAGGACGTCGAGCACGTGGCGCTGGTGCGGGGCGAGATTTCCGGGCCGAATGCCGACGGTGACGACGTGTTGGTCCGTGTGCACTCCGAGTGCCTGACCGGCGACGTGTTCGGATCCCGCCGGTGCGACTGCGGACCGCAGCTGGACGCCGCGATGGCGATGGTCGCCCGGGAGGGCCGCGGGATCGTGCTGTACATGCGCGGTCACGAGGGCCGCGGCATCGGCCTGATGCACAAATTGCAGGCCTACCAGCTGCAGGACGCGGGCGACGACACCGTCGACGCCAACCTCAAGCTCGGATTGCCTGCGGATGCAAGGGATTACGGGATCGGTGCGCAAATTCTCGTCGACCTCGGGGTGCGCTCGATGCGGTTGCTGACCAACAACCCCGCCAAGCGGGTGGGGCTGGACGGATATGGGCTGCACATCATCGAGCGGGTGCCACTTCCGGTGCGTGCCAACGCCGAAAACATCCGTTACCTGATGACGAAGCGGGACAAGATGGGCCACGACCTGGCCGGCCTGGACGAATTTCACGAATCCGTGCATCTGCCGGGAGAATTCGGTGGTGCCCTGTGAGCCCAGCCGCCGGTGTGCCGGAGGTGCCGGCGCTTGACGCGTCGGGTCTGCGGCTCGGGATCGTCGCCAGCACCTGGCACGCGGAGATCTGCGAGGCGCTGCTCGAGGGCGCGCGCAAAGCGGCTTCCGAGTCGGGGATCGACGAACCGACGGTGGTCCGCGTGCTGGGCGCCATCGAGCTGCCGGTGGTGGCGCAGGAGCTCGCCCGCAGCCACGATGCCGTCATCGCCCTGGGCGTCGTGATACGGGGCGCCACACCACATTTCGAGTATGTCTGCGACGCGGTGACGCAGGGCTTGACGCGGGTCGCGCTGGACGAGTCGACACCGGTCGCCAACGGGGTGTTGACCACCAACACCGAGGAACAGGCGCTGGAACGGGCCGGCCTCCCGTCGTCGGTCGAAGACAAGGGGGCCCAGGCGGCGGGGGCGGCGTTGACCGCCGCGCTGACCCTGCGCGACCTGCGCGCCGGGTCGTGACACCGGAGAACGGCTGGGACGTCCAGCTGCGTCCCCACCGCATGCCGCCCTTCGTCTACGCCGCGGCCTTCGTGATCGCGGCGGCGCACATCGTGGTGGGCGCTTTGCTCAAGATCCGGTCCAGCGGCGTGGTGTTCCAGACCGCCGACCAGGTGGCGATAGCCGTGCTGGGCCTGGTGATCGCCGGCGTCGTGTTGCTGTTCGCGCGTCCCCGGCTGCGGGTCGGCTCGGCGGGGCTGGCGGTGCGAAACCTCCTGGGCTACCGGCTGATCCGCTGGTCGGAGATTGTCGGCGTGTCCTTCCCGGCCGGCAGCCGGTGGGCCCGGATCGATCTGCCCGACGACGAGTACATCCCGGTGATGGCCATCCAGGCGGTCGATCGGGACCGCGCGGTGGAGGCGATGGACACGGTGCGGTCGCTCATGGCGCGCTACCGGCCGGACCTGCACGCGCGCTGAGCCGGGTACCATCGCCCGATGGCACGCGTCGCGGGGCGGGCTGTCTCGGCGGTCGGCGTCTCGGTGGCCGTCGCGGTGGCGGTGGCCGCGTGCACCACGTCGGTGGCGGGCCAGGCGATCCGTGCACCGGGTCAGTCCGGGGCCCCCTCGTCGCCCGCGCGCCCGCCAGTGTCGGCGCACGACCTCCTGCTTCACGACGGGGAGACCACCCCGCTCGGCACGGCGGTGTCGGCCCCGGTGGGCGAGAGCTACTTCACCGGCGCGCAGCCCCCCGAATGCGCGCCGGCGCTGCTGTTCGAGAATTCGCCGCTGCTCCCGGCCGGCGCCACCGACCACGCCGAGTCGTCGTATCGGTTCGGCACCCCGGCGCTGTACGCCGAGGGGGTCGACGTTTACGACAAGAACCTGAATGTGCACGGCGTGGTGTGGGACGGATTCGGCGCCGTCTCGAAATGCGTCGGCGACGCCGTGGGGGTGTCCCCGACCGGGCAGTCGCCGCCCTTTCGGCTCAGTCTGTTCAGCACCGGCGACGGCGTGCCGACCTGGACCATGACCCGACCCGACTGGACCTGCGACTACGGCCTGGCCGTGCTTCCGCGGGTGGTTGTGTTGCTGTCGGCCTGCGACGCCCAACCCGGCTTCCCGATGGCGGATTGGGCGGCCAAACGGCGCTCGCAGATCGCGGGGTAACCCGCAGGCCGCCTGCTAGCAGACGCCGTCAAGGCTTTTGGGGCGCAACCGCAGCTCCATACAAGCAATCGTGAAGTTCCTGACTGCCCGGGGCGAAGTCGAAGCCGCAGTTGCACTCACGGGCGTCGCGGGGAGGGAGCGAATCGCAGTAAGGGGTGCCGGCCGAGGCCGACGGCGCCGTCCACACCACGCCGGCGGTCAAGGTCGCCGCTGCAACGCCGACCGCGGCCATCAATACTCTCGGCTTCATGTCCAGTCCTTCTCTCCAAGGCGATGGCGCTTTGCCCCGCCGCAGACATCGACAGGCACATTCATCGCGTTCGTTCGGTACGACCTGATGGCCAATTCATATCAGTGTCGACGGCAATGCGCAGCGGGTAACCGGACCGCCACCCTTCCAGCGCCGGTTCGCCGTCGTTGAGCAACTACTAACCTGGGTACGTGCCAGATCCCGCCACGTATCGCCCTGCGCCCGGGTCCATCCCGGTCGAGCCGGGCGTCTACCGGTTCCGGGACTCGCACGGGCGCGTCATCTACGTCGGCAAGGCCAAGAGCCTGCGCAGCCGGCTGACGTCGTACTTCGCCGACATCGCGGGCCTGCACCCGCGGACCCGGCAGATGGTGACCACCGCGGCCAAGGTCGAGTGGACGGTGGTCAACACCGAAGTCGAGGCGTTGCAGCTCGAGTACAACTGGATCAAGGAATTCGATCCGCGTTTCAACGTCCGATACCGCGACGACAAGTCGTATCCGGTGCTGGCCGTGACCCTCAACGAGGAGTTTCCCCGGCTGATGGTCTATCGGGGCCCGAGGCGCAAGGGGGTGCGCTACTTCGGGCCGTACTCGCACGCGTGGGCCATCCGCGAGACGCTGGACCTGCTGACGCGGGTCTTCCCGGCGCGGACGTGCTCGAACGGAGTGTTCAAGCGCCACAAGCAGATCGACCGGCCGTGCCTGCTCGGCTACATCGACAAGTGCTCGGCGCCCTGCGTGGGCCGGGTCAGCGCCGAACAGCACCGGCAGATCGTGGATGACTTCTGCGACTTCTTGTCGGGCAAGACCGACAGGTTTGCCCGCGAGCTGGAACAGCAGATGAACGCCGCCGCCGAACGCCTGGACTTCGAACGGGCCGCCCGACTGCGCGACGACCTCGGCGCCCTGAAGCGAGCGATGGAGAAGCAGGCCGTGGTGCTCGGCGACGGCACCGACGCCGACGTGGTGGCCTTCGCCGACGACGACCTGGAGGCGGCGGTACAGGTGTTCCACGTCCGCGGGGGCCGGGTGCGAGGTCAGCGCGGCTGGATCGTCGAGAAGTCCGGCGACCCGGGGGAGTCGGGGGAGGAGCGGCTGGTCGAGCAGTTCCTGACCCAGTTCTACGGCGAGCAGGCCGAATTGGGGGGCGCTGCCGACGGTGGCGCTGCCGACGAATCCGCCAACCCGGTGCCCCGGGAGGTCCTGGTGCCGTGCCTGCCCTCGAACTCCGAGGAGCTCACCGCCTGGTTGTCGGGCCTGCGCGGCTCACGGGTGGCATTACGGGTGCCGCGGCGCGGCGACAAGCGCGCGCTGGCCGAAACCGTGCAGCGCAACGCGAAAGAGGCGCTGCAGCAACACAAGCTGAAGCGCGCCGGCGACTTCAACGCCAGATCGGCTGCGCTGCAGAACATCCAGGACGCCCTGGGGCTGGCCGAGGCTCCGCTGCGCATCGAGTGCGTCGACATCAGCCACGTGCAGGGCACCGACGTGGTGGGCTCGTTGGTGGTGTTCGAGGACGGCCTGCCGCGCAAGTCCGACTATCGGCACTTCGGCATCCGGGAAGCCGCCGGTCAGGGGCGCTCGGACGACGTCGCCTCCATCGCCGAGGTGACCCGCCGGCGCTTCCAGCGCCACTTGAGCGATCACAACGACCCCAAAATGCTTTCCCCGGAAGGGAAGTCCCGCCGGTTCGCCTACCCGCCCAACCTGTACGTAGTCGACGGCGGCGCGCCACAGGTCAACGCGGCCAGCGCGGTCCTCGAGGAGCTGGGCATCACCGACGTCGCGGTCATCGGCCTGGCCAAGCGGCTGGAGGAAGTATGGGTGCCGTCCGAGCCGGACCCCATCATCATGCCGCGCAACAGCGAGGGCCTGTACCTGCTGCAGCGGGTGCGTGACGAGGCGCACCGGTTCGCGATCGCCTACCATCGCAGCAAGCGATCCAAGCGAATGACCGCATCGGTGCTCGATTCGGTGCCAGGATTGGGAGAACATCGCCGCAAGGCGTTGGTAACGCATTTCGGATCGATAGCCCGCCTCAAGGAGGCCACCGTCGAGCAAATCACCGCCGTCCCGGGGATCGGCGTGGCAACCGCCGCGGCGGTCCTCGAGGCGCTGCGCCCCGAGCAACCCGCGGCCGCCGGAGGCTCCGAATGACGGGTCGGGGCGACGTGGCCGAGGACCGTCCGGCTGACACCGCGGCCGACATCGACGTCGTGCTGGTGACGGGGTTGTCGGGGGCCGGGCGGGGTACGGCGGCCAAGGTCCTCGAGGACCTGGGCTGGTACGTGGCCGACAACCTGCCGCCCCAGCTCATCACCCGCATGGTGGACTTCGGCCTGGCGGCCGGATCGCGGATCACGCAGCTGGCGGTGGTGATGGACGTGCGGTCGCGCGGCTTCACCGGTGACCTGGACTCGGTGCGCACCGAGCTCGCCACCCGCAACATCACCCCGCGCGTGGTGTTCATGGAGGCCTCCGACGACATGCTGGTGCGCCGGTACGAGCAGAACCGGCGCAGCCACCCGCTGCAGGGGGAGCAGACCCTCGCCGAGGGCATCGCCGCCGAGCGCAGGATGCTGGCCCCGGTCCGGGCGACCGCCGACCTGATCATCGACACCTCGACGCTGTCGGTGCGCGGGCTGCGGGAGAGCATCGAGCGCGCGTTCGGGGGCGAAGCCGGCGCGACCACCAGCGTCACGGTGGAGTCCTTCGGGTTCAAGTACGGCCTGCCGATGGACGCCGACATGGTGATGGACGTGCGGTTCCTGCCTAACCCGCACTGGGTGGACGAGTTGCGCCCCCTCACCGGTCAGCACCCGGCGGTGCGCGACTACGTTCTGGGCCAGCCCGGCGCGGCGGAGTTCCTCGACGCCTACCATCGACTGCTGTCTCTGGTCGTCGACGGATACCGCCGGGAGGGCAAGCGCTACATGACGGTCGCCATCGGCTGCACCGGCGGCAAGCACCGCAGCGTCGCCATCGCCGAGGCGTTGATGCGGCTGCTGCAGGGCAATCCGCGGCTGGGGGTGCGGGTGCTGCACCGGGACCTGGGCCGCGAATGACGGGCATCGTCGCGCTCGGTGGTGGGCACGGCCTGTACGCGACGCTGTCCGCGGCGCGCCGGCTGACGCCCCATGTCACGGCCGTGGTCACGGTCGCCGACGACGGCGGCTCGTCGGGCCGGCTGCGCAGCGAGCTGGACGTGGTGCCGCCGGGCGACCTGCGAATGGCGTTGGCGGCGTTGGCATCCGACAGTCCGCACGGGCGGCTGTGGGCGACCATCCTGCAACACCGGTTCGGCGGCAACGGCGCCCTGGCCGGTCACCCGATCGGCAACCTGATGCTGGCCGGCCTGTCCGAGGTGCTGGCCGACCCGGTCGCCGCACTGGACGAACTCGGTCGGATCCTCGGCGTCAAGGGCCGGGTGCTGCCGATGTGCCCGGTCGCCCTGGAGATCGAGGCCGACGTGTCGGGCCTGGAGGCCGACCCGCGGATCTTCCGGCTGATCCGCGGCCAGGTGGCCGTCGCCACGACGCCGGGCAAGGTGCGGCGGGTGCGCCTGCTCCCGCCCAACCCGCCGGCGACCCGACAGGCCGTCGATGCCATCATGGCCGCCGACCTGGTGGTGCTCGGGCCGGGCTCGTGGTTCACCAGCGTCATCCCGCACGTCATGGTGCCGGGGCTGGCGGCGGCGCTGCGGGCCACCACCGCCCGGCGCGCGCTGGTGCTCAACCTGGTGGCCGAGCCGGGGGAGACGGCCGGCTTCTCGGTGGAGCGTCACCTGCACGTGCTGGCGCAGCACGCCCCGGGATTCACCGTGCACGACATCATCATCGACGCCGAACGGGTGCCGGGCGAACGGGAGCGCGAGCAACTGCGCCGCACCGCGACGGTGCTACAAGCCGAAGTCCACTTCGCCGACGTGTCCCGACCTGGTACACCTTTACATGATCCGGGCAAGCTCGCGGCGGCCCTGGACGGGGTGCTGGCGGGCCATCAGGGCGCGGGGGCGCCCCCGGTCACCGCCACCGCGGAGATTCGGGTCGACGGTGAAAGTAAGGGGTGACGACGCGTGGCGATGACGACCGAGGTCAAGGACGAACTGAGCCGCCTGGTGGTGAAGTCGGTCAGCGCGCGTCGGGCGGAGGTCACGTCCCTGCTGCGGTTCGCGGGCGGGCTGCACATCGTCGGGGGCCGGGTGGTCGTCGAGGCGGAGGTCGACCTGGGCAACATCGCGCGGCGCCTGCGCAAGGACATCTTCGAGCTCTACGGGTACAACGCCGTCGTGCACGTGTTGTCGGCCAGCGGAATTCGTAAGACGACCCGTTACGTGCTGCGGGTGGCCAACGACGGGGAGGCGCTGGCGCGGCAGACCGGCCTGCTGGACAACCGGGGTCGCCCTGTGCGGGGCCTGCCGGCCCAGGTCGTCGGCGGCAGCGTCGCCGACGCCGAAGCCGCTTGGCGCGGAGCCTTTTTGGCGCACGGCTCGCTGACCGAGCCGGGGCGGTCGTCGGCCCTGGAGGTCAGCTGCCCGGGACCCGAGGCGGCGCTGGCATTGGTGGGCGCGGCGCGGCGCCTCGGGGTGAGCGCGAAGGCCCGCGAGGTGCGCGGCGCCGACCGGGTGGTGGTGCGCGACGGGGAGGCGATCGGGGCCCTGCTGACCCGGATGGGTGCCCAGGACACCCGGCTGGTCTGGGAGGAGCGCCGCATGCGGCGCGAGGTCCGCGCGACGGCCAACCGGCTCGCCAACTTCGACGACGCGAACCTGCGCCGCTCGGCGCGCGCAGCCGTCGCCGCGGCCGCCCGGGTGGAGCGTGCGCTGGAGATCCTCGGCGATACCGTGCCGGATCATCTGGCGACGGCCGGCAAGCTGCGCGTCGAGCACCGGCAGGCGTCGCTGGAGGAGCTGGGCCGGCTCGCCGACCCACCGATGACGAAAGACGCTGTGGCGGGCCGGATCCGGCGCCTGCTGTCGATGGCGGACCGAAAGGCCAAGGTCGACGGCATCCCGGACACCGAATCGGCGGTCACCCCAGACCTGTTGGAGGATGCCTGACGGGGGCTACGGTCGGGGGATGAAGCGGCTATCGAGTGTTGATGCGGCGTTCTGGTCGGCCGAGACCGCGGGCTGGCACATGCACGTGGGCGCACTGGCGATCTGCGATCCGAGCGACGCGCCCGACTACAGCTTTCAGCGCGTCCGGGAACTGATCGAGGAGCGGCTTCCCGAACTGCCGCAGCTGCGGTGGCGGGTCACCGGGGCGCCGCTCGGGCTGGACCGGCCCTGGTTCGTCGAGGACGAAGAACTGGACATCGACTTCCACATCCGCCGCATCGGGGTGCCCGCGCCGGGCGGGCGGCGCGAACTCGAGGAGCTCGTCGGGCGGCTGATGTCCTACAAGCTGGACCGCTCCCGGCCGCTCTGGGAGATGTGGGTCATCGAGGGTGTCGAGGGGGGCCGGATCGCCTCGTTGACGAAGATGCATCACGCCATCGTCGACGGCGTCTCCGGCGCCGGGCTGGCCGAAATCCTGTTCGACGTCGACCCGCAACCCCGCCCGCCCTCGACCGAGGAGGCGGTCGGATCGCTCGCCGGCCTCCAATTGCCGGGCCTGGAGCGGCGCGCGATCGGGGCGCTCATCAACATCGGCATCAAGACACCGTTTCGCGTCGCGCGGCTCGTCGAGCAGACGCTGCGCCAGCAGATCGCCACGCTCGGGATCCGCAGCAGGCCGCCGGGCTACTTCGAGGCGCCGGTCACCCGATTCAACGCGCCGGTGTCGCCGCACCGCCGCGTCTGCGGTTGCCGGGTGGAGCTGGCGCGCGTGAAGGCGGTCAAGGACCACTTCGGGGTCAAGCTCAACGACGTCGTGCTCGCCCTGGTGGCCGGTGCCGCGCGCGAATACCTGGACAGGCGAGGCGAATTGCCGAGCAAGCCGCTCATCGCGCAGATACCCGTCTCGACCCGGACCGACGACAGCCAGAGCGACGTCGGCAACAACGTCAGCTCCATGACGGTGACCCTGGCGACCCACATCGACGACGCGGCCGAGCGGCTGCGCGCCATCCACGACAGCACGAAGAGCGCCAAGGAGATGGCCAAGGCGTTGTCGGCGCATCAGATCATGGGGCTCACGGAGACAACGCCGCCGGGGCTGCTGCAGTTGGCGGCCCGCGCGTACACGGCCAGCGGGTTGTCGCGAAACCTGGCCCCCATCAACCTGGTGGTGTCCAACGTGCCCGGCCCGCCGTTTCCGCTGTACATGGCCGGCGCCAAGCTCGAGTCCCTGGTGCCGCTCGGCCCCCCGGTCATGGACGTCGCGCTGAACATCACCTGCTTCTCCTATCAGGACTCCCTGGACTTCGGGTTCGTCACCACCCCCGAGGTGGCCAACGACATCGACGACATGGCTGACGGCATCGAGCCCGCGCTCACCGAACTGGAGAAGGCGGTCGCGCGGGGCTGAGCCAGGGACCGCTCGCATTCGCGGTCGCGAAATGGGGACCCTGCGCCCCAGTGCCGACGGCGGCCGGCGGCACGCTGGTCTGACTCGCCGGTAAGTGCCCCGTCGTGCACTGAGTGGGCTGATGAATCTTATTGGGGCTGCGCCACTTTGGGTCGCAGATTGTCTTTCACCTCGGTCTGCCATTGCTTGTTCGCCGTGGTGGTGTCGACCTCATACTCGAAGCGGTCGGTCATCTGTGGCGTGACGTCGGCGGCGTCCAGATAGAACTGTTGATACCAGCGACGCAGCTGATACACCGGGCCATCCTCTTCCACCAGCAGCGGGTTCTCGATTCGGGTCTTGCTCTTCCAGATCTCGACGTCCTGCAGGAACCCCATGCTGACGCCCTCGGTGAACGCTTTGGACAGGTTCTCGGTGGCGGCCTCGTCCATGCCCTCGGGCTTTTTCACGATGATGCCCCACTGGAGCATGAAGGAGTTCTGCGTGACGGGATAGTGACAGTTGACGAGGATCGATTCGACTTTGTACCCGCCGTAGCTGTTGTGCAGCCAGTTGATCATGAATGAAGGGCCGAAATAGGAGGCCTCGGAATCCAGGGTTTGTTCACCGGTGTAGTGCGAACCGCCGAGCAGCACGTCGGGCCGGCCGACGGTGCGCAGGTACTGGGACGCGATATGGCCCTCGAAGACGTTCTTGAAGTAGGTCGGGAAGCCGTAGTGGATGTAGAAGAAGTGCGCCATGTCGACGATGTTGTCGATGATCTCGCGACAGTTGGAACCCTCGATCAGCTGGCTGCGCCAGCGCCATTCGGTCCAGGCGTCGCTCGCCGCCTCGGGGATGTCGGGGATCTGTAACTCCGGTGCCGGCGGTTTGCCCTCGTGGTCGTGCCAGACGAACAACAGACCGTTGTGCACCTCGACGGGCCACGAGCGGGTGCGTGCCATTCGGGGTGTGCGCCTGGCGTACGGCACCTGTTTGCACCTGCCGTCGCCGCCCCATCGCCAGTCGTGAAACGGGCAGGCAACGGTATCGCCCTTGACCACGCCCTGCGACAGGTCCCCGCCCATGTGCCTGCAGTACGCGTCGAGCACGTGCAGGTTGCCTTCGGTGTCGGCGAAGACGACGAGCTTGGTGCCGAAGACGTTGACCGGATGCGGCTCGCCGTCGAGGAAATCCTTGACGACGCCCAGGCAGTGCCAGCCGCGGGCATACCGGGTAGGCAGCGTTCCGACGTCGATCTCGCGGACGCCGATCCCAGCGGTATCGATGGTCACTTCGCGCCTCCAGTCGCTCACCGGGTCGAACTAGAACACGTTATAGTTTTGCGCTTATGGCGCGGGCATACATGCAGGCTAAGGCCACTACTTTTGTGACTTATGGCCCTAGTTAATGCGCTTAATGCAGGTCAGCTCAGCTCAGCCGGAGTCATCGTCTCCTTCGCCGTGTACGAACCTTTCCGGGTGGTGGTAGCTGTTGGTTCTGGGTTGTCCGTGGTCGAGGTGTGGTGGCGGTAGCCATTCGGTTTGGCCGTTGTGTGAGCCCAGTTCCCCGGAGGCAAGCAGGCCGCGCAACCCGGCGAGGAACGCGTCGTGGTTGCGCTGGGCCGCGGATCGGGTGTCGCGCCGCACGGCGTCCTCGTCGGGTGTCGCGTCGACCACCGGGGTTTCGTCGTCGGGGTTGCACGCCCCGGGCGCAGCGAGCCTGGCCAGTACGGCCTCGATGGCGGCCCGCAACTCCGGGGTGACCAGGCCGCTGATGGGTGACATGCCGTCGAAGTCCTGTTTGCCCAGCGTCATTCCGCGTTTGCGGACCCGCTCGGCGTCGCCGAATTGGCCGTCGGGGTGCAGCCAATCCATGATCCGCCGGGCGTACTTGGCCAGCTCGTCGGGTCGGTATCCGGCGGCCTTGCCGGCCAGATCGGCTTCGGCGGCCTGCCGGGTACGTGCCCATCGCCGACGAGTCCCTCGCGTTGCCCGGCGGCGGTCGCGCTCAGCCGCGGCGCCAACGGCTCGCCGGTCAACGCCCGGCGCTCCCCGAGATCCTGGGCTTCCTCGATGCGCCGCCCGGCCTCCGCCTTGGTGATGCGCAGCCGGTCGGCCAGCCCCGAGCGCCACGAGCCGCCCTGCTCCTCGGCGCTGGCCTGCGCCCCGGGCTGATTGATCAACGCGTGCTGGGGCGCGCGCAGCCGGCGGGCCACGCGTTCCAGGCGCTCCAGAGCGCGCAACCGCTCCGGGGTGGTGAGCACGTCGAAAGACAGCTCGCACAGGCGGTTTACGTCGTCATCGAGCGCGTCGAAGACCTCGACGACGTCCTCACGGCTATTCGCGCCCATGCCTCGGAATCTACGAACACCCCCGACAAAAACAGCCGGAATTTGACCATTGAAGTACAAGTGACACATGGATTACGGAGATCCGACGGCCGCAGCGCCGCCGTCATGCATCCGAGATGCCAGCAGACCCCCGACGCCGGGTATCAGCGCGACGCACCAGATCCGATGTTTGCCACACACAGGCCCTAGTCGCGCGCGGGCGGGTTCGTCGCGTACACCCACGACAGGAAGCGCGCGACGGCCTCCGCCGACCGATGCGCCCGCGGGGAACTGAAGATGTCGAAAGCGTGTTGCGCATTGGGCAATTCGGCGTAGGCGACGGGGGACTTCGACACTGCGCGCAGTTCGTCGACGAACTCTTGGGCCTCGCCGACCGGGATCAGCGAGTCGTCGCGGCCGTGCAGCACGAAGAAGGGCGGCGCGTCGGCGTGCAGCTGGCGGATCGGCGAGGCGTCGATGTAGACGTGCCGGTGGGTGGCGTATTTCCTTTTCACGACGAGTCTTTCGAGCAGGCCGATGAATTCCGGGCGGCCCTCGCCGCGCGTGGAGAACCAGTCGTAACGCCCGTAAACCGGGACCGCGGCGACCACGGAGGTGTCGGCATCCTCGAAGCCCGGCTGGAACTTGGGGTCGCCCGGGGTCAGGGCCGCCAGCGCGGACAGGTGACCGCCGGCCGAGCCGCCGGTGATCGCGACGAATTCGGGATCACCGCCGTAGCGGGAGATGTTCTCCTTCACCCAGGCCAGCGCCCGCTTGACGTCGACGATGTGGTCGGGCCAGGTGTGCACGGGGGAGACGCGGTAGCCGATCGACACGCACACCCAGCCGCGGGCGGCCAGGTGGCTCATCAGCGGATAGGCCTGCGGGCGGCGCATCCCGATCATCCAGGCGCCGCCGGGCACCTGCAGCAGCACCGGGGCCTTGGCGTCGCGCGGCAGGTCGCGGCGGCGCCAGATGTCGGCGAGGTTGGCGCGGCCGTGCGGCCCGTAGGACACGACGTTGGTTTTCTCGACGTAGCGGCGGCGCGCCACGGTGTTGCTCAGCGGCAGGCTGCGCCGCCCGCTGCGGGTCGGTTGCGTGGGCAGGTCGGCGATCTCGTTCGCGTAGTCCGGGCCCAGCTGCTCGCGCAGCCCCGCTTCCAGCACGGGCCCCGGCGTGGTGACGCCGCGGTAGCGGATCAGCCCGAGGATCGCCCACGACGCCACGGTCATGCCCAGCGCGGCCTTGCCCCGCCGCCCGGCGAAGTGCCCCCGCCGCGCGCGCCGCAGCGCGTCCAGCAGCGAGACGGAGAAGTAGACCCCCGGCACCTCCGACGTCGGCCAACCGAACCAGAACACCAGGACGGTGGTGTAGCCCTTCCGCGCCAGCGGTCGTAACCCGTTGGCGGCGTTGGCGAGTTCGACCGCGGCGCGGAGCAGTGGCCTCGGGGTCACGAGCCGCTCACATTGGCCTGCAGCTCGTTGCGCAGGATCTTGCCGGTGCTGCCGCGGGGGAGTTCGTCGAGGATGGCGATCTCGCGCGGCACCTTGTAGTTGGCCAGGTTCTCGCGCACGTGTTGTTTGAGGGAGTCGACGGTCGCCGAAGCGCCCGGGCTCAACACCACGAACGCCGCCAGCCGCTGGCCGTACTGCTCGTCGTCCACGCCGATCACCGCGGCCTCCGCCACGTCGGGGTGCGCGGCCAGGGTCTTCTCCACCTCGATGGGGTAGACGTTCTCGCCGCCGGAGACGATCATCTCGTCGTCGCGGCCGACGACGAACAAGCGGCCGTCTTCGTCGAGGTAACCGACGTCGCCCGACGACATGAAGCCGGCGTGGAAGTCTTTGGTGGCGCCCGAGGTGTAGCCGTCGAACTGGGTGTCGTTGCGCACGTAGATGGTGCCGACCTCGCCGGTCGGCAACTCGTGAAAGTCCTTGTCCAGGATGCGGATCTCGGTTCCGCCGGCCGGCCGGCCCGCGGTGTCGGGCGCGGCACGCAGGTCCTCCGGGGTGGCGGTGGCGATCATGCCCGCCTCGGTGGCGTTGTAGTTGTTGTAGATGACGTCGCCGAACTCGTCCATGAACTTGATGACGACATCGGGACGCATCCGTGACCCGGAGGCGGCGGCGAACCGCAATGACTTGCAGCTGTACCGCTTTCGGACCTCGTCGGGCAGTTCCATGATGCGGTCGAACATCACCGGGACGACGGCGAGGCCCGTCGCCCGGTGCCGGTCGACGAGGTCCAGGGTCGCCTCCGGGTCGAACTTGCGCCGGGTGATCACCGTGCAGGCCATGGACGCGGCGAAGATCAGCTGCGAAAAGCCCCAGGCGTGGAACATCGGGGCCACGATCACGACGGGCTCCTCGGTGCGCCACGGCGTGCGGTCCAGGATCGCCTTGAGCGTGCCCACCCCGGCATTGCCGCCAGACTGGTTGGCCCCCTTGGGGCTTCCTGTCGTACCGGAGGTGAGCAGGATCATCTTGCCCTTGCGGCCGGCGCGTTCCGGCCGTTGCCCGAGGTGCTCCTTGATGAGCCGCTCCACCGTCACTTCGTGCTGATCGTTGGCCCAGGCCACGATGCGGGTGGCGTCGGGCTTGTCGGCGAGTGCGCGCTCCACCGTCTCGGTGAACTCCTCGTCGTAGATGACCGTGTCCACGCCCTCGCGATTCACCACGTCGGCCAGCGCCGGCCCGGCGAACGACGTGTTGAGCAGGACGACGTCGGAACCGATCCGGTTGGCGGCCACCACCGCCTCCACGAAACCGCGGTGGTTGCGGCACATGACGCCGACCGCGTTCGGTTGGCCCGCAGGCGATTTCTGCAGCGCGGCGGCCAGCGCGTCGATGCGCTCGTCCAGCTCGCGCCAGGTGAGCGTGCCGAGTTCGTCGACCAGGGCCGGCCGGTCGGGGCAGCGCTGCGCCGCGCTGGCGAAGCCGACGGTCATGCCCAGCCCCTCGCGGCGCATGGCCGCGGCGATCTTGAGATAGCGGTCGGGCCGCATCGGCGCCAGCACGCCCGCGCGCCTCAAGGTGGTGATGAGCCCGACGGCCTCACTGATACGGGATGCCATGTGTCAGCCCAGGATCGGGAAGCGGCGCTTGGCGGCCAGCTCGTTGAGGGCCTGCTGCATCACCGACCGCACATGCGCGTCGACCTCGTCGACGTCCGGTTCGTCACCGAAGCGCGCGATGTCGATCGGTTCCAGCACCTGCGTCACGATCTTGGTGGGCAACGGCACGTTGGGCGGGATCACGGCGCTGAAGCCGAAGGGGAAGCCGAACGAGAGCGGCAGGATCGCGCTGCGCAGCAGGCGCTTCACCCCGAGCCGCTCGGCGAGCCAGGTGCCGCGGGACAGGTAGAGCTGGGTCTCCTGCCCGCCGATCGACACCGCGGGCACGATCGGCACGCCGGCCTCGATCGCGGTCTTGACGTATCCCTTGCGGCCATTGAAGTCGATGACGTTCTCGGCGAGGGTGGGCCGATAGGCGTCGTAGTCGCCGCCGGGAAAGACGATGACCACGCCGCCGGACCGGAGCGCCCGGGCCGCGTTCTCCCGGTTGGCGCGGATGTACCCAGTGCGCCGGAAGAGCTGCGCGGTGGGGCCCGTCATCAGGATGTCGTGACTCAGCGTGTACACCGGCCGGCCGTAGCCGAACTTCTCGTAGAAGTGGGCGCTGAAGATCGGCACGTCCATCGGGAACATGCCGCCCGAATGGTTGCCGACGACCAGCGCCCCCCCGGGCGGAAACGATTCCAGCCCACGCACCTCCGAACGGAAGTAGGTCTTCAAGACCGGGCGCATCACGGCCATCAGGCGTTGGGTCAGGCCGGGGTCGAATTTGTCGATGTCTCCGGTGTCTGGCGTGTCGCTCACGGTCCTCCCCTTGAGGCTCCGGCGCCGCCGCATTGCCGCGCCGAGTCACTCGATGTTAGCCAGCAACACCGTCGCCGAGACGGTTGACCCCGTCTCGGCGAACCATATGGTGCCGGTCCGGCCCGAGCGTTATTGTTACCAAGCCCGACGCGCGGCTGGAGTGAGGAGAACCGATGGAACTCGCAGGTTTGACTCACGAGCACAGCGCCCGATCGGGTGTCGCACGCAGGGCCAATGCCGGTTGCGAGCGGCCCGCGCTCGGGCCCCACCCCGTCATCGTCCGCCCGGAGCCCGGCCACACCGCGTCTCCCGCGGACTTGTCATCGGACGATGCCGCCGCGGCCGACGCGGCCGATCGTTTGCAGGCCGACTATTTCCTGCGGCTGCTCGCCCAGAATCGCCGCCTCATCGACCACCGGATCGACGAATACCGCAAGGCGATCGCCGCGGCCGACATCAAGGGCGACGCCGAGGGCGCCCGCACGTTCCGCCGCCTGGCGCTGGGCGAGGAGCGGGACCGGCAGACCGTCGACGGCCTGATCGACCGGCTGCGCCGGCGATTTCCCCGCGGGGACGGCGGCCCGCTCGCGCGCCGGGCGGTGTCCGCGGTTCGGTGACCGTCCCGGGCCGCCGCCGTTGCGGTGCGGCTAAGTTGGACTGGCGAACTGGTTTCTCACTGGAGCGAGGCCACCATGGGATTCATGTCACCGGAGCTACCGGACGTCGACCCTGACACCTGGCCCACCCTGCCGCGGGCCACGCGGCTGCGGGTGGTGACGCGGCACTGGGCCGAGCACGGCTTCGGGACACCGTATGCGGTGTACCTCCTCTATCTGCTCAAGATCGGCCTCTATGTCGCGGTGCCCGCGGCGATCATCTCGCTGACCCCCGGCCTCGGCGGGCTGGCCCACATCGCCGACTGGTGGACGCAGCCGATCGTGTACCAGAAGGTCATCGTCTTCACGCTGCTGTTCGAGGTCCTCGGGTTGGGCTGCGGCTCCGGACCCCTGACGGGGCGGTTCATGCCCCCGATCGGCGGCGTCCTGTACTGGTTGCGGCCCAACACGATTCGGCTGCCCGCCTGGCCCGGGAAGGTTCCGTTCACCGCCGGGGACACCCGCACCGTTGTGGACGTCGCGCTGTACGCGATCGTGCTGGCCGGCGGGGTGTGGGCGCTGCTGTCGCCTGGTCGGGGCGGGCCCGTCACGGCGGCGGGGGACGTCGGCCTGATCGACCCCGTCCGGGTCATCCCGACGATCGTCGCCCTCGCGCTGCTGGGCCTGCGCGACAAGACGATCTTCCTGGCCGCGCGCGGCGAACACTACTGGTTGAAGCTGTTCGTGTTCTTCTTCCCGTTCACCGACCAGATCGCGGCCTACAAGATCATCATGTTGTGCCTGTGGTGGGGGGCGGCGACGTCCAAGCTCAACCACCACTTCCCGTACGTCGTCGCGGTGATGACGAGCAACAACGCGCTGCTGCGACCCCGGCTGTTCAACCCGATCAAGCGCATGCTCTACCGGGACCACGTCAACGACCTGCGCCCCTCCTGGTTGCCGAAGCTGATGGCGCACGTCGGCGGCACCACCGCCGAATTCGTGGTGCCGACGGTGCTGGTCTTCTTCGCCGGCGATCACCCGTGGCGGTGGTTCCTCATCGCGTTCATGGTGGTCTTCCACCTCAACATCATTTCCAACCTGCCGATGGGTGTCCCATTGGAGTGGAACGTCTTCTTCATCTTCTCGCTGTTCTATCTGTTCGGGCACTACGGCTCGATCCGCGCGACGGACCTGCACTCGCCCCTGCTGCTCGCGCTGGTGATCGTCGCGGTCGCCATTGTCATCGCGGGAAACATGTTCCCCGAGAAGATTTCGTTTCTTCCCGCCATGCGCTACTACGCCGGCAACTGGGCCACCAGCGTGTGGTGCTTCCGCGCGGGGGCCGAAGAGAAGATCGACGCCGACGTCGTCAAGAGCTCCGCGCTGGTCGTCAACCAGCTGGCCCGGCTCTACGACCCGCAGACCGCGGAGATCATGGCCGACAAGACGGCCGCGTTCCGCGCGATGCACGCGCACGGCCGGGCGCTCAACGCCCTGCTGCCCCGCGCGGTCGACGACGAGGCGGACTACAAGATCCGGGAGGGCGAGATCGTCGCCGGGCCCCTGGTCGGCTGGAACTTCGGTGAGGGCCATCTGCACAATGAGCAACTCCTCGAAGCGGTGCAACGGCGGTGCCACTTCGAGGACGGCGACGTCCGCGTCATCGTCCTCGAGGGCCAGCCGATCCACATCCAGCGCCAGTGGTACCGCATCCTCGACGCCGAGGCCGGCGTCATCGAGAGGGGATACATCGACGTCAAGGACATGCTGACCCGGCAACCGTGGCCCGAACCGGGCGACGAGTTACCGGTCCACGCCACGGCCACCGGCGACGCGCACCCGCGATCGCCGCGGGCGCAACGTAGCCCGCGTTGACTACCGCGGTCGTCGTCGGCGCCGGGCCCAACGGCCTGGCCGCGGCCATTCACCTCGCCCGGCAGGGCGTCGACGTCCAGGTGCTCGAGGCGCGCGACACGATCGGCGGGGGAGCGCGCTCGGGCGAGCTCACCGTCCCCGGCGTCATCCACGACCACTGCTCGGCGGCGCACCCGATGGGCGTGGGTTCGCCGTTCTGGAAGGAGATCGACCTCCAGCGCTACGGGCTGGTGTGGAAGTGGCCCGAGATCGACTGTGCGCACCCGCTCGACGATGGGTCCGCCGGCGTGCTGTATCGGTCCGTGGAGGAGACCGCGGCCCGGATGGGGCCGGACGGCGCGCGGTGGCGGGCCGCCGTGGGGGACCTGGCGGCGGGATTCGACGCTCTGGCCGAAGACCTGCTTCGGCCGGTCCTGCACGTTCCGCGGCACCCGATCCGGCTCGCCGCGTTGGGGCCGCGGGCGGTGCTGCCGGCCACCGTGATGGCCCGCTGGTTTCGCACCGAGCAGGCGCGCGCGGTGTTCGGAGGCGCTGCGGCGCATATCTTCACGAGGTTGGACCGGCCGCTGACGGCGTCGCTCGGCCTGATGTTCCTGGGTGGCGGGCACCGCTACGGGTGGGCCGTCGCCGAGGGGGGATCGGGATCAATCACCGGTGCCCTCGGCAAGGCCCTCGAGGAACACGGCGGCACGGTGACCACGGGAGTCACCGTCACCGGGCGCAAGGACATCCCCGACGCCGACCTCGTCATGCTCGATCTCAGTCCCGCCGCGGCGCTGCGGATCTACGGCGACGCGATGCCCGCCCTCATCAAGCGGTCCTACCGCCGCTACCGCGAAGGGTCGTCGGCCTTCAAGGTCGACTTCGCCATCGAGGGCCATATTCCCTGGACGAACCCGGACTGCGGCCGTGCCGGCACCGTGCACCTCGGCGGCAGGTTCGCCGAGGTCGCCGGTACGGAACGTCAACGGGCCCAAGGCAAGATGGCCGAGCGGCCGTTCGTGCTCGTCGGGCAGCAGTACCTGGCCGACCCGTCGCGCTCGGCGGGGAACATCAACCCGATCTGGGCGTACGCGCACGTGCCGTTCGGCTACACCGGAGATGCCACCGTCGCCGTCGTGGACCAGATCGAGCGGTTTGCGCCGGGTTTCCGCGACCGCGTGGTGGCGACCGTCAGCAGGGGCACCGCCGACCTGGAGGCGTACAACCCCAACTTCATCGGCGGGGACATCATCGGCGGCGCCAACGACCGGTTGCAGGTCCTCTTCCGCCCCCGGATCGCCGTCAACCCGTACACGCTCGGCGTGCCGGGTGTCTATCTGTGTTCGCAGTCCGCACCGCCCGGCGCGGGCATTCACGGGTTGTGTGGCTACTACGCCGCCGAGTCCGCGTTACGGTGGCTGCGCAAGCGCGGCGACCGCTGACGTCACCGTACCGCCGGTCCAAACGGCCGTGGCCGAACCGTGACGCACCCTTGACCGAATTGCTAACGCGCCCTTTGAGTTCCGCAGGTCACGCCCCCATACCATCACTATTGCAACGATGTCAGTTAACGACGTCAGTAAACAGGAATTGGGGCCATGCGTGCGGTTGTGCGGTGTCTTCTTGCGGTGAGCGTGATCGGTGCCAGCGTGGTGGCAAAGCCGGCCGGGGTGAACCTGGCGGCGGCGAACCAGTCGTATGGGTCGGCGATCTCGTCGGTGCTACCGGCGTCGGGCGCGGTCGTGGGTGTGGCGCACCCCGTGGTCGTGAAGTTCGGGGAGCCCATGGCCAATGCGGCCAGCCGGCACGCCGCCGAACGCGCCCTTGACGTCCGATCGGTGCCCGCGATGACGGGCAAGTTCGAATGGCTCGCCAACGACGTGGTGCAGTGGGTTCCCGACCGGTTCTGGCCCGCGCACGGGACGGTAGCCCTTTCGGTGGGTGGCCTGGCCACCAGCTTCGAGACGGGCCCGGCCGTGGTGGGCGTGGCCAGCATCTCGGAGCACACGTTCCGGGTGAGCGTGGACGGGGTCGACGCGGGGCCGCCGCCTTCACTCCCGGCGCCGCACCACCGCCCGCACTGGGGAGAAGAGGGCGTGCTGCCCGCCTCGATGGGTAGGCCCGAATACCCGACGCCGGTCGGCTCTTACACGGTGCTGTCCAAGGAACGCACGATAATCATGGACTCGAGCAGCGTCGGGATCCCCGTCGATGATCCCGACGGCTACCGGATCCCGGTGGATTACGCCGTACGGATCACCGGCCACGGCCTTTTCGTTCATTCGGCCCCGTGGGCCATCAATTCGCTCGGGCTGGAGAACGTCAGCCACGGCTGCATCAGCCTCAGCCCCGCCGACGCGGAGTGGTACTTCAACACGGTCAACATCGGCGACCCCGTGATCGTGGAGGAATAGCCCACGAATAGCCGGGCCTACGACGAAACGGATACGAAAAGGACCCGCTGGGATTTGCCCAGCGGGTCCGATTCGTTCGGAAGCGGATCGGTCCGTCAGTGACCGGGCCCGGCGGGCAACGGCTGACCGGGAACGGGGCCGCCCGCGGGCGGCGGACCGGTCGGCGCGTCCTTGGCCGTGCCGGCCATGTCGATGATCGGGGCGCCGGCCGGCACGCCGTCCAGGGGGCCGCCTGCCAGCGCGACCAGGGGGGCGCCGGCCGGCACGATCGGGAGTGGGGGCGCGGCCAGTGGCACCGGCACGGGCGGTATGGGCGGCCCGAGCGGAATCAGGGGGACACCCGCCGGGACCACGGGGATCGGGCCGGGAACGGCGAGGGGAACACCGGCCATGTCGGTGACCGGAGCGCCGGCCGTGCACACCGGCGCGGCCGCTCCCGCAGCGCCGGCAGCCGCTGCTCCGCCGGCCAACCCGGGTCCGCCGGCCACCGGCGCCGCGATGTCGCCCGCCTGCCCTTGCATGCACGCGTAACCGCCGGTTTTCAGCGGGGCGGCGGCCGCGTCGGGGCTCAACGCCACAGCAGCGGCCCCGCACAATCCGGCGATGGCACCTACTTTGATGTTCAACCGATCAAAGACGGTCATGAACGTCGACTCCTTCAGCACTTTCGTATGTGGGCGATCAATCGGTGCAGCAGTTTCCGCACAGCCGTACCGCGCTTCGTGTCGAATGTAGGGCCGGTTCCCGCTATTGGACGCGCGACAGTTGGGGCACTTATGCAACCGATACAAAGGAGTCACGCTCCGGTGACCCGGGGCGCCGTGGCCGGGCCCGGAACCAGCGGAGCAGTGGTGCCGGTCACTGATCTAGGCTGAAAGCAAGCGCTTATCAGCTAACAATGGAAGACAGGGAGAGCAAAGTGACGGTCCGGGTAGGCATCAACGGCTTCGGTCGAATCGGCCGCAACTTTTACCGGGCCCTGTTGGCTCAACAGGAGGAGGGTCCCGGCAGTGCCGGGGCCGACGTCGAGGTGGTCGCGGTCAACGACATCACCGACAACCACACGCTGGCGCATCTGCTGAAATTCGACTCGATCCTGGGCCGGCTGCCCTTCGACGTGAGCCTCGACGGCGAGGACACCATCGTGGTCGGCGACCGCAGGATCAAGGCGCTGGAGGTCCGGGAGGGCCCGGCGGCGATGCCATGGAGCGACCTCGGCGTCGACGTGGTGGTGGAGTCCACGGGTCTGTTCACCAACGCCGCGAAGGCCAAGGGGCACCTGGACGCCGGGGCCAAGAAGGTCATCATCTCCGCGCCGGCCACCGACCCGGACATCACCATCGTGCTGGGCGTCAACGAGGACAAGTACGACGGCAGCCAGAACATCATCTCCAACGCGTCGTGCACGACGAACTGCCTTGCGCCGCTGGCGAAGGTGCTGCACGACGAGTTCGGCATCGTGCGGGGCCTGATGACCACGATCCACGCCTACACCCAGGACCAGAACCTGCAGGACGGGCCGCATAAGGACCTCCGGCGCGCGCGGGCGGCGGCGCTGAACATCGTTCCGACCTCTACCGGCGCGGCCAAGGCGATCGGGCTGGTGATGCCCGAGTTGAAGGGCAAGCTCGACGGGTATGCGCTGCGGGTGCCGATCCCGACGGGCTCGGTGACCGACCTCACCGCCGAATTGTCCAAGGCCGCCGGGGTCGACGAGATCAACGCGGCGTTCAAGGCCGCCGCCGAGGGTCGACTCAAGGGCATCCTCAAGTACTACGACGCGCCGATCGTCTCCAGCGACATCGTCACCGACCCGCACAGCTCGATCTTCGATTCCGGCCTGACCAAGGTGATCGACAACCAGACCAAGGTCGTCTCCTGGTACGACAACGAGTGGGGCTACTCCAACCGCCTCATCGACCTGGTCGCGCTGGTCGGCAAGTCGCTGTAGAGCCGTGTCGATCCACACTCTCGACGACCTTCTGGCCGAAGGCGTTTCGGGTCGCGGCGTGCTGGTGCGCTCGGACCTCAACGTGCCGCTCGACGACGGGAAGATCACCGACCCCGGGCGCATCACCGCCTCGGTGCCGACGCTGAAGGCGCTGCTCGACGCTGGCGCCAAGGTGGTGGTCACGGCGCACCTGGGCCGGCCGAAGAACGGGCCCGACCCGAGGCTGTCGCTGGCCCCGGTCGCCGCCGCGCTCGGCGAGCGGCTCGGCCAACATGTCCAGTTGGCCGGTGACGTCGTCGGGACCGACGCCCTGGCCCGCGCCGAGGGGCTCACCGACGGCGACATCCTGCTGCTGGAGAACATCCGCTTCGACGCGCGCGAGACCAGCAAGGACGACGGCGAGCGCCTGGCGCTGGCCCGCCAGCTCGCCGAACTGGTCTCGCCCGGCGGCGCTTTCGTCTCCGACGGCTTCGGGGTGGTGCATCGCAAGCAGGCCTCGGTGTATGACGTGGCCACCCTGCTGCCGCACTACGCCGGGAAATTGGTCGGCGCCGAGGTGCGGGTGCTCCAGCAGTTGACCAGTTCGACGGAGCGGCCGTACGCGGTGGTCCTGGGTGGCTCGAAGGTGTCCGACAAGCTGGGTGTCATCGAGCAGCTGGCGACCAAGGCCGACAGCATCGTCATCGGTGGCGGCATGTGCTTCACATTCCTTGCCGCGCAAGGCTTATCGGTCGGCAAGTCGCTGCTGGAAACCGAGATGATCGACACCTGCCGCCGGCTGCTGGACACCTATCACGACGTCCTGCGCCTCCCGGTGGACATCGTGGTGGCCCAGGAGTTCGCCGCCGACTCCCCGCCGGAGATCGTCGCCGCCGACGCCATCCCGGAGGACCGGATGGGCCTCGACATCGGCCCGGGATCGGTCAAGCGGTTCGCCGCGCTGCTGGCCAACGCCAAGACCATCTTCTGGAACGGCCCCATGGGCGTGTTCGAATTCCCGGCGTTCGCCACCGGCACCAAGGGCGTCGCCGAGGCGGTCGCCGCGGCCACCGGCAAGGGTGCCTTCAGCGTGGTAGGCGGCGGCGACTCCGCGGCCGCGGTGCGCGCCCTCGGCATCCCCGAGGGTGACTTCTCGCACATCTCCACCGGCGGGGGGGCGTCGCTCGAATACCTCGAGGGCAAGACGCTGCCCGGCATCGAGGTCCTCGGTGAGCCCCAGCCAGACGGAGGGAACGCGTGAGCCGCAAGCCACTGATCGCCGGCAACTGGAAGATGAACCTCAATCACTTCGAGGCGATCGCGCTGGTGCAGAAGATCGCGTTCGCGCTGCCGGACAAGTACTACGACAAGGTCGACGTCACGGTGCTGCCGCCGTTCACCGACCTGCGCAGCGTGCAGACCCTGGTCGACGGCGACAAGCTGCGGCTGACCTACGGCGCCCAGGACCTGTCCCAGCACGACTCGGGCGCCTACACCGGTGACATCAGCGGGCTCTTCCTGGCCAAGCTGGGCTGCAGCTTCGTCGTGGTCGGCCACTCCGAGCGGCGCACCTATCACAACGAGGACGACGCGCTGGTGGCCGCCAAGGCCGCCGCCGCCCTCAAGCACGAACTGACCCCCATCGTCTGCATCGGCGAGCACCTGGACGTCCGCGAGGCGGGCGACCACGTCGCCCACTGCGAGGAGCAGCTGCGCGGCTCGCTGGCCGGCCTGTCGGGCGAGCAGATCGGCAAGGTCGTCATCGCCTACGAGCCCGTCTGGGCCATCGGCACCGGGCGGGTCGCCAGCGCGGCCGACGCCCAGGAGGTCTGCGCGGCCATCCGCAAGGGGCTGGGCGAGCTGGCCTCGCCGCAGGTCGCCGACAGCGTGCGGGTGCTCTACGGCGGCTCGGTCAACGCCAAGAACGTCGGGGAGATCGTCGCGCGCGACGACATCGACGGCGCTCTGGTCGGCGGAGCCTCCCTGGACGGGGAGCAGTTCGCGACCCTCGCGGCGATCGCGGCCGGCGGGCCGCTGCCGTGACGGCGCTATTGCACCGGTAGGCTCTCGCTCATGGAATTGGCCCTGCAGATCACCCTGGTGGTCACCAGCATCCTCGTGGTGCTGCTGGTGCTGCTGCACCGCGCCAAGGGCGGCGGCCTGTCGACCCTGTTCGGCGGCGGCGTCCAGTCCAGCCTGTCCGGGTCAACCGTGGTGGAGAAGAACCTCGACCGGCTCACGCTGTTCATCACCGGCATCTGGCTGGTATCCATCATCGGCGTAGCCCTGCTGATCAAGTACCGCTGACCGGCCAACGGGCGCGCCGGGCGCCGCGCCCCGATACTGGAACCCATGGTTGAGGTTTCTGACACCGCGCTGGAACCGATTGGCGCCGTTCAACGGACCCAGGTGGGCCGCGAGGCCACCGAGCCGATGCGGGCCGACATCAGGCTGCTGGGCGCCATTTTGGGGGACACCGTCCGCGAGCAGAACGGCGACGAGGTGTTCCACCTCGTGGAGCGGGCCCGGGTGGAGTCCTTCCGGGTGCGCCGCTCCGAGATCGACCGGTCCGAGCTGGCGCGGATGTTCGACGGCATCGACATCCACCGGGCGATCCCCGTCATCCGGGCGTTCAGCCACTTCGCGCTGCTGGCCAACGTGGCCGAGGACATCCACCGGGAGCGCCGGCGCGCCATCCACGTCGAGGCCGGCGACCCGCCGCAGGACAGCAGCCTGGCCGCGACGTACGCGAAACTCGACAGCGCGGAGCTGGATTCGGCCACGGTCGCCGACGCGCTGAGGGGCGCCCTGGTGTCGCCGGTGATCACCGCCCACCCCACCGAGACCCGCCGGCGCACCGTCTTCGTCACCCAGCATCGGATCACCCAGTTGATGCGGCTGCACGCCGAGGGCCACACCGAGACCGACCACGGCCGCAACATCGAGTCCGAGTTGCGCCGCCAGGTGCTCACGCTGTGGCAGACCGCGCTGATCCGGCTGTCTCGGCTGCAGATCACCGACGAGATCGAGGTCGGCCTGCGGTATTACCCCGCCGCGTTCTTCAAGGTCATCCCGCAGGTGAACGCCGAGGTGCGCGACGCGCTGCGCACCCGCTGGCCCGACGCCGACCTGCTGCCCGGGCCGATCCTGCAGCCGGGCTCCTGGATCGGCGGTGACCGCGACGGGAATCCGAACGTGACGGCCGATGTGGTCCGCCAGGCCACCGAGAGGGCGGCCCACACCGCCCTGTCGCACTACCTGCTCGAGCTCACCGCGCTCGAGCAGGAGCTGACGATGTCGGCGCGGCTGGTGTCCGTCACCGACGAGCTGGCCGAGCTGGCCGGCGGTTGCCAGGAGAAGGCCCGCGCCGACGAGCCCTATCGGCGGGCATTGCGGGTGATCCGCGGCCGGCTCACCGCGACCGCCGCCGAGATCTTGGACCGGCAGCCCCAGCACGAGCTCGACCTGGGCCTGCCCCCGTACGCCGCGCCGTCGGAGCTGCAGGCCGACCTGGACACGATCGACGCCTCCCTGCGCCGCCACGGCAGCGCGCTGCTCGCCGACGATCGCCTGGCGCTGCTGCGAGAAGGCGTCCGTGTCTTCGGGTTTCACCTCAGCGGCCTGGACATGCGGCAGAACTCCGACGTGCACGAGGAGGTGGTCGGCGAGCTGCTGGCCTGGGCGGGCGTGCACGACGACTACGGGTCGCTGCCCGAGGACGAGCGGGTCGCGCTGCTGGCCGCCGAACTCGGCACCCGCCGTCCACTCGTCGGTGACCGCGGGGCGCTGTCCGACCTGGCGCGCACGGAGCTCGGCGTCGTGGAGGCCGCGACGCGCGCCGTCGAGCTCTACGGGCCGGCCGCGGTGCCCAACTACGTGATCTCGATGTGCCGCTCGGTCTCGGACGTCCTGGAGACCGCGATCCTGCTCAAAGAGGCGGGCCTGCTGGACGCGGCCGGCCCCGAACCGTATGCACCGGTTGGCATTTCGCCGCTGTTCGAGACCATCGACGATCTGCACAACGGTGCGGAGATCCTGCACGCGATGCTGGAGCTGCCCATCTACCGGGCGCTGGTCGACGCCCGCGGCGGCTGCCAGGAGGTGATGCTCGGCTACTCCGACTCGAACAAGGACGGCGGGTACCTGGCCTCCAGCTGGGCGGTCTACCGGGCCGAGCTGGCCCTGGTCGATGTTGCCCGCAAGACGGGAATCCGGTTGCGGCTCTTCCACGGTCGCGGCGGCACCGTCGGTCGCGGCGGCGGCCCGAGCTACCAGGCCATCCTGGCGCAGCCGCCGGGCGCGGTGGGTGGCTCGCTGCGGCTCACCGAGCAGGGCGAGGTGATCGCAGCCAAATACGCCGAACCGCAGACGGCGCGGCGGAACCTGGAGAGTCTGCTCGCGGCGACGCTGGAATCCACGCTGCTGGACGTCGAGGGCCTGGGCGACGCCGCGGAGCCGGCCTACGCGGTGCTCAACGAGGTGGCCACGCTGGCGCAGCGCGCCTACGCCGAATTAGTGCACGACACACCGGGTTTCGTCGAGTACTTCAAGCAGTCCACGCCGGTCAGCGAGATTGGTTCGCTGAACATCGGCAGCCGGCCGACGTCACGCAAGCCCACCGAGTCGATCTCGGACCTGCGCGCCATCCCCTGGGTGCTGGCCTGGAGCCAGTCGCGGGTGATGCTGCCCGGCTGGTACGGCACCGGGTCCGCGTTCGAGCAGTGGATCAAGGAGGGACCCGAGAGCGAGGCCGAGCGGGTGAAGACCCTGCACGAGCTCTACGAGCGGTGGCCTTTCTTCCGCAGCGTGCTGTCCAACCTGGCGCAGGTGCTGGCCAAGAGCGATCTGGGACTGGCGGCCCGCTACGCCGAGCTGGTGGCCGACGAGGAGCTGCGGCACCGGGTTTTCGACAAGATCGTCGACGAGCACCGGCGCACCATTGAGATGCACAAGCTGATCACCGGTCAGGACGACCTGCTCGCCGACAACCCGGCGCTGGCGCGCTCGGTGTTCAACCGTTTCCCGTATCTGGAGCCGCTCAACCACCTGCAGGTCGAGCTGCTGCGGCGCTACCGCTCGGGCGACGACGACGAGCTGGTGCAGCGGGGCATCCTGCTGACCATGAACGGGCTTGCGAGCGCGTTACGCAACAGCGGCTGACGGGCATTCGTAGGCCATGTCGGACAACGCGCCGTCGGTCGGCCCCGCACAGTTGGCCCAGAACGGCGTCTTCGAACGGATGGCCCGCGCCGGTTACGTCGTGAACGGGCTGCTGCACCTGATCGTGGGCTACCTCGCCATCCGGATCGCCTTCGGTGCCGGTGGCACCGCCGACCAGACCGGGGCGCTGGCCACGTTGGCGGGGAAGCCCGGCGGGCCGGTTATGCTCTGGGTCGCCGCCGGCGCCCTGCTGACGATGAGCCTCTGGCGGCTCGTCGAGACGGTGCTCGGCCGGTCGAGCGACCGCGGCAAGGAGGGCGCGACGTGGACGGCGTCGGACCGGGCGAAAGCCTTCGGCCTGGCAGCGGTGTACCTGGCATTCGCGTACTCCGCCTTCGGGTTTGCGCGGGGCGCCGGGCGGTCGGCCGACCAGCAGAACTCGACCGTCAGCGCGCGCCTGATGCAAACCACCGCGGGCACCGCCGCGCTGATCGCCGCCGGCCTGGTCATCGTCGCGGTCGGGGGCTACCACATCTACAAAGGCGCCAGCCGGAGCTTCGTCGACGACCTCGAGGGCAAGTCGAGTGACCTGGTGCGACGGCTCGGCGTGGCCGGCTACGTCGCCAAAGGTGTGGTGATCGCCGCCACGGGGGCGCTCGTCGTCGTCGCTGCCTGCCGGTCGGAACCGAAGAAGGCCACCGGGCTCGACGGGGCGCTGAAAACGCTTGGGGCGCAGCCATTCGGGGCGTCGCTGTTGATTGCCTCGGGCGTGGGGCTCATCACCTACGGCCTGTACAGCTTCGTGATGGCGCGCTCGACCCGGATGTGACTGTCAGCCGTTGCCCGGCCCGTCGACGACCACCGTGTGACGGGCCAGTGCGGCGGCGCCGTCCAGCCGGCCATCAGCGCCGCGCACCACCCGGCGGCGCAGCGGTAATCGGCGGGCGGGCGAAAAGTGGTTGATGCCGAACATCGCACCGGCAACGCTCGGCGCCAGCAGCGGCACCACCATCACGGCGCCGGTCCAGTACGCCAGGCGTACCAACCCGGACGGGGCTCCTCGTATCGGGCCGGGCGGACGTCACTGCACGGTGCGGTTGCGCAACCGGTCGAGGATGCCGCGCACCGCGTGTTCGGTGGCCGACAGCGGCGTCATCATCGTTTCGCCCATCCTCATCATGTCGTCGATGCGGTGGACGATCGCCTCCATCGGCTCGATCAGCCCGACGAGCCGCCTCGCCAGATCATCAAGACTGGACAGCGTGCCGTCCAGGTGGTCCAGGCCCTTCTCCATGCGCTCGACCGTGGCGTTGAGGGCCGACAGCGAGCTGTTCAGCTCGGTCATCGTCCGGCTCAGACCGTCGAGGACGTCCTCGACCTGCTCGACCGTCTTGTCGGCGTTCAGCGCCGCCTGGGTGAGGGTCTTGATGCGACTCCGCTCGTGACCGCCGCGCACGGGTCTGTCTGCCATGACCGCAATTATGACCCCGGGCGGGCGGGAAGTTTAGCCGCAGCCTCCTCGTCGAGCAGCCAGAGTGTGGTGTCGAGCCCGACGGCGCCGGCCGCGGGGATGGAGACCGGCGGGGCGCCCCCGATGGCGGCGGCGGCCGCCTCCGCCTTGCCGGAACCGGATACCATCAACCACACCTCGCGGGACCGCTGAACGGCCGGCAGCGTCAACGTGATTCGCCGCGGCGGCGGCTTGGGGGAGTCCTCGACAGCGACGACCATCCGGGTGGTTTCCAGCACGGCCGGGGTATCGGGGAAGAGCGAGTTGATGTGGCCCTCCGGGCCCATCCCCAGCAGGTGGACGTCGAAATTCGGCACCGGGTGACCCGGCCCGGCGTTGGCCGCCAGCAGCTGCTCGTACGCCAGGGCCGCGGCCACGAGATCGGTGCCGAACTCGCCGTCACTGGCCGGCATCGGGTGCACCTGGCTCGACGGGATGTCGACCCGGTCGAGCAGCGCCTCACGGGCCTGCTTCTCGTTGCGCTCGTCGTCGTCCTCGGGCACGTAGCGTTCGTCGCCCCAGAACAGATGCACCTTCGGCCAGTCGACGTCGTGTCCCGCGAGGGAGCGCAGCAGCCCGATGCCATTGCTGCCGCCGGTGAGGACGATCAGCGCACGGTCACGGGCCGCGACGGCCGCCCGGATCGTGTCGACGAGCCGACGGGCCGCCGCCTCCACCAAGGATTCACTGTCCGGAAATATCTCGACGACCCTGCTCACACGTACTGCACCTTCTCAATTCCTTCCAGCGCCGAGAGATAGATCTCGTCGGCGTCCAGTCGCCGCAGATCCTCGGCAAGACATTCACCGGTTTCCCTGCGCGCCAAGGGAACCAGCGCGTCGGGCTTCGCGGTCCGGCTGAGCGTGGCCGTCCTGCCGTCCTGCGGCCGGCTGAGCGTGATGGTCTCGCTCTGGCGCGCCAGCTCGACCTTCAGGTCGCCGACGGCGCGGCGGACCGGGCAGTCCAGCCGGCTGGCCAGCCAGCCCGCCAGGACGTCGAGCGCGGGTTCGCTCTTCAGGCCCGAGACCAGCGCCGACTCGATCGGTTCGTGGGGTTGCTGATCGACGGCCGAGGTGAGCAACGCCCGCCAGTAGGTGATGCGTGCCCAGCACAGGTCGGTGTCGCCGGCGGTGTAACCGTCGAGCCGGCTCCGGATCGCGGTCAGCGGGTCGATGCCGTTGGTGGCATCGGTGATGCGGCGAATCGCCAACTTGCCCAACGGATCCTGCGCGGGCTTCTTGGGGGCGATGTCCGGCCACCAGGCCACCACCGGGATGTCGGGCAGCAGGAACGGGATGACCACGCTGGCGGCGTGATTCGAGAGCAGTCCGGACAGCTTCAGGATCACCACCTCGCTGGCTCCGGTGTCACCGCCGGCGCGCAGCTGAGCGTCCAGGCGCGCCTCGTCGGCGTACGGGTTGCCCCGCATCGTCACGATGATCCGGCTGGGGTGTTCGTGGCTGGCGTTGTTGGCCGCCTCGAGCGAATCCTCGAGCACGTCCTCGCTTTCCGGCGCGATGAGCAGGGTCAGCACCCGGCCCATCGTGACGGCACCGGCCTTCTCCCGAAGCTCCTCGAGCTTCTTGTTGACGGCCGTGGTGGTGGTGTCCTCCATATCGACGATCATCTAGGGCCTCCGCCATTCCCGGCCGGTGCGGCGCAACATCTCGAACGACGACTCCGGACCCCAGGTGCCGGCCTCGTACGGCTCGGGCTTGCCGTCTGCCGCCCAGTTGTCGAGGACGGGATCCAGGATCCGCCAAGCCAATTCGACTTCCGCGTTGACCGGGAACAGGGACGGCTCACCGAGCAGCACGTCCAGGATCAGCTGCTCGTAGGCCTCGGGCGATTCCTCGGCGAACGCCGAGCCGTAGGAGAAGTCCATGTTGACGTCACGGACCTCCATCGCGGTGCCCGGCACCTTGGAGCCGAACCGCAGGGTGACGCCCTCGTCGGGCTGCACCCGGATGACCATCGCGTTGGCGCCCAGCTCGTCGGTCATGGTGGCGTCGAACGGCAGGTGCGGCGCCCGCTTGAACACCAGCGCGATCTCGGTCACCCTGCGGCCCAGGCGTTTTCCGGTGCGCAGATAGAACGGCACCCCGGCCCAGCGCCGGGTGTCGACCTCGAGCGTGATGGCCGCGAACGTCTCGGTCTTGGAGTCCTTGGCGAACCCCTCCTCGTCGAGCAGGCCGACCACCTTCTGGCCGCCCTGCCACCCGCCGGCGTACTGGCCGCGGCTGGTGGTCTCGTCGAGCGGCTCGGCGAGCTGCGTCGCCGAGAGCACCTTGATCTTCTCGGTCTGCAGCGATTGCGGGTTGAAGCTGACCGGCTCCTCCATCGCGGTGAGCGCCAGCAGCTGCATCAGATGGTTCTGAATGACGTCGCGGGCGGCGCCGATGCCGTCGTAGTAGCCGGCCCGGCCGCCGAGCCCGATGTCCTCGGCCATGGTGATCTGGACGTGGTCGACGTAGTGGGCGTTCCAGACCGGGTCGAACAGCTGGTTGGCGAAGCGCAGCGCCAGGATGTTGCGGACCGTCTCCTTGCCGAGGTAGTGGTCGATCCGGAAGACGGCCTCCTCGGGGAAGACGGCGTTGACGGCCCGGTTGAGGTCCTGCGCGCTCTGCAGGTCGTGGCCGAACGGCTTCTCGATGACCACCCGGCTCCACCTGTCGCCCTGCGGGCGGGCCAGCCCCGACTTCGCGAGCTGGTCGCACACCACGGGGAACGACTTGGGCGGGATCGCCAGGTAGAACGCGTGGTTGCCGCCGGTTCCACGCTCGGCGTCCAGCTTGTCCAGGGTCTCGGCGAGCCGGCCGAACGAGTCGTCGTCATCGAAAGACCCGTTCACGAACCGGAATCCCTCGACCAGCCGGTCCCAGTTCTCCTGCCGGAACGGCGTCCGGCAGTGCTCCTTGACGGCCTGGTAGACGACCTCGCCGAAATCCTCGGTGTCCCAGTCCCGCCGGGCGAATCCCACGAGCGAGAAGGTCGGCGGCAGCAGCCCCCGGTTGGCCAGGTCGTAGATCGCCGGCATCACCTTCTTGCGGGCGAGGTCGCCGGTGACGCCGAAGATCACCATGCCGCACGGGCCCGCGATCCTGGGTAGCCGCTTGTCGCGCTTGTCCCGGAGGGGGTTGTGCCAGGTTTTGGTTCTGCCCTGGCTCATTTGTCGGCGGAATCCAGCTGCTTCTGTGTCTCCTCCAACAGCTCGGTCCAGGACTCCACGAACTTGTCGACGCCCTCGTTCTCCAGCACCTTGAAGACGTCGGTGAGGTCGATGCCGACCGCGTCCAGTTTGTCGAAGAGCTCCTGGGCCGCGCCGGCGGTGCCGGTGACGGTGTCGCCCTTGACCTCACCGTGGTCGGCGACGGCGTCGATCGTCTTCTCGGGCATGGTGTTGACCGTGTTGGGCGCGACCAGCTCGGTCACGTAGAGCGTGTCGGAGTAGTCGGGGTTCTTGACGCCGGTGGACGCCCACAGCGGGCGCTGCACGCGCGCCCCGTCGCCCTTGAGCGCCTCGAAGCGGCTCCCGCCCTCGAACACCTCCTGGTAGGCCGCGTAGGCCAGGCGCGCGTTGGCCACACCGGCCTGGCCGCGCAGCCCGAGTGCCTCCTCGGAGCCGATCTTCTCGAGTCGCTTGTCCACCTCGGTGTCCACCCGGGAGACGAAGAACGACGCCACGGAATGGATCTTGGACAGGTCGTGCCCGGCCTCACGCGCCTTCTCCAGGCCCTCGAGGTAGGCGTCCATCACCTGGCGGTGTCGCTCCACGGAGAAGATCAATGTGACATTGACCGAAATCCCTTCCGCCAGAACCGAAGTGATCGCCGGAATACCGGCCTTTGTCGCCGGGATCTTGATGAACAGGTTTGGGCGGTCGACGATCTTCCACAGCTCGATGGCCTGCGCGGTGGTCTTCTCGGTCTCGGCGGCCAGGCGCGGGTCGACCTCGATGGATACCCGGCCGTCGACGCCGTCGGAGGACTCCCACTGCGGCCTCAGCACGTCGCACGCATTGCGGACGTCGTCGGTGGTGACGGTGCGGATGGTCGCGTCCACGTCGGCGCCCCGCTCGGCCAGCTCGGCGATCTGGTCGTTGTAGGTGTCGCTGTCGGCGAGCGCCTTCTGGAAGATCGACGGGTTGGTGGTAACGCCGACGACACTCTTGGTGTCGATGAGCTCCTGTAAATTGCCCGACCGCAACCGTTCTCGCGACAGGTCATCCAGCCACACGGATACGCCCGCGGCGCTCAGCGCCGCCAGGTTAGGGTTCTGACCGGCCATGTGAACCACCCTTTCTCAGTTATCCACGACCTGCTCCGCGGCCGCAGCGACGGCTTCGGCGGTGAAGCCGAACTCGCGGAACAAGGTCTTGTAGTCCGCGGACTCTCCGTAGTGCTCGATCGAGACGATCCTGCCGGTGTCACCGACCAGTTTGTGCCAGCTCTGCGCGACGCCGGCCTCGACGGCCACCCTCGCCGACACGGACGGGGGCAGCACGCTGTCGCGGTACTCCTCCGGCTGGGACTCGAACCACTCCACGCACGGCATCGACACCACTCGCGCGACAATGTCCTTGTCCGCCAACAACTTCTGGGCCCCGACCGCGAGCTGTACCTCCGAGCCGGTCGCGATCAGCACCACGTCGGGCTCCGGTCCGCCGTCGTCGCCCAGGATGTACCCGCCGCGCTCGACACCCTCGAAGCTGGTGCCCTCGAGGATCGGCACCCCCTGGCGGGTCAGGATCAGGCCAACCGGGCCGCTGCCGTTGCCGCGGGCCAGTACGGTGCGCCAGGCGTAGGCCGTCTCGTTGGCGTCGGCCGGGCGCACCACCGACAGCCTGGGGATCGCGCGCAGCGCCGCGAGGTGCTCGATCGGCTGGTGGGTGGGGCCGTCCTCGCCGAGGCCGATCGAGTCGTGCGTCCACACGTAGATCGTGTCGATGTCCATCAGCGCGGCGAGCCGCACGGCGGGGCGCATGTAGTCGGAGAACTGCAAGAAGGTGGCACCGTAGGCCCGGGTCGGCCCGTGCAGCACGATGCCGGACAGGATCGCGCCCATCGCGTGTTCGCGGATGCCGAAGTGGAGGGTGCGGCCGTACCAGTGGGCGGTGTACTCCTTGGTCGAAATCGACGGCGGGCCGAAGGAGTCGGCGCCCTTGATGGTGGTGTTGGTGCTGCCGGCCAGGTCGGCCGAACCGCCCCACAGCTCCGGCAGCTTCGGTCCCACCGCGTTGAGCACCTCGTTGGACGCCTTGCGGGTGGCCACCGCGTCGGAGCCGGGCTCCCAGGTCGGGACGTCGGCGTCCCAGCCCTCGGGCAGCTTCTCTGCGGTCAGGCGGTCGAGCAATGCCTTGCGGTCGGGTTCGCGCTGCACCCAGGCGTCGAAGTCGGCCTGCCACTTCTCGTGCGCTTCCTTGCCGCGGTCCACCAGCTTGCGGGTGTGGGCGATGACGTCGTCGCGGACCTCGAACTTCTTGTCCGGGTCGAAGCCCAGCTCGCGCTTGACGGCGGCCACTTCCTCGTCGCCGAGCGCCGCGCCGTGCGCCTTGCCGGTGTTCATCAGCTTGGGCGCGGGGTAGCCGATGATGGTGCGCAACTCGATGAACGACGGCCGGTCGGTGACGGCCTTGGCGTTGGCGATCGCCTCCTCGATGCCGACGACGTTCTCGCCGCCCTCGACCCGCTGGACGTGCCAGCCGTAGGCCTCGTAGCGCGCGGCGGTGTCCTCGCAGAGGGCGATGTTGGTGTCGTCCTCGATCGAGATCTCGTTGTGGTCGTAGAACACGATGAGGTTGCCCAACTGCTGCACCGCGGCCAGCGACGATGCCTCGGAGGTCACGCCCTCTTCGATGTCGCCGTCGGAGGCGATGACGTAGATGAAGTGGTCGAACGGGCTGGTGCCCGGCGCGGCATCCGGGTCGAAAAGGCCGCGCTCGTAGCGCGAGGCCATCGCCATTCCCACGGCCGAGGCCAGACCCTGGCCGAGCGGGCCGGTGGTGATCTCGACGCCCGTGGTGTGCCGGAACTCCGGGTGGCCCGGCGTCTTGGATCCCCAGGTGCGCAGCGACTCGATGTCGGACAGCTCCAGGCCGAAGCCGCCGAGGTAGAGCTGCAGGTACAGCGTCAGGCTGCTGTGGCCGCAGGACAGGACGAATCGGTCGCGGCCCAGCCAGTGGGTGTCGCCGGGATCGTGGCGCATCGTGCGCTGGAACAGGGTGTAGGCCAGCGGCGCCAGGCTCATCGCCGTGCCGGGGTGGCCGTTGCCCACCTTCTGCACCGCGTCGGCGGCCAGCACCCGGATGGTGTCGACGGCCGCGGAGTCGATCTCGGTCCAGTCGTCCGGGTGGTGCGGTTGGGTCAGCGTGGAGATCTCGTCGAGTGTCGTCACAGACTCAGTTCCTTGGGTCATCGAGGTGATCGAATCCCACCCTAGTGCGGGAGTGCCGGCTAATGCAGTGCAGGTTTTCGGGTACCCGCGCCGGGCGGTTGTGAAAATGACCGACGTAACGCGTTCGTTGCCGGCGTTTTGCATTCCGTTCGGATTTCTCGGAAGAATCGTCGTTGAGGACCCTGCGGGCGGGCGGCCGTCGGCGCGCGGTCTACCATCGTGCGTAGTAGTGCTGCGCCCCGCTGCGACCCCGAGGAGTTATTGCGTGAGCGTTCGCGGGCGCGTCGCGCCGAGCGGATCACCGACCCGGCTGCCGGGTCGTGTTCAGGGCACGCTGCTGGCCTACCTGGCGCTGACCAAGCCACGGGTCATCGAACTGCTGCTCGTTACCGCCATCCCCGCCATGCTGCTCGCGCAGCGCGGCGCCGTGCATCCGCTGCTGATCGTCAACACGTTGATCGGCGGGATGCTGGCCGCCGGCGGCGCCAACACGCTGAACTGTGTGGCCGACGCCGACATCGACAAGGTGATGAAGCGGACCGCGCGCCGGCCGCTGGCGCGCGCGGCCGTCCCGACGCGCAACGCCCTCGTGTTCGGCCTGCTGCTGACGGCGGCGTCGTTCTTCTGGCTCTGGCGGACGACGAACCTGTTGTCGGGGCTGCTGGCCATGGCGACCGTCGCCTTCTACGTGTTCGTCTACACGCTGCTCCTCAAGCGCCGCACGTCGCAGAACGTGGTGTGGGGCGGCGCGGCCGGCTGCATGCCGGTGATGATCGGCTGGTCGGCCGTCACCGGCACCATCGGTTGGCCGGCGCTGGTGATGTTCGCGGTCATCTTCTTCTGGACGCCGCCGCACACCTGGGCGCTCGCGATGCGCTACAAGGACGACTACAAGGCGGCGGGCGTGCCGATGCTGCCGGCCGTGGCGACCGAACGGCAGGTCACCAAGCAGATCCTGATCTACACCTGGCTGACCGTGCTGGCGACGCTGGCGCTGGCGCTGGCCACCGGCTGGCTGTACGCGGCGGTCGCGGTGGTGGCCGGGGTGTGGTTCCTGGCGATGGCCCACCAGCTGTACGCCGGGGTGCGCGCCGGCGAGCCGGTCAAGCCGCTGCGCCTGTTCCTGCAGTCGAACAACTACCTGGCGGTGGTGTTCTGCGCGCTGGCGGTCGACTCGGCCATCGCGCTGCCCCACCTGTTCTGAATTAGCGCGAGTAAAAGCCGGCGCGGGCCCGGCGGCTCTCGTTTGGCCGCCGAATCCTCAAGTACCGCAACACAACAAGGCTCACGTCGCCTCCGGCGGGGGTTCCGCGCCCCGGGAAGGCCCGGTTGCGGCATCCCGCGTCCTGAGATCGGATCTTCCCTGTAATAGCTGGCCATTCGCGGCGGGGAAGGAGTTGTCTGGCATGACGTTGCATGTCGTTACCCAAGGACCGGGCCGCTCCTGTTGCTCCCTACCGGGTGTCGGCCATCCATCTGCGCCGGGCTGACGATGGCCGCACCCATCTGGATGGCTTCGCCGCCAGAGGTGCATTCGGCATTGTTGAGTAGCGGTCCGGGACCGGCGTCGTTGTTCGCGGCGGCCGGCGCCTGGAGCTCACTCAGCGCCGAATACGCCTCGGCCGCCGACGAACTCGGCGCCCTGCTGGCGTCGGTGCAGGCGGGCTCCTGGGAGGGGCCCAGCGCCTCGTCGTACGTCGCGGCGCACCTGCCGTACCTGGCCTGGCTGGCCCGGGCCGGGGCCGACAGCGCCGCCGCGGCAACCCAACACGAGGCGGCGGGCACGGCGTACGCGGCGGCGCTTGCCGCCATGCCGACGCTCGCCGAGCTGGCCGCCAACCACGCCGTCCACGCGGTGCTGACGGCGACCAACTTCTTCGGCGTCAACACCATTCCGCTGGCCCTCAACGAGGCGGACTATGCCCGGATGTGGATCCAGGCCGCGACCTCGATGGCGACCTACCAAGCGGTTTCGGACGCGGCGGTGGCCGCCACCCCGAAGTCGCCCCCGGCGCCGCAGATCCTGAAGTCGGCAGCGCAGGCCGCGTCCGCCACCAATCCGCTGCAGGACATTCAGCAGCAGATTCTCGCCGCATTCGGGCTGAACTGGGACCCGGGCAGCGGCACCATCAACGGGATTCCCTACCTGAGCTACACCAACCCGTTGACGCCCGTCTACTGGGTGACGCGGTACCTGTCCTACGCCCAGGACCTGCACTCGTTCGTCCAGCTGCTGCTGACCAATCCGGTGCTGCTGCTCCAGTACCTCGGCGGCCTCACGCCGCTCCAGGTGGCGGCGTACCTGGCGCTGCACCCGCTGACGGCCATCGCGATCGCCCTGTCGCCGCTGCTGTCCACGCTCTCGACGCTGCCCGCCGCCGCGGCGGCCAGCGTGGCGGCGGTCGCCGCCCTGGCGGCGCTGCCGGTGGCATCCGTGCCCGCGGTCGCGCCGGTGCTGGCACCCGTCGCGGCGGTGTCCCATGTGGTCCCGGCGATCGCGCCGGCCCCGACGCTCGCCGGCGCCGTCGGCACCGGCACCCCGGCGACACCGGCGACCGCGGCGGGCACCGTCGCCGGTTCGGCGCCGCCGTCACCGGCGGCGCCCGCCACCCCGGGGTTCTTCCCGTACGCGGTCGGCGGCGGCCCGGGCACCGGCTTCGATACGGGGCACACCACGTCCGCCGCCGTGAGCGCGCGGGCGCGGGCGCGTGAGCAGGACAGCGTCGCGGTCACCGCCGCGGCGGCGGAACGGCGGAGGCGTCGGAAAAGACGGCAGCAGGACGAGCCCATGCGGGGCTTCGCGGATGAATTCGCGGATGTGGACCCCGACGACTCCCCGTCGGAGGCCTCCGACCACGGCGGGGGACCGCTGGGGTTCACCGGAACGGTCGACCAGGGCACCGCGCGGGCGGCCGGCCTGACCGTGCTTTCGGGTGACGCGTTCGGGGGCGGGCCGACGGTGCCGATGGTGCCGGGCACCTGGCAGCCCGACCCACCTCCCGACGGCTAAGGCAGCAGCACGATCGAGCCGGTGGTCTTACGGCCCTCCAGGTCCCGGTGGGCCCGGGCCGCCTCGGCGAGCGGGTACCGGCCGCCGACCTCGATCGTGATGTCCCCGCCGCGGATCGCGTCGAACAATTCCTCCGAGCGCCAGCCGAACTCCTGGCCGCTGCGGACGAAGTAGGCCAGCGACGGCCGGGTCAGGTACACCGATCCCGCCGCGTTGAGGCGTTGCGGATCGAACGGCGGAACGGGGCCGCTGGCCGCGCCGAACAGCGCCAGGGTGCCGCGGACGGCGAGGCTGGCCAGGCTGGCGTCGAAGGTGGTGGCGCCGACGCCGTCGTACACGGCCGCCACGCCGTCGCCGCCGGTGAGCTCGCGGATCCGCTTGCCGAACTCCTCGGCGTCCTCCGGGTAGTCGAGCACCTCGGCGGCGCCCGCCTTTCGCGACGCGCGCGCCTTCTCCGGCGTGGAGACCGTCGTGATCACCCGGGCGCCCAGCAGCGTGGCCCACTGCGTGAGGATCAGTCCCACGCCGCCGGCGCCGGCGTGCACCAGCACGGTGTCGCCGGCCTGCACCGGATAAACCGACTTCAGCAGGTAGTGCGCGGTGAGGCCCTTCAGCAGCACCGACGCCGCCACCTCCGACGTCACATCCTCCGGCACGTGCGCGGTCAAAGTGGCTGGGGCGTTGGCGTATTCGGCGTATCCGCCGGTCGCGGCGGCGCTGACGACGCGGTCGCCCTCCCGGAAGCCGTCGACGCCCTCGCCCGTGGCGGCGACGGTGCCGCACAGTTCCGAGCCGAGGATGAACGGCAGCTCCCGCGGGTACTGCCCGGACCGGAAGTAGGTGTCGATGTAGTTGACGCCGATCGCCTCGGCCTTGATCAGCACCTCGCCCGGCCCGGGTGCGGGTTCGGGGGCGTCGACGTAGCTCAGGACCTCTGGACCGCCGGTTTCACCGACTTCGATTGCATGCATGTGGATATCATGCCCGGGCATGAAGCTCGCCCGCCCGGACGTCTTCCATCCCCGCATCGTGCTGGCGGGGACCGCCGACGCGGACGACGCCGGACTGGTGGGTGCGCTTCGGCGCCATGGCCTGCACGCCCGCTGGCTGCCCTGGGACGATCCTCGCACCACCGAAGCGGATCTGGTGATCCTGCGCGCCGCCCGCGACTGCGCCGGGTTCCTGGCGTGGACCACTCGCGTGCGGAACCTGCTGAACCCGCCCGCCGTCGTCGCGTGGAATCTGGACGAGCGGTACCTGCGCGACCTCGAGAGTGCCGGTGTGCCGACGGGGCGAGGTGAGCCGGGAAGCCGGACGGCGTTGATCTTCTTCGGCGGCGCCCCCTCGCACGCGTTCGACGGCACGGGGCCGGTCCAGCCCGACTTCGAGCTGTGGGATCTGGGTTCGGCGGCCACGGCGGCGGCCGCCGAACGGGCCGGAGTCGATGCGGCCGAGCTGCTTTACGCGCGGGCCGACGTCAGCGGGGGACGGCTGGTGAGCCTCGATCTTGTCGCGCCGTCGCTGGGTTGGCGGCGATTGGACGCCGCGGCCCGCGACCGGGCCCAGCGGGGCTTTGCGCTGGCCGTCGAGTCAGCCCTCGAGCGGCTGGGGCTGGGTCCGCTCCCGCATCGAGGCCCATAGCGCGGCGGTGGCCGCCGTGCAGGCGGCGGCTCCCGCCACGTGGAGCGTGACCAGGGCGGCGGGCACCCCCGTGAAGTACTGCGCGGTGCCGACGGCGGCCTGCGCGCACACCAGGGCGACGAGCACGCCGAGGCGCAGCAGGATGGGCCGGGCGGCGTGCACGGCCAGCAGCCCGAAGCCCAGTCCCACCAGCAGCGCCAGGTAGGCGACCAGCAGCGACGAATGCGCGTGCACCAGCGTCTCGATCTCGATCCTGAGTCGCGGGACCGTCCGGCTGGCGCTGCGGTCGCCCGCGTGCGGGCCGGCGGCCGTCACCAGCGTGCCCGTCACGAGGACCGCGGCAAGGTTCACGCCGGTCAATGCCGTCAGCGCGCGCAGTGGCCGGGCCACCAGCGGGCGGACCGCGCCGGCACCGTCGCCGTCAGGCTCGCCGACCTTGACGTAGAGCAGCACCGAGAGCCACACCATTGCCATCGACGTCAGCAGGTGGATGGCCACCGTCCACCAGAGCAGGCCGGTGCGCACGGTGATGCCGCCGATCACCGCCTGCACGACCGTCGACGCCGGCATCAGCCACGCATACAGCAGCACCTCACTGCGCCGCCGCGCCCGCGTCACGGCCAGCACCGCCAGCGCCGCGGCGATCACCACCCCGATGCTGAACACCCGGTTGCCGAACTCGACCGCCTGGTGCACGCGCGGCACCTCGGCGTGCGCGACGGGGGTGAAGCTGCCGGGGAAGCACTGCGGCCAGGTGGGGCAGCCCAGCCCCGATGCGGTGACGCGGACGATCGCGCCGGTGACGGCGATGCCGCCCTGGGTGAGGATGACGAGCGCGGCGATCAGCCGCTGGGCGCGCAGGCCGGGGTCGGGCAGCAGATCCACCAACCGCATCAGCGCTCGTCCCACGGCCCGATCGTAGGCCACCGAAAACTACGGTCTGTAGTAAGCCCTGGCGTCGGCCCAAGTCGGCGAGACATAAACGACGCACATCCGCGCCGGCGTTTCGTGTGCGCGGTTCATGTGTCGCGAACTCCCACGCGCGTCAGGTGAACCGGAACCACCGCAGCGCGGCCAGCGCCGCCAGCGCGCCCCACACCGCCAGCACCACGACGCCGAACCAGTCCACCGACAACGCCATCGCCCGCGAGAGGGCCTCGGTCAGCGCCCCGGACGGGGTGAGCCGGGACAGCCATTTCACCGAGGCCGGGATCATCCGCGTTTCGACGGTCAGTGCGCCGAGCCCGGCGAACACGAACCACATCAGGTTGGCGACGGCCAGCACGATCTCGGCGCGCAGCGTGCCGCCGAGCAACAGCCCCAGCGCCGCGAAGCCCGCGGTGCCCAGCGCGATCACCGCCGCGCCCAATGCCAGCGCGGCCGGGGCGGGCCGCCAGCCGAGCGCAAACCCGATGGCGCCCAGGATGATCGACTGCAGGAACACCGTCGTGATCACGGCCAGGGACTTGCCGGCGATGATGCCCCACACCGGCAGCGGGGTGGCCCCGAGCCGTTTCAGCGCCCCATACCTGCGATCGAACGCCACGGCGATCGCCTGCCCGGTGAACGCGGTGGAGATCACCGCCAGCGCCATGATGACGGGCACGAATGTGGCGGCACGGTTGTGGCCGAACTCGCCGAACGGTAGGAGCGTGAGCCCGACCAGCAGCGTGATCGGGATGAACATGGTGAGCAGCAGCTGCTCGCCGTTGCGCAGCAGGAGCTTGAGCTCCAGCCCGAACTGGGCGGCCAGCATCTTCGACACCGCGTTCGGTCGCGGGTCGGGGGAGAAGGTGCCCGGCGGGAAGACATTCGATTCGGTCACTGCCGCAACTTCCTGCCGGTGAGGTCGAGGAACACATCCTCGAGGCTGCGTTGTTCGACGCGCATGTCGGTGGCGAGGACGTCGATCTGGGCGCACCACGCGGTGACGGTCGCCAGCACCTGCGGGTCGACCGGGCCCTCGACCAGGTACTCGCCGGGCGTCACCTCGGTCGCCTTGTAGTCCTCCGGCAGGGCCGACGACAGCAGCGACAGGTCGAGCCGCGGCGGCGCGCTGAACCGCAGCTGATCCTTCGCGCCGGCGCGCATCAGCTCCGTCGGCGTGCCCGCCGCGACCGTTTCCCCGTGGTCGATGATGACCAGCCGGTCGGCGAGTTCTTCGGCCTCCTTGAGCTGGTGGGTGGTGAGCAGCACCGTCACCCCGTCGCGCCGCAGCGCGTCGATGAGCTCCCACACCAGCAGCCGCGCGTGCGCGTCCATGCCGGCGGTGGGTTCGTCGAGGAACACCAGCTCCGGGCGGCCGACCAGCGCGCACGCCAGCGCTAGCCGCTGTTGCTGGCCGCCGGACAGCCGCCGGTAGGTCGTGCGGGCGGCGTCGGTCAGGCCCAGGGTGTCCAGCAGCCATGCCGGATCCAGGGGATCGGCGGCGTAGGACGCCACCAGGTTGAGCATCTCCCCGGCCCGCGCCGCCGGGTAGCCGCCGCCGCCCTGCAACATCACGCCGATGCGGGCGCGCAGCCGGGCGTTGTCGGTGACCGGGTTCAGTCCGAGCACCTCGATGGTGCCCTCGTCCGGGCGCGCGAAGCCCTCGCACATCTCGACGGTGGTGGTCTTGCCGGCGCCGTTGGGCCCGAGCAGGGCAAGGACCTCGGCCGCGTGCACCTCCAGGTCGAGGTTGCGGACGGCCTCGACGGCGGTCGCGCCGGAACCGTAGCGCTTGCTCACCCCGCGCAGGCGCACGACCGTTTCGGTGATCTTCGAGGTCACGTGGAATCAGCGTAGGCGTCGTCCGGCGCGGCCGTCGCTCGCGGGGCCTCGGCGGTCGCGGCGGCCACGGCGGGCGATCCCGCAGCGGCGGCGGGCGGGAGATCGGCGTCCCGGCCCTCGCCGGGGAGCCGCCGCCACGGCAGGCGGGTGTACGTCAGCGCGATGAGCACCACCACGATGAGGGTGCTGGCCAGGGTCGCGTCGACGATCTGGAACAGCGCGAAGCGGTCGCCGTTGGCCGTGGGGCCGAAGATGCCGACGACGAGGGTGACGACGATCGCCGCCACGCGGAAACCCGGGCGGGTCGCCCAGGCGGCCAGCGGGATGATGGCCCACAGCAGGTACCAGGGCTGCACCACGGGGAAGAGCAGCACGGTGACGCCCAGGGCCACGCCCAGGCCGCCGATCGGGTGCAGCCGGCCGCGGAAGACGGCCACCAGCAACCACGTCACCATCACGGTGATGATCAGCACGCCGATGCCACGCGTCAGGCCCAGCACCGCGGTGGTGTGGTCGCCGAGGCCCAGCAGGATGCCCACCTGTCCGGTGCCGAGCGCGAGCAGCGTCGGCGGCGACATCCAACTGCGCACGACGTTGGCGGTGCCCAGGGTGTAGATCCAGCCGAAACCGAGCCCGCTCGCCCATCCGACGACCGCCATGACGGCCAGCGACAGCGCGGTCATGGCGCCGCCCGCCGCCAGCAGCGCCCGCAGGTTCCCCCCGCAGCGGTGGGCCAGCGCCATCGTGACGAACCCGAGTGCCAGCAGCGACGGCAGCTTCACCTGCGACGACAGGATGATCAGTACGGCGCCGGCCAGCAGCAGGCCCAGCGGTTCCCAGTCGGGTCCGGGCCGCCAGGAGGCCGGCAGAAGCTTCGGCGAGTCGATCCCGCGCAGCGCGTACTCGGCCCCGGCCAGCATGAGGCCGAGCATCAGTGCCTCGTTGTGCACACCGGCCACCAGGTGCATGATCAGCAGCGGATTGGCCGCGCCCAGCCACAACGCGCTGACCTCGGCGACGCCGCAGCGCCGCGCCAGCCGCGGGGTGGCCCATACGATCAGCCCCACGCCGGCGAGCTCCACCAGCCGGTGACATAGCACCGCGGCGACGATGTTTTCGCCTGTCAGCGCCGAGATGCCCCGCCCGATCCACAGGAAGAGCGGGCCATACGGCGCCGGCGTCTCCCGCCAGAGCGTCGGCACGGACAGCGTGAACACGTGCGACAGGCCGAGCCCGGACGCCGGGCCCACCCGGTACGGGTCGAGCCCCTCGAGCGAGATCTGGCTCTGCGCCAGGTAGGAGTAGACGTCCTTGCTGTACATCGGCGGTGCAATCAGCAGCGGCAGCACCCACAGCAGCAGCGTGCGGTCGAGATCGCCGCGCGACATCCGCCTGCTGCCGAGCGCGAACCGCCCGAGCATCAGCCAGCCGAGCGCCATCATGACCGCGCCGGTGGTCGTCATCGTCAGCGACACGGTCTGGATCCGGGAGGGCAGGTTCAGCAGCCGCACCCCGAACGTGGGGTCCTGCACGACGGGCCGGGCCCCGGCCCCCAGCGCGCCGATCCCCATCAGCACCGTGCCGGTGGCGCCGAACAGGCGGGTGCGGCGCAGCGCGGTGAGCTCGGTAGCGTTCAGCGGCGAGCCGACCGCCTGCTCGTCGCCGTGCAGGCTGGCGATCGACGAGCTCAGCGAGTGGTGGCGGGCTGCCATCAGAGCAGCGTAGCGGCAGGCACACGACCGGGTCCGGGTGTGACCAGCGCAACCGCGACAGAGGGGACCCTCGCTAGACCGATCCCCGGAATTGCGTCACACTGGTGTTGTGAAAATCCCCGCGGCATCGGCGCTGGCCGCCGGCCCGGTCCCCGACAAGCAGACCCGTCGGGCGATCGTGCGGCTGCTGGTGGAGTCCGGATCGATCACCGCTGGCGAGATCGGTGACCGGCTGGGCCTGTCGGCCGCGGGTGTCCGGCGCCACCTGGACGCGCTGATCGAGGCCGGCGACGCCGAATCCGCCCCCGCCGCGGCGTGGCAACAGGTGGGGCGCGGGCGGCCGGCGAAGCGTTACCGGCTGACGTCGGCCGGCCGGGCGAAGCTCGACCACGCCTACGACGACCTGGCGGCGGCGGCCATGCGGCAGCTGCGGGCCATCGGCGGCGAGGCGGCGGTGCAGACGTTCGCGCGGCAGCGCATCGACGCCATCCTCGCCGACGTCGCGCCCGCCGACGGCGCGGCCGAGGCGGACATCGAGGAGGCTGCGGAGCGGATCGCCGCCGCGTTGACCGAGGCCGGGTACGTGGCGACCACCGCGCGGGTGGGCGGGCCGATTCACGGCGTGCAGATCTGCCAGCATCACTGCCCGGTGTCGCACGTCGCCGAGGAGTTCCCGGAGCTGTGTGACGCCGAGAAGCAGGCGATGGCCGAGGTCCTCGGCACCCACGTGCAGCGGCTGGCGACGATCGTCAACGGCAACTGCGCGTGCACCACCCACGTTCCCCTGACCCAGACACCGAGCACGGCGCCCAGCCCGCGTCGAGACAGCACAAGCAACGAAGGAGCGTCGTTATGACCCTGGAGGTCGACAAAGTCGCGATCGAGGCCACCGAGCCGTTGACGCAGGAGCAGGCGATCGCCTCGCTGGGCCGCTACGGCTACGGCTGGGCGGACTCCGACATCGCGGGCGCCAGCGCGCTGCGCGGGCTGTCCGAGGCGGTGGTCCGCGACATCTCCGCCAAGAAGAACGAGCCCGAGTGGATGCTGCACACCCGGCTGAAGGCGCTGCGGATCTTCGACCGCAAGCCGATGCCGAACTGGGGCTCGGACCTGTCCGGCATCGACTTCGACAACATCAAGTACTTCGTGCGCTCGACCGAGAAGCAGGCGGCGTCGTGGGACGACCTGCCGGAGGACATCCGCAACACCTACGACCGGCTGGGGATCCCCGAGGCCGAGAAGCAGCGCCTGGTGGCGGGCGTCGCGGCCCAGTACGAGTCCGAGGTGGTGTACCACCAGATCCGCGAGGACCTGGAGTCCCAGGGCGTCATCTTCGTCGACACCGACACGGGCCTGCGCGAGCACGAGGAGCTGTTCCGGCAGTACTTCGGCACCGTGATCCCGGCCGGGGACAACAAGTTCTCCGCGCTCAACACCGCGGTGTGGAGCGGCGGCTCGTTCATCTACGTTCCGCCTGGCGTGCGCGTCGACATCCCGCTGCAGGCTTACTTCCGGATCAACACCGAGAACATGGGCCAGTTCGAGCGGACGCTGATCGTCGTCGACGAAAACGCGTACGTCCACTACGTCGAGGGCTGCACCGCGCCCATCTACACGTCGGACTCGCTGCACTCGGCCGTGGTGGAGATCATCGTCAAGCCCGGCGGCCGTTGTCGTTACACGACCATCCAGAACTGGTCGAACAACGTCTACAACCTGGTGACCAAGCGGGCCCGCGCCGAGGCCGGCGCCACCATGGAGTGGGTCGACGGCAACATCGGCTCCAAGGTCACCATGAAATACCCCGCCGTCTGGATGACCGGCGAGCACGCCAAGGGCGAGGTGCTGTCGGTGGCGTTCGCGGGCGAGGGCCAGCACCAGGACGCCGGCGCCAAGATGCTGCACCTGGCGCCGAACACGTCGAGCAACATCGTCTCGAAGTCGGTGGCCCGCGGCGGCGGCCGCACCTCCTACCGCGGCCTCGTGCAGGTGAACAAGGGTGCGCACGGGTCGCGTTCCAGCGTGAAATGCGATGCGCTGCTGGTGGACTCGATCAGCCGCAGCGATACCTATCCGTACGTCGACATCCGCGAGGACGACGTCACCATGGGCCACGAGGCCACGGTGTCCAAGGTCAGCGAGAACCAGCTGTTCTACCTGATGAGCCGCGGGCTCACCGAGGAGGAGGCGATGGCCATGGTGGTCCGCGGCTTCGTCGAGCCGATCGCCAAGGAGCTGCCCATGGAGTACGCCCTGGAGCTCAACCGGCTGATCGAGCTGCAGATGGAGGGCTCGGTCGGATGACGGCTGCGGCAGCCCTGAACAAGGGGGAGTTGTTCGCGTCGTTCGACGTGGATGCCTTCGAGGTCCCCAGCGGCCGCGACGAGATCTGGCGGTTCACCCCGCTGCGGCGGCTGCGCGGCCTGCACGACGGTTCCGCACACGCCACCGGCAGCGCGCGCATCGAGGTCGCCGAACGGGAGGGCGTGCGGGTCGAGACGGTGCGGCGTGGCGACGAGCGGCTGGGAGAGGCCGGCGTTCCGACCGACCGTGTTGCGGCGCAAGCGTTTTCGTCGTTCAACTCCGCGACCGTGGTCACCGTCGGCCGTGACACGCGGGTCGTCGAGCCGGTCGGCATCACCGTGGCGGGGCCCGGCGAGGGTGCGGTGGCCTACGGCCACCTGCAGATCCGGGTCGAGGAGCTCGGCGAGGTCGTCGTCGTCATCGACCACCGCGGCAGCGGAACGTACGCCGACAACCTCGAATTCGTCGTCGGCGACGCCGCCCGGCTCACCGTCGTGTGGATCGCGGACTGGGCCGACGACATGGTCCACCTGTCGGCCCAGCACGCCAAGCTCGGCAAGGACGCGGTGCTGCGCCACGTCACCGTGACGCTGGGCGGTGAAATAGTGCGGATGTCGGCCACCGTGCGCTTCGCCGCCCCGGGTGGGGATGCCGAGCTGTTGGGGCTGTACTTCGCCGACGCCGGCCAGCACCTCGAGTCACGGCTGCTGGTCGACCACGCGCAACCGAACTGCCGGTCCAACGTGCTCTACAAGGGTGCGCTGCAAGGGGATCCGGCATCGCATGCCCCCGACGCGCACACCGTCTGGGTGGGCGACGTGCTGATCCGCGCCGCCGCCACCGGTACCGACACCTTCGAGGTCAACCGCAACCTCGTGCTGACCGACGGCGCGCGGGCCGACTCGGTGCCCAACCTCGAGATCGAGACCGGCGAGATCGCCGGGGCCGGGCACGCCAGCGCCACGGGACGTTTCGACGACGAGCAATTGTTCTACCTGCGTTCCCGCGGCATTCCCGAAGACCAGGCCCGCCGGCTGGTGGTGCGCGGCTTCTTCGGTGAGATCATCTCCAAGATCGCGGTGCCGGACATCCGGGAACGCCTCACCGCGGCCATCGAAAACGAGTTGGCGAAGACAGAATCGAGAGCAACAGCGTCATGACGACCCTGGAAATTAAAGACCTGCACGTCAGCGTCGAGGACGTGAACGCCCCCGAGGGCGGGCGCGAAATCCCCATCCTCAACGGCGTCAACCTGACGATCAATTCCGGCGAGACCCACGCGGTGATGGGCCCCAACGGGTCCGGCAAGTCGACGTTGTCCTACGCCATCGCCGGACATCCGAAGTACCGGGTGACGTCGGGCTCGATCACGCTGGACGGGCAGAACGTCCTGGACATGAGCGTCGACGAGCGCGCCCGCGCCGGCCTGTTCCTCGCCATGCAGTACCCGGTCGAGGTGCCGGGAGTGTCGATGTCGAACTTCCTGCGCAGCGCCGCCACCGCCGTCCGCGGTGAGCCCCCGAAACTGCGGCTGTGGGTCAAGGAGGTCAAGGCGGCGATGTCCGACCTCGGCATCGACCCGGCGTTCGCCGAACGCAGTGTCAACGAGGGCTTTTCGGGCGGGGAGAAGAAGCGCCACGAGATCCTGCAGCTGGACCTGCTGAAGCCGAAGATCGCGATCCTCGACGAGACCGACTCCGGCCTGGACGTGGACGCGCTGCGCGTGGTCAGCGAGGGCGTCAACCGTTACGCCGAAACCGAGCACGGCGGCATCCTGCTGATCACGCACTACACCCGCATCCTGCGCTACATCCGCCCGCAGTTCGTGCACGTGTTCGTCGGTGGCCGCATCATCGAGTCCGGCGGCCCGGAACTGGCCGACGTGCTGGAAGAGAACGGCTACGAGCGCTTCACGCAAGCCGCCGCGGGGGCGTAGGCAATGAGCGCGACACCAGTCGACGTCGACGCCATCCGCGCTGACTTTCCCATTCTCAAGCGCACCATGCGCGGCGGGAAGCAGTTGGCATACCTGGATTCCGGCGCGACGTCGCAGCGGCCGTGGCAGGTGCTCGACGCCGAGCGGGAGTTCCTGGTCACCTCCAACGGCGCGGTGCACCGCGGTGCGCACCAGCTGATGGAGGAGGCGAGCGACGCCTACGAGCAGGGCCGCGCCGACCTCGCGGCGTTCGTCGGTGCCGACACCGACGAGTTGGTCTTTACCAAGAACGCCACGGAGGCGCTCAACCTGGTGGCATACGCGCTGGGCGACAACCGGTTCGAGCGCGCCGTCGGGCCCGGCGATGTAATCGTCACCACCGAGCTCGAACACCACGCCAACCTGATCCCGTGGCAGGAGCTCGCCCGGCGGACCGGCGCCACGCTCAGATGGTACGGCGTGACCGACGACGGGCGCATCGACCTCGACTCGCTGCAACTCGACGAGCGCGTGAAAGTCGTTGCCTTCAGCCATCATTCGAACGTCACCGGCGCGCTCGCGCCGGTGGACGAGCTGGTCTCGCGGGCCGGGACGGTGGGCGCGCTGACCGTGCTGGACGCCTGCCAGTCGGTGCCGCACGAGCCGGTCGACTTCCACGCGCTGGGTGTGGACTTCGCGGCGTTCTCCGGGCACAAGATGCTGGGCCCCAACGGGATCGGCGTGCTCTACGGTCGCCGCCCGCACCTGTCTGAGCTGCCGCCGTTCCTCACCGGCGGGTCGATGATCGAGACGGTCACCATGGAGGCCGCCACCTACGCGGCGCCGCCGCAGCGGTTCGAGGCCGGCACGCCGATGACCTCGCAGGTGGTCGGGCTCGGGGCGGCTGTGCGCTACCTCGGCGCGCTCGGCATGGACGCCGTCCGCGCCCACGAACGCGAGCTGACCGCGGCCGCCCTCGAGGGACTGTCCGGCATCGGAGGCGTGCGCATCCTCGGCCCGACGTCGATGGAGAATCGCGGCTCGCCGGTCTCGTTCGTGGTCGAGGGCGTGCACGCGCACGACGTCGGGCAGGTGCTCGACGACGACGGCGTCGCGGTGCGCGTCGGGCATCACTGCGCGTTGCCGCTGCACCGCAGGTTCGGGCTGGCGGCCACCGCGCGGGCGTCGTTCGCGGTGTACAACACCCCCGACGAGGTGGAGCGACTGGTGGCCGGCGTGCGGCGCGCGCTGGATTTCTTCGGGAGAGACTGACGTTGCGCCTGGAACAGATGTATCAGGACGTGATCCTCGATCACTACAAGCATCCGCAGCACCGCGGGTTGCGGGAGCCGTTCGCCGCGCAGGTGCATCACGTCAACCCCGTCTGCGGCGATGAGGTCACCCTGCGGGTCGCGCTCTCCGACGACGGCGAGCGCGTCGCCGACGTCTCGTACGACGGGCAGGGCTGCTCGATCAGCCAGGCGGCCACGTCGGTGCTCACCCAGCAGGTGATCGGCCACAGCGTGACCGAGGCGCTCGAGACCGTCGCCGCCTTCACCGAGATGGTCTCCTCGCGCGGCACCGTCGAGGGCGACGAGGACGTGCTCGGTGACGGGGTCGCGTTCTCGGGCGTGGCCAAATACCCGGCGCGGGTGAAGTGCGCGCTGCTGGGGTGGATGGCGTTCAAAGATGCGCTGGCCCGGGCCAGCGCGGAAAAACACGCGCTGGCGCCGGCCAGCGAGGCTTTCGAGGAGGTTACCGATGAGCGAGACCGCCGCACCGGATGAGGAACTGCTCGCCGACGTCGAGGAGGCGATGCGCGACGTGGTCGACCCCGAGCTGGGCATCAACGTGGTCGACCTGGGGCTGGTCTACGGCATGAACCTCGAGGAGGGCGACGACGGCACCGTCGCCCTGATCGACATGACGTTGACGTCGGCGGCCTGCCCGCTGACCGACGTCATCGAGGACCAGTCGCGCAGCGCGCTGGTGGGCAGCGGCCTGGTCGACGACCTGCGGATCAACTGGGTGTGGAACCCGCCGTGGGGCCCGGACAAGATCACCGAGGACGGCCGGGAGCAACTGCGCGCCTTGGGGTTCACGGTCTGACCAGCTCCGTCCTACAGGTGTAGGTGCGGGAGGTGGGGGATGTGCAGGTGGTGGTGCGGCGCCCCCATCGGAGGGCACTGCTGCAGGCTGATCGTCACCGCGCGCAGCGCGCCGGCGTCGTCGGTGCCCTGAGCGCCCATGCACGTGCCGTTCGCGATCGCCTGTGCGTTGGACACCGTCTGTTTCTGGTAGGACGTCGAGTCGGCGACGGTCACGCTGGTGGGACCGCCCGTGCCGATCCCGCTGACCTCGAACGTGTTGCCTGCGACCGAGGCGACGGTGCCGTAGAAGCCGGCCGGTGGCGGGCACTTGCCGCCGACGGCCGGGGCGATCGTCACCGCCTGCGCGGTGATCCCCGCGCCTGGTGCGCTCTGCGGGGTGGCCCGGACGTTCACGCAGCTGCCCGCGGTCACGTCGCTGCGCTGGGCCGCGGTTACCTGGAACACCGGTGTGGTGGGGGTGAAGTCGACCGTGGCCGACCCGGTTCGCGTGCGGAGCGCGATCGTGTCACCCGACACTGACTGCACCATGCCCTCGACGTAGTCCTTGGCCGTCGGCGGGGGCGGTGGTCCCGGCGGTGCGGCGCTCGGCGCCGGGGGGATTGCGGACACCGTCGGCTTGCCGGTGTTGCTCGCCGTGTCGTTCGAGCGCCCGCACATGGTGAGTCCCAGGGCTACCAGCGCGATGACGAGCGCCGCCCCCGCGAACCGGAGCAGTCGAGGGCTCAGTGGCCCTGCGGCTTCCCGCATTTGCCCTCGACCGCCGCCCGCACGTTGATCGACGTCGCCTGCAGCGCGCCGCCGTTCTCCGTCGTGCCGCGCGCCGTCACGCACTTGCCCTGCGTGATCGTGTCGGGAGTGGCGGTGGCCAGCTTGGAGTACTTGGTCTTGTCGTCGACCGTCACGGCGGTCTGTGTGGTGTTGCCGCTGCCGTCGGCGCCCGCGACGGTGATCGTGTTACCCGACACCGAGGCCACCGAGCCCTGCAGCGGCTTGGGCTGCGCGGGCCCCGGCGACGGCGGGCCCGACGGCGGCGCGGTGCTGGCGCCCGGGCCGGCCTTGGGCTGCGGACAGGTGCCGTTGACCGACGGGCTGAGCCGGACCGACGCGGCGGTGACCGGTTGCCCCTGGGCCTGCTCCTTGGTGGGCCGCACGGTGACGCAGCTGCCCGAGGTGACGTCGCTCAGCGTGGCGGGGGCGACCTCGGTGATCTTGGTCGTCGAGGTGAAGTTCACAGTGGCGTTGGTGTTGTCCTGCTTGGTGACCTGGATCGAGTTGCCGGCCACCGACGCGATCAGGCCGCTGACCTTCGCCTCGCCTTGGGCCGGCGCCGGCGCCGTGGTGGTGGAGGTCACCGTCGAGGTCGAGGTGGACGTGGAGGTCTGGCTCGCATTGTTCGACGAGCCGCAGGCGGCGACAGACAACGCGGTGGCGCCCGCAACGGTCAGGATGGCGAACCGGGTGAGCCGAGGGGTGGCGGACATCGAGGCTTCTCCAATCATGGTTGGGACCACGAAAAGATGTACCCGCCGAAGCTGTGTCTGAACTGTGTATCAGAAGGCGTCTTCGGAGACGCGCATGATGTCGTCGTCGATCGACTCGAGCACAACCCGCAGGCCGGCCAGCCGGGGCAGCATGTTCTTGGCGAAGAACGTCGCGGTCGCGACCTTGCCCCGGTAGAAGTGCTCGTCCTTCTGCGACGGCGAGTCGCCGAGTGCGGCGTGCGCGACCCCGGCCTGCACCAGCAGCCGCCACCCGATGAGCAGGTCGCCGACGGCGAGCAGGTAACGCACCGACGCCAGCCCCACCCGGTAGATGTCGGTGGGCTGTTGCCCGGCCGACATCAGGTAGCCGGTCAGGGCGGCCGTCATCGCCGTGACGTCGTCGAGCGCGGTCTGCACCGCCTGCGCCTGCGGTTTGAGCGCCTCGTCGCAGGTGTCGATGGTCCGGCTGATCTGGCCCGTCAGGAACTGCAGGGCCGCGCCGCGGTCGCGAACGATCTTGCGAAAGAAGAAGTCCAGCGCCTGGATCGCGGTGGTGCCCTCGTACAGCGAGTCGATCTTGGAGTCGCGGATGTACTGCTCGAGCGGGTAGTCCATCAAAAATCCCGAGCCGCCCAGCGTCTGCAGCGATTCGGTGAGAACTTCGTATGCCCGTTCCGAGCTCACCCCCTTGACTATGGGCAGCAGCAGGTCGTCGATGCGGTGCGCCATCTCGTGGTCGGCACCCGAGACATGTTGCGCCACAGCGTCGTCCTGATGCGCGGCGGCATACATGTACAGCGCGCGCAGGCCCTCGGCGTACGCCTTTTGGGTCATCAGGCTGCGGCGCACGTCGGGGTGATGCATGATCGTGACGCGCGGCGCGGTCTTGTCCGACATCTGGGTCATGTCCGCGCCCTGCACCCGCTCCTTGGCGAAGGCCAGCGCGTTCAAGTAGCCGGTGGACAGCGTGCCGGCGGCCTTGACCCCGATCGTCATGCGCGCGTGCTCGATCACGGTGAACATCTGGGCGATTCCGTTGTGCACCCCGCCGACCAGATACCCGACCGCGGGGACATCCGTTGCGCCGAAGGTCAATTCGCACGTGGGCGAGGACTTGATGCCCATCTTGTGTTCCAGGCCGGTCACGAAAACGCCGTTGCGGGAACCGAGTTCGAACGTCTCGGGGTCGAAGAGGTAGTTGGGCACGTAGAACAGGCTCAGCCCCTTGGTGCCGGGCCCGGCGCCCTCGGGGCGGGCCAGCACCAGGTGGAAGATGTTCTCGGCGGTGTCGCCCACGTCTCCGCCGGAGATGAAGCGCTTGACGCCCTCGATGTGCCAGGTGCCGTCGGCTTGTTCGACGGCCTTGGCGCGGCCCGCGCCCACGTCGGAGCCCGCGTCGGGCTCGGTCAGCACCATGGTGGCCGCCCAGCCGCGCTCCACGCCTTCGGCGGCCCAGCGCCGCTGCTCCTCGTTGCCCTCGACGAACAGCGCCTGGGCCATTAAGGGACCGAGGCAGAAGAAGTTGGCAGAAGGGTTGGCGCAGATGATCATTTCATTGACCCCCCACGCCAGCGGCGGCGGCGCGGACATGCCGCCGATCTCCTCGTCGAGCATCAGTCGCCACCAGCCGGCTTCCTTGATCGCCTCCACCGTCTTGGCCAATTCCGGCGCCACGCTGATGGTGTGGGTGGCCGGGTCGAACACCGGCGGGTTGCGGTCGGCGAAGGCGAAGGACTCCGCGACCGGTCCTTCGGCGAGGCGGGCGGCCTCGGCCAATATCGTGCGGACCGTGTCCTCGTCGAGGTCGCTGTAGGGCCCGCTGCCGAGGACGGCGCCCACCTCGAGCACCTCGAACAAGTTGAACTCGAGGTCGCGGACGTTAGCGATGTAGTGGCCCAATGTGATTCCCTCAGTCGGTGGATCGTCTCGCCCAGTCTGTCGGACGCGGGAAAACGTACGCAACCGTAACCTCGGGCCGGTCGGTTCACCGGGGCGAGCGATCACGCCCCGCACAGGCCCGCTGACCGCGCCCGGAACCGGCCGACGGAATTCGAAAAATGCGGGAATGTCGCTGAGACATACGAATTCCTCCGAATCCCTGGCGCGACCCGTGGCTTTCGGCGACAACCCGTCCGATCCGCGGTCTCGCCGGCGACTTGCCGCGCAGCCGCATCGGGCCGAACGTCCAAGCCTTCTGCTCGGCAACGGTTTTGGCGTGGGCGTTCGCGGCCGCTGGGTGGGAGACGGCGTCCAGACCGTCTCGGCGAGACCCGTTCGGGGCGGGTGTGCCGGGGGCGACCCGCGACCGGGAACATCACGCCAGGTCCGGGCGTTGACCCTGGCGTGACAACTCTTGATCTCACCGCTGAGAAGTTCAACGAAACCATCGAGGGCAACGACATCGTGCTCGTCGATTTCTGGGCGTCCTGGTGCGGGCCCTGCCGCCAGTTCGGGCCGACGTTCCAGGCGTCCTCGGAGAAACACCCCGACATCGTCCACGCCAAGGTCGACACGGAGGCCGAGCAACAGCTCGCGGCCGCCGCTCAGATCCGCTCGATTCCCACGCTGATGGCTTTCAAGAAGGGCAAGCTGCTGTTCAACCAGGCCGGGGCCCTGCCGCCGGCGGCGCTGGAGGACCTGGTGCAGCAAATCCGGGCGTTCGACGTCGACGCGGCCCAGCAAGGGCAAGCCGAACAGGCCTGACGCGCGCGTGCACGCTACCGTTCTCGGGTGAGCCTGGTACTGGTAGAGCACCCGCGGCCCGGGGTGGCGTTGATCACCCTCAATCGGCCCGAGCGGATGAACTCCATGGCGTTCGACGTCATGATCCCGCTCAAGGAGGCCCTGGAGAACGTTACGCACGACAACGCCGTCCGGGTGGTCGTGTTGACCGGGGCCGGCCGCGGGTTCTCCTCGGGTGCCGACCACAAGTCCGCGGGCAGCGTGCCCCACGTCGACGGGCTGACCCGGCCCACCTATGCGCTGCGGTCCATGGAGCTGCTGGACGACGTCATCCTGGCCCTGCGGCGGCTGCACCAGCCGGTGATCGCCGCGGTCAACGGCCCGGCCATTGGCGGCGGACTCTGCCTGGCCCTGGCTTGCGACATCCGGGTGGCCTCGACCAGCGCATACTTTCGCGCGGCGGGGATCAACAACGGGCTGACGGCCAGCGAGCTGGGGCTGTCCTACCTGCTGCCACGGGCCATCGGGGCGTCGCGCGCGTTCGAGATCATGCTCACGGGGCGCGATGTCGGCGCCGAGGAGGCCGAGCGCGTCGGCCTGGTGTCGAATCAGGTGCCCGAGGGCCAGCTGCTGGACACCTGTTATGCGATCGCCGCCCGCATCGCGGCGTTCTCCCGCCCTGGCACCGAATTGACCAAACGCACACTGTGGAGTGGACTGGACGCCGGTAGCCTGGAAGGGCACATGCAAGCCGAAGGCTTGGGACAGCTTTTCGTCCGCCTGCTCACCGCCAACTTCGAAGAAGCGGTCGCCGCGCGCGCAGAGCGCCGACCTGCGGTGTTCACCGACGACAAATGACATTGCCAAGGGAGTAGATGTGATCACGGCCACGGACCTCGAGGTCCGCGCGGGCGCGCGCATCCTCCTCTCGCCGGACGGCCCGGACCTGCGCGTGCAGCCCGGCGACCGCATCGGGCTGGTCGGCCGCAACGGCGCCGGTAAGACCACCACCCTGCGCATCCTGGCGGGGGAGAGCGAACCGTACGCCGGAGCGGTCACCCGGAGCGGTGAAATCGGTTACCTGCCACAGGATCCCAAAGAGGGCGACCTCGACGTGCTGGCCCGTGATCGGGTGTTGTCGGCCCGCGGGCTCGACGTCCTGCTCACCGACCTGGAGAAGCAGCAGGCGCTGATGGCCGAGGTCGCCGACGATGACGCGCGGGACCGGGCGATCCGCCGCTACGGGCAGCTGGAGGAGCGGTTTGTCGCGCTGGGCGGTTACGGCGCCGAGAGCGAGGCCAGCCGCATCTGCGCCAGCCTCGGGCTGCCCGAACGGGTGCTGACGCAGAAGCTGCGGACGCTGTCCGGCGGACAGCGCCGGCGCGTCGAGCTCGCGCGCATCCTGTTCGCCGCGTCGGACACCGGCGCCGGATCCTCCACCACGCTGCTGCTCGACGAGCCCACCAACCACCTCGACGCGGACTCGATCGGCTGGCTGCGCGACTTCCTGCGCGGCCACAACGGCGGGCTGGTGATCATCAGCCACAACGTCGAACTGCTCGCGGACGTGGTCAACCGGGTCTGGTTCCTGGACGCGGTGCGCGGCGAGGTCGACGTGTACAACATGGACTGGCAGAAGTACCTGGACGCCCGGGCCACCGACGAGCAGCGTCGCCGCCGTGAGCGCTCCAACGCCGAGCGCAAGGCAGCCGCGCTGCGCACCCAGGCCGCCAAGCTGGGCGCCAAGGCCACCAAAGCCGTTGCCGCGCAGAACATGCTGCGCCGCGCCGATCGGATGATGGCGTCGCTCGACGAAGAACGGGTGGCCGACAAGGTCGCGCGAATCAGGTTCCCCACCCCGGCCGCGTGCGGGCGCACGCCGCTGACGGCCTCCGGGCTGAGCAAGGCGTACGGGTCGCTCGAGGTCTTCGCCGGCGTCGACCTGGCGATCGACCGCGGCTCGCGCGTGGTTGTGCTCGGGCTCAACGGCGCCGGCAAGACCACGCTGCTGCGCATCCTGGCCGGCGTCGAGAAACCGGATACGGGCGCCATCGAGCCCGGACACGGTTTGCGGATCGGCTATTTCGCACAAGAGCACGACACCCTGGACAACGACGCCACGGTCTGGGAGAACATCAGGCACGCGGCGCCCGACACCGGCGATCAGGAGCTGCGCGGCCTGCTCGGCGCGTTCATGTTCAGCGGGCCGCAGCTCGAACAGCCGTCGGGGACGCTGTCGGGCGGCGAGAAGACCCGGCTCGCGCTGGCCGGCCTGGTGGCGTCGACCGCCAACGTGCTGCTGCTCGACGAGCCGACCAACAACCTCGATCCGGCGTCGCGCGAACAGGTACTCGACGCGCTGCGCAGCTATCAGGGCGCTGTCGTGCTGGTGACCCACGATCCGGGGGCGGCCGAGGCCCTCGACCCGCAACGGGTCGTGCTGCTGCCCGACGGCACCGAGGATTACTGGTCCGACGAGTACCGCGACCTCATCGAGCTGGCCTAACCGGCAACGGATTCGGCCAATTCCGCCCGCTTTCGGCGACGGTTTCTTACCCTATGTGCTTGACGTCGTGTTCAAGTGTGGGGCGGGGGGAATGAAGAAGTCGACAAAGACTCGTCACGAGATGCTGGACGAGTTGCGCAACGCCTACGAGGGCGGGGCCAGCATCCGCACCCTCGCCGCGACCACCGGCCGGTCCTACGGCGCGATTCACAGCATGCTGGTGGAATCGGGAACCACGATGCGAAGCCGCGGCGGTCCCAATCACACGTCGAGCCGTCGGTAGTTCCGGGCGAGCGTAGCGTCACTGCGAAATCACGTCCCCTTGTTCGCAGTGGCGTTACGCTCGCCGCCGGAGTCGTTGCGGCGCACCGACTTTTCCACCATATCCAGCACGGCGGACAGCCGATGCGGATCTTCCCCGGATGCCAGCCGGGCGACCAGGCCGTCGAGAACCAGCTCCAGGTAGCACTGCAGCACGTCGTCGGGCACGTCGTCGCGCACCCGCTGCGCTTTCTTCTGCCGGCGCAGACGGTCAGTGGTCGCCGCCGCCAGTTCCGCCGACCGTTCCGCCCAGCCGCGGCTGAACGCCGGGTCGTTGCGCAGCTTGCGCGCGATCTCCAAGCGGGTGGCCAGCCAGTCGAACTGGTCGGGCGCGGCGAGCATGTCGCGCATCACCTGGATGAGGCCTTCGCGGGACGCGACGTCGGCCATCCGTTCGGCGTCCTCGTGCGCCAGCGCGAAGAACAGCGCGTCCTTGTCGCGGAAGTGGTGGAAGATCGCCCCGCGCGACATCCCGATCGCCTGTTCCAGCCGCCGCACCGTTGCCCTGTCGTAACCGTATTCGGCAAAGCAACGGCGCGCGCCGTCCAGGATCTGGCGACGGCGGGCCGCCAGATGGTCCTGGCTGACTTTGGGCACGTGGGGTCGGCTAAGACTTGAGCATGTTGCGCAGCACGTACTGCAGGATGCCGCCGTTGCGGTAGTAGTCGGCCTCCCCGGGGGTGTCGATGCGCACCACCGCGTCGAACTCGATCGGGTCGCTCCCGTCCTTGCTGGCCTTGACGTGCACCGTCTTGGGCGTCTTGCCGTCGTTGAGGGCTTCGATGCCGGTGATGTCAAACACCTCGGTGCCGTCGAGCCCCAATTCCTTGGCGGACTTGCCTTCGGGGAATTGCAGCGGGATGACGCCCATGCCGATCAGGTTGGAACGGTGGATGCGTTCGAACGACTCGGCGATCACCGCGCGCACGCCCAGCAGCCGGGTGCCCTTGGCGGCCCAGTCCCGAGACGAGCCGGACCCATACTCCTTGCCGCCCAGCACCACCAGCGGAATGTTCTGCGCCGCATAGTTCTGCGCGGCGTCGTAGATGAATGCCTGCGGAGCGCCGTCCTGGGTGAAGTCGCGGGTGTACCCGCCGGACACGTCGTCGAGCAACTGGTTGCGCAGGCGGATGTTGGCGAACGTGCCGCGGATCATCACCTCGTGGTTGCCGCGCCGCGAGCCGAAGGAGTTGTAGTCCTTGCGTTCCACGCCGTGCTCGTCGAGGTACTGCGCGGCCGGCGTGCCCGGCTTGATGCTGCTGGCGGGGGAGATGTGATCGGTGGTCACCGAATCCCCCAGGAGCGCGAGCACCCGGGCGCCGCTGATGTCCTTGACCGGCTCGGGCTCGGCCGACATGCCCTCGAAGTACGGGGGCTTGCGCACGTACGTCGAATCCTCGCTCCACTCAAAGGTGTTGCCGCTCGGGGTGGGCAGGTTGCGCCACCGTTCGTCGCCCTTGAACACGTCGGCGTAGTTCTTGGTGAACATCTCCTGGCTGATCGCCGAGGCGATGGTGTCCGAGACGTCCTTCTGTGACGGCCAGATGTCCTTCAGGAACACGTCGTTGCCGTCCTTGTCCTGCCCGAGCGGCTGGGCATCGAAGTCGAAGTCCATCGTCCCGGCCAGCGCGTAGGCGACCACCAGCGGCGGGGACGCCAGGTAGTTCATCTTCACGTCCGGGTTGATGCGGCCCTCGAAGTTCCGGTTGCCGGACAGCACCGCCGCCACCGAGAGGTCGTTGTCGTTGATGGCCTTCGAGACTTCCTCGGGCAGCGGGCCCGAGTTGCCGATGCAGGTGGTGCAGCCGTAGCCGACCAGGTAGAAGCCCAGCTTCTCCAGGTAGGGCCACAGCCCGGCCTTCTCGTAGTAGTCGTTGACGACCTGTGAGCCGGGGGCCATCGTGGTCTTCACCCAGGGCTTGGACGTCAGGCCCTTCTCGACGGCGTTGCGGGCGAGCAGCGCCGCGCCGAGCATCACTTCGGGGTTGGAGGTGTTGGTGCATGAGGTGACCGCGGCGATCACCACCGCACCGTGGTCGAGGACGAATTCGCCGCGTTCGTCGGACTTCACCGTCACCGGGTTGCTCACCCGGCCCTCGGCGTGCGCGGCCGCGGAGTGCACGGGACTTCCGGCGGGCGCGTCGTCGGCGTGGCCGTTCTCCAGTGCGCCCGGGTCGCTGGCGGGGAAGGACTCGTCGACCGCCTCGTCGAGCTTCGTGTAGCCCGTCTTATCGGGGTCGTCGCCGACGTAACTCGGAATCTGCTCGCGGAAGGTGGCTTTCGCGTCGGACAACGCGATCCGGTCCTGCGGCCGCTTGGGGCCGGCGATCGAGGGCACCACGTCGGACAGGTTTAGCTCGAGGTACTCGGAGAAGGCCGGCTCGTGCTCCGGGTTGTGCCACAGGCCCTGCTCTCTGGCGTAGGCCTCGACCAGCGCCAGCTGCTCTTCGGAGCGGCCGGTGAACCGCAGGTAGGAAATGGTCTCCTCGTCAATCGGGAAAATCGCTGCGGTGGAACCGAATTCGGGGCTCATGTTGCCCAGGGTGGCGCGGTTGGCCAGCGGCACCTCGGCGACGCCCTCGCCGTAGAACTCGACGAATTTACCCACCACGCCATGCTTGCGCAGCATCTCGGTGACGGTCAGCACCACGTCGGTGGCGGTGACGCCGGCCTGGATCTCACCGGTCAGCTTGAACCCGACGACCCGCGGGATCAGCATCGACACCGGCTGGCCCAGCATGGCGGCCTCGGCCTCGATGCCGCCGACGCCCCAGCCCAGCACGCCCAGCCCGTTGACCATCGTGGTGTGCGAGTCGGTGCCGACGCACGTGTCCGGGTAGGCGACCCCCTCGCGCTCCATGACCACGCTCGCCAGGTACTCGATGTTGACCTGGTGCACGATGCCGGTGCCCGGCGGCACCACCTTGAAGTCGCGGAAAGCGCCCTGGCCCCAGCGCAAGAACTGGTAGCGCTCCCCGTTTCGCTGGTATTCGATCTCGACGTTGCGCTCGAAGGCATCGGCGGTGCCGAACAGGTCGGCTATCACCGAGTGGTCGATCACCAGGTCGGCCGGCGCCAGCGGGTTCACCTTTTCCGGCTTGCCGCCGAGGTCGCCGATGGCCTCGCGCATGGTGGCCAGGTCGACGATGCACGGCACCCCGGTGAAGTCCTGCATCACGACGCGGGCCGGCGTGTACTGAATCTCAATGCTGGGTTCCGCCTTGGGATCCCAGTTGGCGATCGCCTCGATGTGGTCTTTGGTGATGTTGGCGTCGTCCTCGTTGCGCAGGAGGTTCTCGGCGAGGACCTTGAGGCTGTAGGGGAGTTTCTCCGTATTGGGGACGGCGTCCAGGCGGTAGATCTGGTAACTGCTGTCGCCGACCTTGAGGGTGTCGCGCGCTCCGAAAGAGTTCACCGAATCCTTGCTAGTCACATCAGCTCCCTGAATTAAGTTCTCCCGCCGACGGGCCGTGTCGGCGGCGGTGCCACTTTAACAGTACGCTTGTCCTGCATTCGGGCGGGGCACTCGTACCGTTCAGTCTTGTCGCGTTCCGCGGCGGTTTAAACCCCTTGGGTGGACTCTCTCGAGCTCTCCCTCGCGCGCTTGCCTGGGCGGGTCGGGGGTGCACGCTCTCGAGACAGCAACCACGCACACCTGCGTCGGCGTGTCGTGTGCGTGGTTGATGTGTCGCGAGGGGACGGGCGCGCTGGTCGCGGCGGGGCCTGCGCCGCCTGCCGGGGTGCACGCTCTCGGGCCCGACTCGCGTACGGTGCCTGTAGCACTAGTCAGGGAGGCGAAATGACCGGGCACGACTCCGTCGTCCTGCCGCTGTACATCCCGCAGGACGTCGACCTGGCCGCGATCAAGGCGCAGGTCGCCGCCGAGGGCGTCAGCGCGCCGGCCGCGGCGATGCCCGGTCTGCTCGACGTGGTGAATCAAGCCCACGCCCACGGCATCAACCTCAAGATCGTGCTCCTCGACCACAACCCCCCGAACGACACCCCGCTGCGCGACATCTCCACGGTCGTCGGCGCGGATTACCACGACGCCACGGTCCTGACGCTCAGCCCGAGCTACGTCGGCACCTACAGCACCCAGTTCCCCCGCGTCACTCTCGAGGCCGGCGAGGACATCGCCAAGACGGGCAATCCCGTCGTCTCGGCACAGCACTTCGTCAACGAGTTGGAGAGTCCCGAATTCCCCTGGACGGGGCTCACCATTTTCCTGCTTGTCGCGGTGCTCGCGGCGGCCGTCGGCACCCGGGTGCTGCAGCTGCGCGCCAGGCGGTCAGCAACACCGGACGACTCCGACGCGGCGGACCTGGTGACGCCGACTAGTACTGCCTAAGCACGCGTATTCGGCTCGGCCGGCTACGCCGGACCGTCCCGGATCGCCCAGGTGGCAAACACTGCAGGTCACCATTCGGTCACAGTAAACGCACGTCCAGAGCGCAGTTTGTTTAGAGCGCTTGCATGGCGTCCCTTGTGACGTACGGTGCAAATGATGCTGATGTTGTCTTTGGCGCCCTGGGCAGAGCTGTGGCTGGCGCCGCCGTCCGCGTTGAGCCGTAGGGAGACCTGAGTCGAATGAGACGCGCACGCTGGGGGTCTTCCGCGCGACCGGCCGTGAGGCTGGTTCGACCGGTCGTGCCGGCGATCGTGAGTGTGGCCCTGCTGTTCTGCACGCCCGGTCTGGCGGACGCCGACCCGAACGTCGACGGCATGGCCGCGCTGATCGCCGACGTCGCCAAGGCCAACCAGCGCCTCGAGGACCTCAGCGGCGAAATCCAGACCGAGCAGGAGAGCGTCAACAAGGCGCTGGTCGACGTCGAAACCGCGCGGGACAACGTGGCCACCGCTCAGCACGACCTGGAGGGCAGCCAGCAGGCGGTCAAAGACGCCAACGCGGCGATCGCCGCGGCGCAACAGCGCTTCGACACGTTCGCCGCGGCCACCTACATGAACGGGCCCTCGGGCAGCTACCTGACCGCCCGCAGCCCCGAGGACATGATCGCCACCGAGACCGCCTCCCGGACGCTCACCTCCAGTTCCCAGGCGGTGATGGACAAGCTGCAGCGCGCCCGCACGGAGCAGGTGAACAAGGAGTCCGCGGCGCGCCTCGCCAAGCAGAAGGCGGACAAGGCTGCGGCCGACGCCAAGGCCAGCCAGGACGCCGCGGTCGCGGCCCTGACAACGTCGAAGCGGAAATTCGACGACCAGCGCGAGCAGATCACCCGACTGGCCGCCCAGCGCGACGCGGCCGAGGCCAGGCTGGAGGCGGCCAAGCGGGAGGCCGCCTCGCGGCAGTGGTCGGCGGGGCAGGGTGGCGCCGGCGCCCCCGCGTCGGGTGACCGCTGGGACGGCGGATCGCCGGGCGCGCCCGCGCCGCAGGCCGGTGCCCGCCGCTGGGACGGCTGGGACCCGACGCTGCCGATGGTTCCGAGCGCGAACGTCCCCGGCGACCCGATCGCGGTGATCAACCAGGTGCTCGGCATCTCGGCGACGTCCACGCAGGTGACCGCCAGCATGGGCCGCGGCTTCCTGCAGCAGCTCGGCATCCTCAAGCCCAACGACACCGGCATCACCAACGCGGCGCCCGGCGGCACCGCGGGGCGCATCCCGCGCGTATACGGGCGCCAGGCCACCGAGTACGTGATCCGACGCGGCATGTCGCAGATCGGCGTGCCCTACTCCTGGGGCGGCGGCAACGCGGCGGGCCCGAGCAAGGGCATCGACTCCGGGGCGGGCATCACCGGCTTCGACTGTTCGGGCCTCGTCCTGTACTCGTTCGCCGGGGTGGGCATCAAGTTGCCCCACTATTCGGGCTCGCAGTACAACCTGGGCCGCAAGATCCCGTCGTCCCAGATGCGGCGCGGCGACGTCATCTTCTACGGCCCGGGCGGCAGCCAGCACGTGACCATCTATCTCGGCGACGGCCAGATGCTCGAGGCGCCCGACATCGGCCTGAAGGTCCGCGTGGCGCCGGTGCGCACCAGCGGCATGACTCCCTACGTGGTCCGGTACATCGAGTGGTGAACGAGTGAGTAACGAACGAGGAGCCATGCGTCACAAGCGCTTTCGCCCGATGAACTTCGCCTGGATCACCGCGCTGGTGACCGGGCTGATGCTGGCTGTGGCCGGCCCGGCGCCGGTGGCCGCGGCCGACCCCGGCGCGTGGGATCCCACCCTGCCCGCGATGATCAGCGCCGGTGCCCCCGGCGACCCGCTGGCCGTCGCCAACGCCTCGTTGCAGGCCACCGCCCAGGCCACCCAGACCACGTTCGATCTGGGCAAGCAGTTCCTCGGCGGGCTCGGCATCAACATCGGCGGGAACGACGCCCCCGCCCCCGCCGCCGCGACGAACCCCGGCGGCAAGATTCCACGGGTCTACGGCCGGCAGGCCGTCGAGTACGTGATCAAGCGGATGGGGTCACAGATGGGCGTGCCGTACTCGTGGGGTGGCGGCTCGCTGGACGGTCCGAGCAAGGGCGTCGGCGACGGCGCCAACATCACCGGGTTCGACTGCTCGGGCCTCATGCGCTACGGCTTTGCCGGCGTCGGCGTGCTGATCCCGCGGTTCTCGGGCGACCAGTACAACGCCGGCCGGCACATCCCCCCGGACCAGGCCCGCCGCGGCGACCTCATCTTCTACGGGCCCAACGGTGGCCAGCACGTGACGATGTACCTGGGCAACGGCCAGATGCTGGAGGCGTCCAGCCTTGCCGGCCATGTCACCGTCAGCCCCGTCCGCAAGCCCGGCATGACGCCGTTCCTGACTAGGATCATCGAGTACTGATCCTGGTATGGCCGTCCGGCGCAACCCGGGGGGCCGGCGACCAGCGTCGACGGATTCCGGCCCGCCTGGAATAGTTGGACGCGGGCACCCCGCTGCCCCGCGACATTGGTCGTGCCAGCAGTCGTGTCCCGATCGAGCCTTAAGAAGCCGTGGAAGGTAGTAGTTCATGACAACAGCAGGTGGGCCGCCCCCGGGCGCCAGCGGTTACTCGGCCCCCGGCGGTCATCCCGGCCAGCCGGCCCACGAGGCCCCTTCGGGCGGCGGTGACGGCCTGGCCGCCGAGGTGCACACCCTGGAGCGGGCGATCTTCGAGGTCAAGCGGATCATCGTCGGCCAGGACCTGCTGGTGGAGCGAATGCTCGTGGGCCTGCTGTCCAAGGGCCACGTGCTGCTCGAGGGCGTCCCCGGCGTCGCCAAGACGCTGGCGGTGGAGACGTTTGCGAAGGTGGTGGGCGGCACGTTCGCCCGCATCCAGTTCACGCCCGACCTGGTGCCCACCGACATCATCGGTACCCGCATCTACCGGCAGGGCAAGGAGGAGTTCGACACCGAGCTCGGCCCCGTGGTGGTCAACTTCCTGCTCGCCGACGAGATCAACCGCGCCCCCGCGAAGGTGCAGTCGGCGCTGCTGGAGGTCATGCAGGAGCGCCACGTGTCGATCGGCGGCCGCACCTTCCCGCTGCCCAACCCGTTCCTGGTGATGGCGACGCAGAACCCGATCGAGCACGAGGGCGTGTACCCGCTGCCGGAGGCGCAGCGCGACCGCTTCCTGTTCAAGATCAACGTCGGCTACCCGTCGCCCGAAGAGGAGCGGGAGATCATCTACCGCATGGGTGTGAAGCCGCCGCAGCCCAAGCAGATCATGGACACCGGCGACCTGCTGCGGCTGCAGGACATCGCCGCCAACAACTTCGTCCACCATGCGCTCGTCGACTACGTGGTGCGCATCGTGACGGCCACCCGGCACCCCGAGCAGCTCGGCATGAACGACGTCAAGACGTGGATCTCGTTCGGCGCGTCCCCGCGCGCCTCGCTGGGCATCATCGCCGCGTCCCGGTCGCTCGCGCTGGTGCGCGGCCGCGACTACGTGATCCCCCAAGACGTCGTCGACGTCATTCCCGACGTGCTTCGGCACCGGCTGGTCCTCACCTACGACGCGCTCGCCGACGAGATCTCGCCGGAGATCGTCATCAACCGCGTGATGCAGACTGTCGCGCTGCCTCAGGTGAATGCCGTTCCGCAGCAAGGGCAGTCGGTGCCGCCGGTGATGCAGGCCGCCGGAGCGGCCGGCGGTCGGTGACCGACCCCAACCCGGCGGTGCGCCATCCACCGTCGATGCAGCGCGGTCAGATCGACGACCCGAAGCTGTCGGCGGCGCTGCGCAATCTTGAGCTGTCCGTGCGGCGCAAGCTGGACGGCGTCCTGCACGGCGACCACCTGGGCCTGATCCCGGGTCCCGGCTCGGAGCCGGGGGAGTCGCGCGAGTACCAGCCCGGCGACGACGTCCGGCGGATGGACTGGGCCGTCACCGCGCGCACCACGCATCCGCACGTGCGGCAGATGATCGCCGACCGCGAACTGGAGACCTGGATGGTCGTCGACATGTCGGCCAGCATGGACTTCGGCACCGTCGGCTGCGAGAAGCGCGACCTCGCGGTGGCCGCCGCCGCGGCGATCACCTTCCTGAACAGCGGCGGCGGCAACCGGTTCGGCGCGGTCATCGCGAACGGCGCGACGATCACCCGGGTACCCGCGCGGTCGGGTCGCCAGCACGAGCAGACCTTGCTGCGCACCATCGCCACCACGCCCCGGGCGCCGGTTGGCATGCGCGGCGACCTGGCGCTGGCCATCGACGCGCTGCGCCGACCCGAACGCCGCCGCGGGATGGCGGTGATCATCAGCGACTTCCTGGGCCCGATCAACTGGATGCGCCCGCTGCGCGCGGTCGCGGCCCGCCACGAGGTGCTGGCGATCGAGGTCCTCGATCCCCGCGACGTCGAGCTGCCGGACGTGGGCGACGTGGTGCTGCAGGACGCCGAATCGGGGGTCACGCGCGAGTTCACGATCGACGCCCAGCTGCGCGACGACTTCGCGAAGGCGGCGGCCGCGCACCGTGCCGAGGTCGCCCGCACGGTCCGCAGCTGCGGGGCCCCGGTGCTGACGTTGCGCACCGACCGGGACTGGATCGCCGACATCGTCCGCTTCGTGGAATCCCGCCGCCGCGGCGCAATGGCGGGGCGGCAGTGACGCTGCCGTTCTTCGGTGCGATGTCGCTGTCGGGTTTCGCGCATTCCTGGTTCTTCCTCTTCTTCGTCGTCGTCGCCGGGTTGGCCGCGCTGTATGTGGTGATGCAGCTGGCGCGCGAGCGGCGGATGCTGCGGTTCGCGAACATGGAGCTGCTGGAGAGCGTCGCCCCCAAGCGGCCCTCCCGCTGGCGGCACGTGCCCGCGATCCTGCTGGTGCTCGCGCTGGTGTCGTTGACCATCGCGATGGCGGGCCCCACCAACGACGTCCGGATCCCCCGCAACCGCGCGGTGGTGATGCTGGTGATCGACGTGTCGCAGTCGATGCGCGCCACCGACGTGCAACCCAACAGGATGGCGGCAGCGCAGGAGGCCGCCAAGCAGTTCGCCGGCGAGCTGACCCCCGGCATCAACCTGGGCCTGATCGAGTACGCGGGCACCGCGACCGTGCTGGTGCAGCCGACGACCAACCGCGACGCGACCAAGGCCGCGCTGGACAAGCTGCAATTCGCCGACCGCACCGCGACCGGGGAGGGCATCTTCACGGCCCTGCAGGCGATCGCCACGGTCGGCGCGGTGATCGGCGGCGGTGACACGCCGCCGCCGGCGCGCATCGTGCTGTTCTCCGACGGCAAGGAGACGATGCCGACCAACCCGGACAACCCCAAGGGCGCGTTCACCGCCGCCCGCACCGCCAAGGATCAGGGGGTGCCGATCTCGACGATCTCGTTCGGCACCCCGTACGGCTTCGTCGAGATCAACGACCAGCGCCAGCCGGTGCCCGTCGACGACTCCACGATGAAAAAGGTCGCCGAGCTTTCCGGGGGGACCTGGTACAACGCGGCGAGCCTGGCCGAGCTGAAGGCCGTCTACGCGACGCTGCAGCAGCAGATCGGCTACGAGACCATCAAGGGTGACGCCAGCGTGGGCTGGGTGCGGCTGGGCGCACTGGTGTTGGCGCTGGCGGCCCTGGCGGCGCTGCTGATCAACCGCCGACTCCCGACCTGAGTTCTGCGGGCACTCCTTTGGCCCGCGAGCGTAACCCCACTGCGATTTTCCGGCGCGATTCTCGCGGTGCCGTTACGCTCGCGAAGCGCGTGCCTGCCGCACCCGGCGGATGATGTCGGCCGGGTGGTCTTCCGCGACGACCCGGACCACGATCCACCCGTGACGCTGGCCGAGCGTCTCCAGCCGCCGAATGTCCTTGACGTACTGGGAGCGGCTCGTTCGATGATGGTCGCCGTCGTACTCGACGGCGACCTTGATGTCCTCCCATCCCATGTCCAAATACGCCTCGGCCCAGCCCCATTCGTTGAGAACCGGAATCTGTGTCTGCGGGCGGGGAAATCCGGCGCGCGCCAGCAGGAGGCGCAGCCACGTCTCCTTGGGCGACTGCGCCCCGCCGTCGACGAGTTCCAGGGTGACCCGGGCTGCCTTCATCCCTCGACGCCCCCGATAGCGGTCGACCAAGAGCTCGACATCGGCCATCTTCACTTCCGTCGCCTGAACCAGGGCGTCGACGGCGGCCACGGCGGTGCCCTTTTCATAGCGCCTGGCCAGATCGAGGGCCGTTCGCGCGGGCGTCGTGACGCGCATGCCGTCGACGACGGCGATCTCGTCGGCCTCGATGCGCTCCTCCCAGACACGCACGCCCGCAGCCTCGCGGCGGTTGGTATCGATGATCTCTGCCGACCGCGAAGGGTCGATCCACTTCGAGCCGTGCAGCGCGGAGGCCGAGAAGCCGGTCAGGATGCCGCGCCGCCGCGAGCGGAGCCAGCACGCCTTGGCGCGCAGCACCGCAGTGAGCTCCGCGCCTTTCGGCACGTATACGTCTTTGTGCAGCGCGACATATCGACTGCGCAGTTCGTAGGGCGTCAATGTGCCGACAGCCAGGGCCTCGCTGCCCAGGAAAGGGTCTGTCATGGCGGAAGTGTGCCGACGACCACCGACATTGCCCGCGAGCGTAACCCCACCGCGAAATCCGAGCCCGAAAATCGCAACCCGGTTACGCTCGCGGCCCGGAAGGGGGGAGATTTCAACCCAGCCGCTTCGAGGCGATAAGTTGGCCGGGTGACTGACGCAGCCACCGAGAATGCCACCGAGGACGCCACTGAGGTCGCCGCCGACGGCGGCAAGCCCGCGTTCGTCTCCCGTTCGGTCCTGGTGACGGGCGGAAACCGGGGAATCGGCCTGGCGATCGCACGGCGGCTGGCCGCCGACGGCCACAAGGTGGCCGTCACCCACCGCGGATCCGGGGCGCCCGAGGGGCTATTTGGCGTCGAGTGCGACGTCACCGACAACGACGCCGTCGACCGGGCCTTCAAGGAGGTCGAGGAACACCAGGGCCCGGTCGAGGTGCTGGTGTCCAACGCCGGCCTGTCCGCGGATGCCTTCCTCATCCGGATGACCGAGGAGAGGTTCGAGAAGGTCATCGACGCCAACCTCACCGGGGCGTTCCGGGTCGCGCAACGGGCGGCACGCAGCATGCAGCGAAAGAAGTTCGGCCGCATGATCTTCATCGGTTCGGTCTCCGGCAGCTGGGGCATCGGTAACCAGGCCAATTACGCAGCCTCGAAGGCCGGGGTGATCGGGATGGCCCGCTCGATCGCCCGCGAGCTGTCGAAGGTCAACGTGACGGCGAACGTGGTGGCGCCCGGCTACATCGACACCGACATGACCCGATCGCTGGATGAGCGGATTCAGGAGGGCGCATTGCAATTCATCCCCGCGAAGCGGGTCGGCACGGCCGCCGAGGTCGCCGGGGTGGTCAGCTTCCTGGCGTCCGAGGACGCGAGTTATATCTCCGGTGCGGTCATCCCGGTCGACGGCGGCATGGGCATGGGCCACTGATCTTTCACGACGGCATAGGGCGCACGACGACATAAGACATTAAGGACGGACATGGCAGGACTGCTCGAAGGCAAACGGATTCTGGTCACCGGGATCATCACCGACTCGTCGATCGCGTTCCACATCGCGCGGGTGGCCCAAGAGCAGGGTGCCGAACTGGTGCTCACCGGATTCGACCGGCTGCGGCTGATCCAGCGCATCGCCGACCGGTTGCCGAACAAGGCGCCGCTGATCGAGCTGGACGTGCAGAACGAGGAGCACCTCAACACGCTGGCCGACCGGGTGACCGAGGTGATCGGCGCGGGCAACAAGCTTGACGGCGTGGTGCATTCGATCGGCTTCATGCCGCAAAGCGGGATGGGCATCAACCCGTTCTTCGACGCTCCCTACGAGGATGTGTCCAAGGGCATCCACATCTCCGCCTACTCGTACGCCTCGCTGGCCAAAGCGCTGCTGCCGATCATGAATTCCGGCGGCGGGATCGTCGGCATGGACTTCGACCCCACGCGCGCGATGCCGGCCTACAACTGGATGACGGTGGCGAAGAGCGCGCTGGAGTCGGTCAACCGGTTCGTCGCGCGTGAGGCCGGCAAGTACGGCGTCCGGTCCAATCTCGTTGCGGCGGGCCCGATCCGGACGCTGGCGATGAGCGCGATCGTCGGCGGTGCGCTCGGTGAGGAGGCCGGCGCGCAGATCCACCTGCTCGAGGAGGGCTGGGACCAGCGGGCCCCGCTCGGCTGGAACATGAAGGACGCCACGCCCGTCGCGAAGACGGTGTGTGCCCTGCTGTCCGACTGGCTGCCGGCCACCACCGGAACCGTCATCTTCGCCGACGGCGGCGCCAGTACCCAGTTGTTGTAGCCGGCCAATGGAATTCGACGCCGTCCTGCTGCTGTCCTTCGGCGGGCCGGAAGGCCCCGAGCAGGTGCGGCCGTTCCTGGAGAACGTGACCCGGGGCCGCAACGTGCCCCCCGAACGCCTCGACGAGGTCGCCGAGCACTACCTGCATTTCGGCGGCGTGTCCCCGATCAACGGAATCAACCGCGCCCTGGTCGCCGAGCTCGAAGCCGAGCTCGGGCTCCCGGTGTACTTCGGCAACCGCAACTGGGACCCCTACGTCGAAGAGACCGTCGCGACCATGCGTGACAACGGTGTTCGCCGCGCGGCGGTGTTCACGACGTCGGCGTGGAGTGGCTACTCCAGCTGCACGCAGTACGTGGAGGACATCGCCCGGGCGCGGCGCGCCGCCGGTCCCCGCGCGCCCGAATTGGTGAAGCTGCGGCCATATTTCGACCACCCGCTGTTCGTCGAGATGTTCGCCGGGGCGATTGCCGCCGCGGCCAGCACCGTGCCCGCCGGCGCGCGGCTGGTATTCACCGCGCATTCGGTCCCGGTGGCAGCCGACAGGCGCTGCGGCCCGAATCTCTACAGCCGCCAAGTCGCCTACGCCGCAAGCCTTGTCGCGGCGGCCGCCGGCTACGCCGACTACGACCTGGCCTGGCAGTCGCGCTCCGGCCCGCCCCAGGTGCCCTGGCTCGAGCCGGACGTGGCCGACCACCTTGCGGCGTTGGCCGCCGACGGCGTCCGGGCCGTCGTGGTCTGCCCCGTCGGGTTCGTCGCCGACCACATCGAGGTGGTGTGGGACCTCGACAACGAGTTGCGGGCGCAGGCCGAGGCGGCGGGAATCACGCTGGCCCGGGCCGGCACCCCCAACGCCGACCGCCGATTCGCCCGGTTGGCGGCGGGTTTGATCGACGAACTGCGTTCCGGCCACGCCCCCGAACGGGTTTCGGGTCCGGAACCGGTTGCGGGATGCCTCGCCAGCGTCAACGGCGAGCCGTGCCTGCCGCCGCACTGCGCCGCACTGCCGGCGCAGAGTGAACCCTAAAAGCTAATCCGTCCAGGCGGAGTGCAGGATCGCGGTGACCGCGGCCATCCGCGCCGAGCGCACCACGGCGCTGAGCGGCCGCAGCGCGTCGCTGGCGATCCGGGCTTCCGACGACGACTGCGTGCCGAGCGGTTCGAGCCCCGCCACGACGGGGGCCGCGAAGCGGTCCGGCGAGTCGGCCGGTCGATTCAACCCCGCGCTCACCGCGATGATCGCGTCGACGTGCGCGGCGTTCTCCAGCACCCGCAACGCGCGCGTCGGCGCATGGTCGGGAACGCGGTGCTGGCGAGCCGATTCCAGCAGCTGCTCGATGAGCGCCCGCGGATCGTCGACGTCGGCGGCGGACGCCAGCCCGATCTCCCCGAGCGCGTCGGCGGCCGACCGCACCGCCGACCGCAGGCTGTATTCGGCATCGCCGAGCTCGTAGTGGTCGAACGCCGGCGCGCCGGGCAGCGAGTACACCGTCCACGCCAGCGATTCGGGGATGTCCGAGTCGTCGAACTCGTCGTAGGAGAACTCGGGAACCAGGCCGACGGCGGTCGCGGGGTCGTCCGGGCTGGTGATGATCACCGCCTCGCCCGAGGCCAGCGCATCCCGCGAGAACTGCGTCCCCGCGGCCAGACCGCGCACGTCACCGGGGACCGGCATGACCACGTTGATCGACCCGCGTAACCGCCCGGGGCCGTCCGATGGGCGGCCCACCGCCGCGCGCAGCGTCTGCAGCAGCGACACCGTGCCGACGTCGTGCACGTCGGGCCACGGCAGCCCGGTATGACCCGCGGCGACGGCATCATACGCAGTGACCGATTGCTTTGGCGCCCATATCGATAACGCGTCCAAGACGTCGTCGGGCGCGGCCTTGCCGGCGAGCCACGCGTTGGCCCACAGGGACAGCGAGACACTAGGACACCACATGATTTCGCAGTGTAGTTGTTTGATCCGGCAAAGGCGGGGGGCGCGCGTATTCTGACCGCATGGCCGCCGCGGTCGTCTGGCTGATATTCGCGCTGGTGCTTGCCGGTGCGGAGGCGCTCACCGGGCATTTGTTCTTGGTGATGCTCGGCGGCGGCGCGTTGGCCGCCTCGGCGACGAGTTGGCTGACCGATTGGCCGGTGTGGGCCAACGGCGGGGTGTTCCTGATCGTCTCCCTCCTGCTGCTAGTGCTGGTCCGTCCCGCCCTGCGGCGGCGACTGACGCCCGCCGTGGCGCTCCCGACCGGAGTCAAGGCGCTGGAGGGCAGGAACGCGCGGGTGCTCGACCGCGTAGCCCGCGACGAGGGCCAGGTGAAGCTCGACGGCGAGGTGTGGACGGCGCGCCCGCTCAACGAGGACGACGTTTTCGAACCCGGCGAGTCGGTGACCGTCATGCGCATCGACGGCGCCACGGCGGTGGTCTTCCGGAGCGGTCTTTAGCGGCCGCGAGAGGCACTGCGAGAGAAAGGAACTGCCGTGGAAGGTGCGGTAGCTGGGTTGGTGTTGCTGGCCGTATTAGTGATTTTCGCCATCGTGGTGGTGGCCAAATCGGTGGCCCTGATCCCTCAGGCCGAGGCGGCCGTGATCGAGCGGCTGGGCCGCTACAGCCGCACGGTGAGCGGGCAGCTGACGCTGTTGGTGCCGTTCATCGACCGCGTCCGCGCGCGGGTGGACCTGCGCGAACGGGTGGTGTCCTTTCCGCCGCAGCCGGTGATCACCGAGGACAACCTGACGCTCAACATCGACACCGTCGTGTATTTCCAGGTCACCAACCCGCAGGCAGCGGTCTACCAGATCAGCAACTACATCGTCGGTGTCGAACAGCTGACGACCACCACGCTGCGCAACGTGGTCGGCGGGATGACGCTCGAGCAAACATTGACCTCGCGCGACCAGATCAACGGCCAGCTGCGCGGCGTGCTCGACGAGGCCACCGGCCGGTGGGGCCTGCGGGTGGCACGGGTGGAATTGCGCAGCATCGACCCGCCGCCGTCGATTCAGGCGTCGATGGAGAAGCAGATGAAGGCCGACCGGGAGAAGCGGGCGATGATCCTGACGGCCGAGGGCACCCGGGAGGCGGCGATCAAGCAGGCCGAGGGCGCCAAGCAGGCGCAGATCCTGGCAGCCGAGGGCGCGAAGCAGGCCGCGATCCTGGCCGCCGAGGCCGAACGCCAATCCCGGATGCTGCGCGCGCAGGGTGAGCGCGCCGCGTCCTACCTCCAGGCGCAGGGGCAGGCGAAGGCGATCGAGAAGACCTTCGCGGCGATCAAGGCGGGCAGGCCGACCCCGGAGATGCTGGCTTACCAGTACCTGCAGACGCTGCCCGAGATGGCGCGCGGCGACGCCAACAAGGTCTGGGTGGTACCCAGCGATTTCAGCGCGGCGCTGCAGGGGTTCACCAAGCTGCTGGGCGCGCCGGGCGAGGACGGGGTGTTCCGGTTCCAGCCCTCCCCGGTCGAGGATGCGCCCAAACACAGCGCCGACGACGACGCCGACGTCGCTGACTGGTTCTCCACCGAGACCGACCCGGCGATCGCACAGGCGGTGGCCAAGGCCGAGGCGATCGCCCGCCAGCCGGTGGACGGCGCGCACGGGGCTCCTCCGGAACTCATACAGTAGCCGCCATAGGATTGCCGGATGACTGCTCTGACGTCCCCGAAAACCTATGCGGGACTTGCCGCGTTCCACGCCGTCGACGCGGTCGCCTGCGCGATCCCGCTCGCTCCCATCAAGAAGACCCTGGACGACGTGGGGCTCCCGGAGAACATTCGGCCGGTGCTGCCGGTCGTCAAGGGGGCGGCCGCCGTCGGGCTGATCTCGGTCACCTGGTTCCCGGCCCTGGCGCGCTTGACGACGGCGATGCTGACGCTGTACTTCGCCCTTGCCGTCGGTGCCCACATCCGCGCGGGCGACAAGCCGGTCAAGGCGCTTCCGGCCGCGTCGTTCCTGGCGCTGTTCGCCGCGATGACGGTCACGGGGCCCGAGCGCCGCTAGCGCAGGCGCAGCTCTACCGTCGCCCTGTGCGCCGAGGGCCGAAACCCGGACAGATTCCCCAGCGCGGCCAAGCGTGGGTAGAGGCGTTGTAAGTGCCTCACCGACCCCAGTCGGGAAGTCGACGATAAGGGAAATCGACGTTAAGCGGTAGCGGCGGGTCGGCGGACCACTCGGTAAGCGAACCGCCATACACCGAGACGTTTCGACGTTCGACTCGTATGTGGCCACACAGAACCAGGGCCGTCCTCGCCGACTACCGTCTCGGAGCCCGCTCTGAACCACGGACGCGACGACCAGGCATTGTTCAGCCGGTCACAGGTGACCACGACCGCGCCCGGGTGCACTCCGAGGGCACGGGCTGCCTTCCGGGACTCGTCGCCGCCGGCCCGGAGAACGGCGGCCCGGTCGACTGACCGGAGAAGTCACAGAGAAGATTTGCCCTTCGGTGACGAATTGCGGACGGCCGTTGGTGAATTGACAATTGCACCTCAGTCCGACCCGGATCAGCGAAGTGCCGAGGACGAGCAGCCGCGGATCGTCCGTCAACTGGACCGTAGACCGGGTGCGGGTCGACGTATGCGCGGGGCCGGTGGCCGCGATCAAGATCCTCCCGGTAGGTGTCGATAGCGTCATACTCAGTGTCAGGGTGAGGTGCCGCTGATCGCGGTGGTGGGATCCTGATCATCTGGTGCTTGGCTCGTAGCGTCGGTGCCGCCTTCGGGTTGGCGTGCATGCGTTTTGTCGGCACCAGGTGTGAAGGACCGGCCGGCGTGACTTGATAGGAGCGTGGCACCGCCCCCACTGAGGTTTGTCCGCCGACCGGCCCAACCGTCACCTCTCAGTGAATGGAGGCAACCACCATGGTTGTTGTTGGAGCCGATGTACACAAGCGCACGCATACCTTTGTCGCCGTCGACGAGGTGGGCCGCAAGGTTGGTGAGAAGACCGTTACGGCGGTCACCGCTGGGCATGCCGAGGCGGTGATGTGGGCCCGCGAACATTTCGGCGACGACGTCGTCTGGGCCATCGAGGACTGCCGGCACTTGTCGGCGCGTCTGGAACGCGACCTGTTCGGATTTGGTCAGAACGTGGTGCGGGTTCCCCCGAAGATGATGGCTCAGGTGCGGGCTTCGGCGCACGCGCGGCAAGTCCGATCCCATCGATGCGTTGGCGGTCGCGCGGGCATTTCTGCGCGAGCCAGATCTGCCCGTCGCCTCTCACGACGAGGTGTCACGTGAGTTGAAGTTGTTGGTCGATCGCCGCGAAGTCCTTGTCGCACAACGGACTGCGATGATCAACCGGCTGCGCTGGCGTATTCACGAGCTCGATCCCGAGCGCGCCCCGGTGGCTCGGTCATTGGACCTGGCCAAACACCGGGTCATCCTCGGTGACTGGCTGAACACCCTCGACGGTCTGCTCGCCGAGTTGGCCAGCGACGAGTTGGCCGACATCACTCGACTCACCGAACAGATCAACGCCTTGGCTAAACGCATCGGTGAGCATGTGCGTGCCGTCGCCCCGGTGCTGCTGGCGATGCCCGGATGCGGGGAGCTGACCGCGGCCAAGCTTGTCGGCGAGACCGCTGGCGTCACCCGATTCAAGAGTGAGGCAGCTTTCGCCCGCCATAGCGGTGTGGCGCCGGTGCCGGTGTGGTCGGGCAACACCCACCGGGTCCGGATGACGCGTTCGGGCAACCGCCAGCTCAACGCTGCGCTGCACCGCATCGCGGTCACCCAGATTCGCCTCGACGGCCTAGGCCAGACCTACTACCGGCACCGCCTCGCTCAAGGCGACTCCGCCCCCGAAGCTCTTCGTTGCCTCAAGCGCCGCCTCGCCCGCGTCGTCTTTCGCCACCTTCACACCGACCACAACAACCGCCAAAAGCCTTGCCAACTGGCAGCGGCTTGACATAGGAGAAACCCATGTATGCACTTGCCGGGGGAGCGTGCCGGTGAGCGTCATCGGAAAAGAGCAGCGGGACTCGTCCCAATACGAGGTGCTCAGGCGGATGTTCCTCGACAGACAATTCGTTCCTGGCGAGCAGCTGATTCCTGGTCGATTGAGCCAACTCCTCGGTGTTTCTCGCACGCCGGTACGCGAGGCGCTGGCGCTGTTCGAGCGCGACGGTGTCGTCCGGCAAGAGCACACGCGGCAACGTGGTCATCGACCCCTCGCCGCAGCAGCTGATGGAGATCCTGGAGGCCCCCCGTCCTGCCTCGGTTCAGAACGGACGGAATTCAACGTGGCAGCGTCGCCCCAATCGCCGCGGTACCGGGGACGAGGTCCATGCGGGAAAAAGTCGCCCCGGTTGCAATCTCGGCGCAGAGGCCAGACCCGGCGTATCGTACGAGACCATGTGGACGGATCGGTGTAGCTGTCAGTGCTACATGAATCCGCACGCCGCGTTGGCGATTTCCCAGTGTATTAAGCGCGGCCCATGCTTCGCGGGCCGCGCGGCGCCGTTTCACCCCATCTTCTGAGCCGATCATGTTTCTAGCGTGACCGGAATTTAGGGCGCTGCGCATAAATTCGCATTTTTCAAGTTACCGACAGCGGCATTGCCGTTGCCTATTCTTATTCTTGGAGACTCGTGCTACGAATACTGTCGAATTTTGATAACCTCATTTTGAACACCGACACTTACAACCACTCGCACTGGAATATTTACCCGCCGGGTACCGAATATGTGTCGAGTTATATCGAATCACGGGGCGACCTATTTCCGGCGCACCTGTTTGTCGGATTGCAGGCGTTCGTCAAGAAACACCTGGTGCGGCCGCTGACGATCGACGACATCGACGAGGCCGGGACCCGTCACCCGCCAGCACGAGATCCCGTTCAACCGGAAGGCCGGCTCGGTGCGGTCAACCACCATGGCGGCCGGCTGCCGGTGCAGACCCAGGTCGTGCCCGACGGTACGGTGCTGCCCAAACGGGTGTGCTGGTGCGGGCAGTGGAAATCGACGTGGAATATCCATGGGCGACAAGTGCTTTCGAAGCCGCCCTCACATCGGAAGTCCAGGGCATCCCGGCCTGACCAACACGCGCGGGCGGACGCGATGGGTGCCTGGCGTATCCGCGGTGCCCGCGCCGCCATTAGTCGAGAACTCATTGACAACAAAGGAACGTGAAACTCACCATGAGCACACCTAGAGTGCAATCCGCACAGGTCGGCGAGCTTGTGCCCGGCACGACCCACGGCATCATCCCTGCGCTGGACGTCCCTTCTACCGCCGTGGTGCGCGACATCGTCGTCGCTACCAGCTCGGTGCCCGGGGTGGTTGGCTACAAATTGGGCCTGGCCACCGTCCTCGAACTGGGACTGGCCGCCGCCGTAGACCTCGTCACCACGCTGACCGACTTGCCCATCATCTACGACCACCAAAAGGCGGGCCTGGATATTCCCAGCAATGCCGACAACTTCGCCCGTTCGCTGAGCGCCGCCGGAGTCACCGCGGCGGTCGTTTTCCCGATCGCGGGGCCGCGTGCCACCGTGGAGTACATCTCGGCGATGCGTGTCGCCGGCATCGTTCCGTTGGTCGGCGGTCTGTTGCCCATTCCTGATTACACACAGGCGGCGGGGGGTTGGGTCAGTGACGACGTGCTCGAACACGTTACGCGGATCGCGTTGGCGCACAATGAAAAACATATCGTCGTCCCGGCGGGCGCCCACATCGGCTCGATAGTTCGCGTGGCCGAGGAGACGGGAATTCGGCCGCGGCTGTTCGTGCCGGGCATCAGCGCGTCCGGCCGTGAACTGGAGGCCCTGTCTGACGTGGTGGACCGCATTTCCGGCGTGTATCCGATCGTCGGCCGAGCGGTGGTGGCGGCCGACGACCCCGCGACTGCTGCGGCGCGGCTGGTGTCGGCGCTCAATGACGCGGTTTCGGCGGGCGGGGGGATCCGATGAGCTCGTTGTTCCCTGCCGCGATCCAGGCCAGCGCCGACCAGCTTGTCCGCGCTGCCGCTGATGCCGGCTTGCGCATCGCAACCGCCGAGACCGTCACCGGTGGTCTGCTGGCGGCCACCCTCACCGAAGTGCCTGGCGTGTCAAAGGTCTTTGAACGGGGCTTTGTGCTCTATCACCAGGACGCGAAGACCACTGGGCTCGGAGTGGACCCTGCCTTGGCGGCCGAGTATGGGGCGGTCAGCCAGCCCGTAACGTCCGCGCTCGCGCTGGGGTTGGCGAACAATACCGACGCCGATGTCGGTGTCGCGGTCACCGGTTATGCCGGGCCTACGGGCGGCAACGACAATGATCCGGTCGGCACCATCTATCTGGCGGGTTTCGACCGCGACGGGCGTGCGATCGGTCAGCGCGAGGTGTTCACCGGTGATCGGCTAACCGTGAAACTCTCGGCGGTGGCCGCCGCGCTGGCGCTGTTGCAGAAGCTGGTTTCGGGATTGGTGGACACATGAGCGTGCTCAAAGCCTTCGACGTGGGTGGCACGCTCGGGGGAACTCGCCGAGTTCGAGTTCCATAGTCGGCTCACCCGCTGGGCAGGGGCTGACCGCGGCCCGTTATCGACGCGGCGTTCACTGAGGCGACGTGGGGCGGGATCGGCCATTGCGGGCGGTGTGGGGTGACATCACCGCGCGGGGCGAAGCCGCGGTCGTGATCCCGCCGTCGCCGCTGTTCTTCGTCGAACGCTGTCGCGGCGAGGTCCGCTTCATGTCTCTCCTGTGCCCTCAGTCGGTTCAGTGACTCGTTCAGGCCGTCGTCGGCCCGGTGGCGGCGGCATCCTTAGTCGGTCCGTCAGCCGGCGCGCGGCCACCGAAGCCGCCAACGCCCTCGCTGCCGGCTAACCGAATACCCCGTCCTGTGCGGCCAGGAATCGAGGCTGCGCGGACGGGGCCGGCTGGCGGACCAGACAAGACGCCCATGGCAGCAACCACCGGCTTCCTTACTACTCGTGCGGCCCATACAGCCACTGTTGAGGAACTCGGCATCCGCTTGTACGGGGTTCGCCGGGGGAGGTGCCGGGATCAGCGGCGTTCGACCTCGCGAGACCGGAGCTGTCCATAACTGACGCTCCGGCGGGCGGCGGGTCAACGAAATACCCACTGATGCCGCTGAAATCGATTTGGCCACAGTTCATTTCGGTGGCGATTCGGGGCTGACCCGCACGTACTGCGAGCGCGGGCGCCTTCCGTGGGTGGCCGACGGCGTCCGCGCTGCGCTGACCAGCGGAATGTTCGAGTCGGCGTGGTTTCAACCGTGGTGGGGCCCACGCTCCCCGTGTACTCTTGCGTGCCATGTGGTCGGATCGGTGTAGCTGCCAGTGCTACATGAATCCCCACGCGGCCTTGGCGATTTCACACTGTATAGAGCGCGGCTCACTTTCGTGGGCCGCGCGGCGCCGTTTCCTCCCCTTTTTTGGGCTGGCCGCATTTTGAATGTGGCCCGGATCGTTCTGCGCTGCGCATAAAAAGCACATTCCAAGTCGCCGATAGCGATGTCGCTGTCGTTTTGTCTGAATAAACCGGAGTATTACTATGCCACGAATACTGTCGAATTTCGACAACCTCATTTTGAACACCGACACTTACAAGCATTCGCACTGGAATCTGTACCCGCCGGGTACCGAATATGTTTCGAGTTATATCGAATCACGGGGCGGCCCATTTCCGGCGCACCTATTCGTCGGGTTGCAGGCGTTCGTCAAGAAACACCTGCTGCGGCCGTTGACGATCGACGACATCGACGAGGCCGAGATCGTCACCCGTCAGCACGAAATCCCGTTCAACCGCAAAGGCTGGCTCGGCGTGGTCAACGACCATGGCGGCTACCTGCCGGTGGAGATCCAAGCCGTGCCCGAGGGTACGGTGCTGCCGAACAAGAACGTGCTAGTGCAGGTAGTGAATACCGACCCGGAATATCCATGGGCGACAAGTTTTTTCGAGACGGCGTTGCTGCGGGCTATTTGGTATCCCACGTCGGTCGCGACGACCAGTTGGCTGGCTAAGCAGCTGATCAGGGAAGCCCTGGAGAAGACCTCCGACCACCCGGAGATCCTTCGTGACGTGCTGCAGGACTACGGTGCGCGGGGTGTCAGCTCGCAGGAGTCGGCCGCGCTGGGCGGGCTGGCGCATCTGATCAATTTCCGCCAGACGAACACCATCTCGGGGTCCCTGGCGGCGACGTTGTATTACAACGCGCTGCGGCCGGCGATTTCGCAGCCCAATTCGGAGCACACGACGGTGACGTCTTGGGGGCGGGAAAACGAAGCCAAGGCTCACTCCAACCTGATCGAGCAGTACAAGGGATGGCCTTTCGTTGTCGCAGTGTCGGATTCCTACGATCTCGACAACGCGGTCCACAAAATATTCGGCGGTGAGCTCAAAGAACAGATCATCAACAGCGGGAGCACCATTTTGGTGCGCCCGGATTCGGGCGATCCGCCGACCGTCATCTCCGACACCATCGAAGGCCTGATCGAGGAGTTCGGGTCGCAGACGAACTCCAAGGGCTACCGGGTGCTTCCCGATTATGTGCGGACAGCGCAAGGGGATGGGTTGACGCTCGAGTCGCTCAAGCGAATCTATGCCGAGCTGGACCGAAGGGGATTGGCCGCCGACAATATTTACCTGGGTATGGGTGGCGGTCTGCTGCAGTACATCAACCGCGATTCGCTCGCATTCGCCCAGAAGGCCAGTGCGGCCAAGATCGACGGCGAATGGGTCGACGTGTTCAAGGAGCCCAAGACCGACACCGCCAAGCAGTCCAAACGGGGCCGGCTGGCGTTGGTCTTACGCGACGGCGAGTACCGGACGGTGCGGCAGGAGGAAGCCGGGGAAGGCGAAAACCTGCTGCGCACCGTCTATCGAAACGGGAAGCTGCTGGTCAACGACAACTTCGAAGACCTCATCGAACGCAGCGAACGTCCGGTACCGCGGTGGTATTACGCGCCGGTGCATGGCAGTGCGACTGCGGACCAACCGACGCGGTCGTCGATATCGTCCGTCAAGGGAATCCCCGCCTGACCCCCCGTCGCGAGCGGGCGCGATGGGAGCCTTGGACACCCCATCGCGGTCTGCCGCGCCATGCATCTCAGAACACGTTGACAGCTAAGGAAAGCGAAACCTGCTATGAGCACATTTGGAGTGCAATCCGTCGGGGCGGGCGATTTCAGACCCGCACTGACCCACGGCATCATCCCAGCCCTGGACGTCCCCACCACCGCCGCGGTGCGCGACATCGTCGCCGCCACCAGCTCGGTTCCCGGGGTTGTCGGCTACAAGCTGGGCCTGGCCACCGTCCTCGACCTGGGTCTGGCCGCCGCGGTCGACCTGGTCGCCGGGCTGACCGATCTTCCCATCATCTACGACCATCAAAAGGCCGGGCTGGATATCCCCAGCAACGCCAGCAACTTTGCGCATTCACTGGCCGCTGCCGGGGTCAGGGCGGCGGTCGTCTTTCCGGTCGCCGGCCCACGCGCCACCGTCGAGTACACGTCGGCGATCCGCACCGCCGGCATCGTACCGCTGGTCGGCGGTCTGTTGCCCGTGCCCGACTACACCAAGTCCTCAGGTGGGTGGGTCAGCGACGACGTGCTGGAACAAATCGTGCGGATCGCATTGGGCAACAATGAAACTCACCTCATAGTTCCAGCCGGTGACCACGTCGACCCGGTGGTCCGCGTGGCCGCGGATTTCGGGGTTCGCCCGACCTTGTTCGTGCCGGGCATCAGCGCGTCCGGGCAGGAGCTGGCGGTCCTGTCCGGCGTGGCCGGACGCGTTGCCGGCATCTACCCGATCGTCGGCCAGGAAGTGGTGGCAGCCGACGATCCGGCCGGAGTTGCGGTTCGGCTGGTGTCGGCGCTCAATGAGGCGGTCTCGGCGGGTGGGGGGATCCGATGACGTCATTTTTCCCCACGGCGATCCAGGACCGCGCGGCTCGGCTGATCCGCGCTGCCGCCGGCGCGAGCTTGTCCATCGCGACCGCCGAGACCGTCACCGGTGGGCTGCTGGCGGCCACCTTGACCGAAGTACCCGGCGCGTCAAAGGTTTTCGAACGGGGTTTCGTACTCTATCGCCACGACGCGAAATCGGCGGGGCTCGGGATGGACCCCGCCGTGGCGGCCGAGTATGGGGTGGTGAGCCAGCCCGTGACGGAGGCGCTCGCCCTGGGGCTGGAGAACAACACCGACGCCGACGTCGGTGTCGTTGTCACCGGTTACGCCGGCCCGACCGGCGGCAACGAGCGCGATCCGGTTGGCACGATCGATCTGGCGGGGTTCGACCGCGATGGGCGCGAGGTCTGTCGGCGCGACGTCTTCACCGGTGACCGGCTTACCGTGAAACTGTCGGCGGTGGCCGCCGCGCTGGCTTTGCTGGAGCAGCTGGTGTCCGGGCTGGTGCACGTATGAGTGTCCTCCACGTCTTCGACATGGACGGCACTCTGCTGCTGGGAAGTACCGCATCAGTGGAGCTCGCCCGTTACCTTGGTATCTCCGAACAGATTGCCATTCTCGAAAAGCTTTCTAGCGCAGGGGAACTAACCAATATCGAGTTCCATCGTCGCAGCCATCCGCTGTGGCAGGGATTGACCGCCGACGTCATCGACACGGTGTTCGCCCAGTCCCCGTGGATTGGTCATCTGCGGGCGGTGTGGGATGACATCGCCGCGCGAGGAGAGACGGCGATCGTGATCTCGATGTCGCCCTTGTTCTTCGTTCAACGGTTGTCGCGCTGGGGCGCGGCGCGGGTGTACGCCACTGACAGTCCCATAGGTTCAGTGTTTGACGAGACGCTGGTCTTGGAGGCTTACCACAAAGTGGAGATCGTCGAGCGCGTCGTGGCCGATGGTGGCTTCGATAAAGACCGGGTCGTCGCCTACGGAGACTCCCACACCGATATCCCCCTGTTCAGCACGGGGATTCGCAGTGTCGCGGTGAACGCCAGCGCGGCTGTCGAGGCATTGGCGTCCCTTCGGTATCGGGGCAACGACCTCCGGGAGGCATATGCGTTGGCGCGCAGCCTCATCGAATGATCCTCCGATACCGGTGGAGGGAACGCACGCGTTTGTCCAGTTCCGGTGCGCCGCGCTCTTCAAGTGGCTCGCCGGTAGCTGACTTTCAGCGTGGCCTGCCCGGAGGGGCGGCGACCACGACCATGTCCTACTTGTCCAGCCGGGGCTGCGCCAGCTCGGCGACGCGGAATTTCGCCGGCGCTGAGCATCCGGCGTTGGGATTGGCGGGGTCGCCCTCCTGACGCCGGTGCCCGCCGCGGTGGCGGCGCTCTCGGTCGTCAACGGCGCCGCTGCTGTCGGGTTGCTTTCGGTGACGTGGTTCCCCGCCCTGGCGCGCCTGACGACCGCGATGCTGAGGCTGTGCTCGAGCATCAGGATCCGCGAGCCGAATTGCGCGCCCGCCCCGGCTTTCGACCCCAACAGCCCGGGCGCTCATCGTGGCCGAGCGGGCTGCCGGCATCCGTTACATCCTTGCAAACGCCGCATAGGTGCAGGCAGTTCAGGGTATGAAGCATTCTCAATGAGTCAATCTCCCGGGGCATCCGACGAAGCGATCGTCGTCGACGATCGCGCGACACACCGGTCGATCCAGGGCACGGCGATCGGCAACTTCATGGAGGCGTACGACTTCACGCTCTTCAGCCTGGTCGCCACGCTGCTCGCCGAGACGTTCTACCCCGGCAACAATGCCGGCGCCGGCAACCTCATCGCCACGTTCGGCACGATGACGGCGGGCTTCGTCGTGCGGCCGCTCGGCGGCTTCATCTTCGGCCCGCTCGGTGACCGCATCGGGCGCAAGCCAGTGCTCGTCATGACGATCTCGATGATGGCGGTGTGCGCGGCCGCGACCGGCGTGCTGCCCGGGTACAACACGCTGGGAATCGCCGCCCCCATCCTGCTCACCACCATCCGCGTCTGTCAGGGCCTGTCCTCGGGCGGGGAGTACGCCGGCGCAATGACCTACATCGACGAACACGCGCCGGATCACCAGCGCGGGATGCTGGCCGGGTTCCTGCCGCTCGGCACGCTCGGTGGGTTCGTGGCGGGGGCGGTCCTGGTGACCGTGCTGGACACCGCCCTGCCGAAGGACGCCATGCTGGCCTGGGGCTGGCGCATCCCCTTCCTGCTGGCCGCCCCGCTGGGCCTGATCGCGCTGTACCTGCGGTCGCGGATCGACGAGTCGCCCGTGTACGAGCGGGCCCACCAGGACGCCCTCGCGCAGCCCGAACACGGGCAGTTCCGGCGCACGGTGGTGGAGCAGTGGCGGCCGCTGCTGCTGTGCATCGGGCTGGAGCTGGCCATCAGCGACACCAGCTACATGATCAGCGGGTACGTGCCGACATACCTGAAAAAGACGGTCGAGCTGCCGGACACCATGGCCCTGGCCATGGTTCTCGTGCTGCTGGCCCTGTTGATGACCGCGGTCGTGTCCGTCGGGAAGCTGTCGGATCGCATCGGCGTGAAACCGCTGATGTGGACGGGTTGCGGTCTGCTTCTCGCGGTGTCGATACCCGCGTTCTCGTTGATGCGCTACGGCGGCGGCTATCCCACGAAGTTCAGCGGCGTGCTGCTCGTCGGCTCCGCTATGCTGTTCCTGAGCAGCCTCGAGCCGGCGATTCTCCCGGCGCTGTTCCCGACCAGCGTGCGCTACGGGGCCCTCTCGATCGGGTTCAACATCGCGGTGTCCGCGTTCGGCGGTACCACGCCACTGATCGCCGAGTCGCTGGTCGCCGGCACCGGCAACCCGATGTGGCCGGCGTACATGCTGATGTTCGCGGGCCTGATCGGCACCGTCACGCTGTTCTTCACCCCGGAAGTGGCCGGCAGGCCGCTGCCGGGCGCCGAAACGGCCCGCGCTGTGCTGGAGGAACAGCCCTCGGACTAGCTGCGCGGTGAGCGAACGCGGCCGCACTCGGCGCCCGAGGGGTCAGCGCGGCGGGCCGGGAGGCAGCGGCGGCGCGGGCACGGCGCTCGGCGCGGCGGGCGCCGCCGGCGGCGTCGACAGCACCGACGGGTACGGCGGCGGCGGAAGTTCGACGCGGACCCTGAACACCAGCCCGGTCAGGGCGAACGCGGCGATCGCGCCGAGGACGAATCCCGCAAGCGCGGCCGCGACGACGAGGGCCGTGGAGTGGCGACGGACGGGGTCGGCGGTGGCCGGCGGGGGTGGCTGGTTGCTCATGTGACGTCCCGAAGTAGTCGTGTGCTGCTAACCCTATTTGCTGCGACGTGAAGCTAACTTCACGGTCGGTGAACGACAGTCTTCAGGTGGATCTCAGGATCGCGGCGCTAACAATGAGACATGGCTGAGTGGCGCCGGGGCGCACCGCGGGTGCTGGTGGTGGAGGACTCCGAGACCATCCGGGAAATGGTCGGCGAGGCGCTCATCGACGCCGGCTACCACACCGACGTCCGATGCGACGGCGCCGCGCTGGAAGACGCCCTCGAGGGGCTGCGGCCCGACCTGGTTGTGCTGGACGTGATGTTGCCGGGCCGCGACGGATTCGCGCTCATCGACGTCATCCGCGAGTGGTGCGACATCGGCATCGTCATGATCACGGCCCGCGACGCGCTGCACGACCGGGTGCGCGGCCTGGACGGCGGCGCCGACGACTACGTGGTCAAGCCGTTCGAGCTGGCCGAACTCGTGTCGCGGGTGGGTGCGGTGTTGCGCCGGCGCGGACGGCTGCCGCGGGCGCTCCAGGTGGGCGACTTGGTGCTCGACGCTGAATCCGGTGTCGCCGCTCGCGCCGGCCACGCGTTGGGCCTGACCGCCACCGAGCTGCGGCTGTTGCACTTCCTGGTCGAGCAGCGCGGCCGGATCGTCAGCGCCACCCAGATCCTCAACGCGGTGTGGGGCTACGACGCCTACGACCCGAACCTGGTGCAGGTCCACGTCAGCGGGCTGCGGCGCAAGCTCGAGGCGCACGGCCCCCGGATCCTGCACACGGTCCGCGGCATCGGCTACCGGCTGCAGGCGCCCAGGTCGTGACGGCAGACGACCCGGCCACACCGACGCCGTCGCTGCAGCGCCGGGTCACCGTCCTGGTGCTCGGGGTGCTCGCGGTCCTGCTGCTGGTGCTGGGCCTGGTCATCGACTTCAGTCTGCGCGCCCAGGCCCGCCGCGACCTCAACGACCGGCTACTCGCGGCGACGTCCCGCGCCGACGCGCTCGCCGTGGCCCGCACCCCGCCGAACCAGATCGCCGCCCAGCTCAACGGCGGCACCGTGCGAGCGCTCGTGGTCACCGCCGACGGCACGGCCTACGGCGACCCCGCGATCGATCCGCGGGGCATGGGCGGCACGTTCGTCCCGCCGATCGGGCCACCTGGCTATCCGCCCCCGCCGCCGGGCTATCCGCCCCCGCCGGGCTACCCACCGCCGCCACCGGACGAGCCGCCCGGGCCCCCCGACGCGACCGCCACCCAATTGGTGCACCCCCTGCCCGACGGCGGACGGGTGATCCTGGTCGCCGACACCACCCAGACCACGCAGGTGACGCGCCAGCTGCGGCAGCTGATGATCGGTGCGGGCGTGGTGACGCTGCTGGTGGCGGCGCTGCTGTCACTGGCCGTCAGCCGGGTCGCGCTGCGGCCACTGGGCCGGCTCACCGCGTTGGCGGCCGACATCACCACCGGTGACCGCGGCCGGCGATTGCGTCCGACGCGGACCGACACCGAGCTCGGCCGCGCGGCCGGCGCCTTCGACGGGATGCTGGGGGCACTGGAGACCTCCGAGCGCCGCGCCCGGCAGGCCGCCGACGCCGCCCGACGCGCCGAGACGGCCACCCGGCGATTTCTGGTCGACGCGGCGCACGAGCTGCGCACCCCGATCGCCGGTATCCAGGCCGCTGCCGAACAGCTCGCGACCAGCGCGGCGCAGCATCAGGACGACGCGGCCGCCCGGGGCCAGTACCGTCGCGCCACCCTCTTGCTATCCGACGCGCGCCGCGCCGGGCGGCTGGTGGCCGACATGCTCGACCTGAGCCGGGTCGACGCCGGCCTCCCGCTGGAGGTGCACGACGTGGATCTCGCCGCGATCGTCGACGCCGAAGCCGACCGCACGGCCATGCTCGCGCCGCGGCTCACCGTGATCCGGACCGGCGAGAGCGAACTCGAGGTCACGGCCGACCCGAGCCGGCTGGCGCAGATACTGTCCAATTTGCTCGATAACGCCCGCAGGCACACCCCGGCCGGCGGCGCGATCAGCATCGACCTCCGCACCCGCGACCACACCGCCGAGGTCACCGTGACCGACAGCGGGCCTGGGGTTCCGGACGGCGAGCGGGAACGCATCTTCGAGCGGTTGGTGCGGCTGGATCCCGGCCGGGCCGGCGATCACGGCGGGGCTGGCCTGGGCCTGTCCATCGCCAGGGCGCTGGCGCAGGCCCACGGTGGCGACCTGGTCTGTGTCCCGCGGAACGGCGGCGCGCAGTTCCGGCTCAGCCTGCCGCTCGCCGGGGTCGGTTAGGGCCCGGGCGGCGGCGGCATTCCGGGCGGCGGCGGCCCGAACGGACCGCCGGGGCCGCCGGGTCCGGGAGGCGGCGGCCCGAACGGACCGCCGGGTAAGCCGGGACCACCGGGCGGCGGCGGCCCGGGTTGCCCCGGCCCCGGCGGCGGCGGTGGCGGCTCGGCGCCGGCCACCGCGGTGCCGAGCCCGGCTGCGGCGACCCCGAGGGCGCCCGCCAGCAGCGAACCAGCGATCACTTGCTTCAACTTCATCGATTTTCTCCTCGTTGTTCGGTTGGGTCATCGGCTCGGTGGCGGCGCCGGCGTGGCGGGGGCAGGCGGTGGCCCGGGAGGTTGCTGTGGCTGGCCCGGCGGGGGACCCCACGCCCCCGGTGGCGGGTGGACGGCGAAGGGCGGCGGGGGCGGCGGGGGACCCCACGCCCCCGGTGGCGGCGGGCCCCAGCCCGGCGGCGGTGGCGGCGGGCCGCACAGGCCGGCCAGGGTGGCGGCCCCGAAGGCCCCGACGACCAGTCCGATCAGCCCGCTGCCGACCGCGACGCCGACGGGGTGCCGGTGAATCACGGACGGGGGCGCCGCGGGCGGGGCCGGTGCGTCGGTGCGCAGCGCAGGTTGATCCTGCGATGCAGCCGTGCTGTGAGTGGGTTCCTCGCTGGTCACTGTGCCTCCTCGTCGTCGTGGCGATGACGGCGACGCTAGGAACGCGGCCTGAACTCAACCTGAAGAGCGCGCGGGAAGCCTCAGATCTTCAGGTTCGCTTCAGCGACTGGGCCGTTCTGCTGATTCGGCGCCGAGACTCCGCAGCGGTCGCGATGCCTGCGAAAGCACGACCCGCGAGCGATCTCGCGGGTCAACGCTCGTAGGGCTGGAAGAGGCCGGTCAGCCGACGGCGGCGGTCTCGGGCGAGTGCTCGTCGCCCCGGGAAGCCGGTTCCGTCCTGGCGCGGTGGTGCCGGCGGAAGTGGCGGATCTCGACGATCAGCCCGGTCAGCCCGAGCGCGCCCGTGCACACCGACACTCCGAACAGCAGCGAATTGGGGTGGCCGGCGAGCGCGTCACCCAGGATCACGACGGTGGCCGTGCCCGGAAGCAGGCCGACCAGCGTTGCGAGCGAGTACGGCAGCACCCGGACGGCCGACGCGCCCGCCGCGTAGTTGAGCGCCGAGAACGGCACGGCGGCGATCAGCCGCAGCGACAAGATGGCCAGCCAGCCGCGTTGCCGCAGCCGCTGGTCGACGGTGTCGATGGATCGATGCCGGACGAGCCGGTCGAGCCGCCATCCGGCGGCCCGCACCAGCAGCATCGCGATCATCGCGCTGACGGTGCTGGCAAGCACGGCGATCGCGATCCCCATCACCGGCCCGAACAGCAGGCCGGCCGCCAGTGTGAACGCGGTCCTCGGGATCGGCACCACCGTGACGACGACGTGAGTGAGGAAGAACGCCAGCGGGAACCAGGGGCCCATCGATTCCGCCCAGTCCCGCAACTGCACCGGCGAAGGGACCGGAAGCCAGCTCGCCAGCACGATCAGGACTGTGATCCCAACCACTGTGGCGATCACCCGGGGCCGCGACACCTGGCGCGCAGCAACACCCAGCGCGGCGCCGAGATCGCGCAGGGTTGCGGTGATTTTGCTGGTGGCGGAAGCCGTCACGGGTGTCAAGGTTACGGGGCCGAGGTGAATAATTCGTTGCCCGAGGCTGGCGTTTCATCACCGGGCCGGCCCGGTGGCCGCACCACGCGGTTTTTCGCCGCCGGGCCGCATCACTTAGCCTGATTAGCAACTGGCGTCCCGGGGGCAACCCCGCCACTTGCTGGGAAAAGGGAGCAATCGGTGTCCATTGACGTACCCGAACTAGCCGACCTAGAACAGGTTCGCGGGCGTTGGCGCACGGCGGTTGCCGGTGTGCTGGCCAAGAGCACCGGGAAGGATCCGGGGGAGCTGGGGGAGCAGCCCGAGCGGCTGCTGGAGACCCCGACTTACGACGGGATCGCCGTCCGTGCTCTGTACACGGCGCTCGACGAGCTGCCGGAACCGCCGCTGCCCGGCGAATGGCCGTATGTGCGCGGCGCCGACGGGCAGCGCGACGTGACCGCGGGCTGGAAGGTCGCCGAGGCGTTCGGGCCGGCCGCCGACAACGCCGCGGTGCTGGCCGCCCTCACGGACGGGGTCAGCGCGCTGCTGATCCGGGAGGGCAAGGGCGAGGCACTCGCGGCGCTACTGTCGGGCGTGCACCTGGACCTGGCCCCCGTGATCCTCGACGTGGGCGCCGATTATGCCGAGGCGAGCGGCGCGCTGCTGGCGCTCGTCGAGCGGCTGGACGCGGACAAAGTCTCCCGCTTGTCGATCGACCTGGGCGCCGACCCGTTGACGGCGAAGCTCAGCGGCCGGGCGGCCCCGCCGATCGAGCACGTCGTCGCGGTTGCCACCGGCATCGCCGGCCACCGCGGGGTGCGGGCGATCACGGTCGACGGGCCCGCCTTCCACAACCTGGGTGCCAACGAGTCGTGGGAGCTCGCCGGCAGCATCGGGGCAGCGGTGGCCTACCTGCGGGCGCTGACGGGGGCGGGGATCTCGGTCGGGGATGCGTTGCGCCACATCAGCTTCCGGTTCGCCGCCGACGATGACCAGTTCCTGACCATCGCCAAGATGCGCGCCGCCCGGCAGCTGTGGGCGCGCGTCGCGGAGGTGCTGGGCGACCCCGAAAGCGGCGCGGCCGTCGTGCACGCCGAGACGTCGCTGCCGATGATGACCCAGCGCGACCCCTGGGTGAACATGCTGCGCACGACGCTGGCCGCGTTCGGCGCCGGGGTGGGCGGCGCCGACACCGTGCTGGTGCATCCGTTCGACGCCGCGATCCCCGGCGGCTTTCCGGGCATGTCGTCCGGCTTCGCGCGGCGCATCGCCCGCAACACCCAGCTGCTGCTGCTGGAGGAGTCCCACGTGGGGCGGGTCCTGGACCCGGCCGGCGGATCCTGGTACGTCGAGGACCTCACCGAGCGGCTGGCCCGGCAGGCCTGGGAGCACTTCCAGGCCATCGAGTCGCGCGGCGGGTTCGTCGACGCCGCCGACCACGTCGCCGAGCAGATCGCCGAGGTCGCGGCCCGCCGCGCCGACGACATTGCGCACCGCCGCACCGCCGTGACCGGGGTGAACGAGTTTCCGAATCTCACCGAACCCGCTCTACCGCCGGATGATTCGACATCCACCGTCGCGCGTTACGCCGCCGCGTTCGAGGCCCTGCGGGACCGCTCGGATGCGTATCTGGCCCGCACCGGCGCGAGGCCGCAGGCGTTGCTGCTGCCGCTGGGCCCGCTGGCCGAACACAACATCCGGGCGACGTTCGCGGCCAACCTGCTCGCCTCGGGCGGCATCGAGGCCGTCAACCCCGGGCCGATTGATGCGGCCGGCGTCGCGCGGGCGGTCTCCGACGCGGGATCGCTGCCCGTCGCGGTCATCTGTGGCACCGACAAGCGCTATCAGGCCGAGTCCGCGGCGGTCGTCCAGGCGGCCCGCGACGCGGGCGTGTCGAGGGTGTACCTGGCCGGGCCCGAGAAGGCGGTCGGGGACGCCGCGCACCGGCCGGACGAATACCTGACCGCGAAAATCAATGCGGTCGAAGCACTGTCGAATCTGCTCACTCGGTTGGGGGCGTGACCACCATGACGACCACGACACCCGTAGTCGGCAGTTTCTCCGACGTCCCGCTGCACGGGGAGCGCGAACCGAGGCGGCCCACCGAGGCCGCGGTGGAACAACACGTGGCGGCCGCCGCGTCCGCGCACGGCTACACGCCCGACCAATTGCATTGGCACACACCGGAGACCATCGATGTCAAGCCGGTCTACATCGCTGCTGACCGCGCCGCCGCACAGGCCGACGGCTATCCGCTGAACAGCTTCCCGGGCGAGCCGCCGTTCGTCCGTGGCCCGTACCCCACGATGTACGTCAACCAGCCCTGGACGATCCGCCAATACGCCGGGTTCTCCACGGCGGCGGATTCCAACGCGTTCTACCGCCGCAACCTGGCCGCCGGCCAGAAGGGCCTGTCGGTGGCCTTCGACCTGGCCACCCACCGCGGTTACGACTCCGACCACCCCCGCGTGCAGGGCGATGTCGGAATGGCCGGCGTGGCAATCGATTCCATCCTGGACATGCGCCAGCTCTTCGACGGCATCGACTTGTCCGCGGTGAGCGTGTCGATGACGATGAACGGCGCCGTGCTGCCGATCCTCGCGCTGTACGTGGTGGCCGCCGAGGAGCAGGGGGTGCCGCCGGAGAAGCTGGCGGGCACCATCCAGAACGACATCCTCAAAGAGTTCATGGTGCGCAACACCTACATCTATCCGCCCAAGCCGTCGATGCGCATCATCTCCGACATCTTCGCCTACACCAGCGCCAAGATGCCGAAGTTCAACTCCATCTCCATTTCTGGCTATCACATCCAAGAGGCCGGTGCCACAGCCGATTTGGAACTCGCCTACACGCTGGCCGACGGCGTCGACTACATCAAGGCGGGCCTGGCCGCCGACCTGGACATCGACAAGTTCGCGCCGCGGCTGTCGTTCTTCTGGGGTATCGGGATGAACTTCTTCATGGAGGTCGCCAAGCTGCGGGCCGGCCGGCTGCTGTGGAGCGAACTCGTCGCCGGGTTCGGCGCCAAGAACCCCAAATCGCTGTCGCTGCGCACCCATTCGCAGACCTCGGGCTGGTCGCTGACCGCGCAGGACGCCTTCAACAACGTCGCCCGCACCTGCATCGAGGCGATGGCCGCGACCCAGGGCCACACCCAGTCCCTGCACACCAACGCCCTGGACGAGGCGCTGGCCCTGCCCACCGACTTCTCCGCGCGGATCGCCCGCAACACCCAGCTGGTGCTGGCGCAGGAGTCCGGCACCACGCGGCCCATCGACCCGTGGGGCGGTTCCTACTACGTGGAATGGCTGACCCATCAGCTCGCGCAAAAGGCCCGCGCGCACCTCACCGAGATCGCCGAGCACGGCGGCATGGCGCAGGCCATCGGCGACGGCATCCCCAAGCTGCGCATTGAGGAGGCGGCCGCGCGCACCCAGGCGCGCATCGACTCCGGGCAGCAGCCCGTGATCGGGGTCAACAAGTACCAGGTCGACGAGGACCAGAAGATCGAGGTGCTCAAGGTCGAGAACAGCCGGGTGCGCGCCGAGCAGCTGGCCAAGCTGAAGGAGCTGCGGGGGAGCCGGGACCAGGCGGCCGTCGACGCCGCCCTGGCCGAGTTGTCGCGCGCCGCCGCCGCGTACGGCCGTGCCGGGGAAGACGGGTTGGGCAACAACCTGCTCGCGCTGGCCATCGACGCCGCGCGCGCGAAGGCGACCGTCGGGGAGATCTCCGACGCGCTGGAGAAGGTATATGGCCGCCACCAGGCGGAGATCCGTACCATCGCCGGGGTCTACCGAGACGAAGCCGGAAAGGCCACCAACATCGCAAGCGCCACCGCACTGGTCGAGAAGTTCGCCGAGGCCGACGGCCGCCGGCCCCGGATCCTGGTGGCCAAGATGGGCCAGGACGGTCACGACCGGGGGCAGAAGGTGATCGCCACGGCGTTCGCCGACATCGGTTTCGACGTCGACGTCGGGTCGCTGTTCTCCACGCCCGAGGAGGTGGCCCGGCAGGCCGCCGACAACGACGTGCACGTCATCGGGGTGTCCTCGCTGGCCGCCGGGCACCTGACGCTGGTGCCGGCCCTGCGCGAGGCGCTGGCCGAGGTCGGGCGGCCCGACATCATGATCGTGGTGGGCGGCGTCATCCCGCCCGACGACTTCGACGAGCTGTACGAGGCCGGGGCCGCCGCGATCTTCCCGCCGGGAACGGTGATCGCCGACGCCGCCATCGGCTTGCTGCACAAGCTTGCCGAGCGGCTCGGCTACAACCTCGACTAGACGATGGGAATCCTTCCCGCGAGCGTGAAGCCAGGGCGAGATTCCGTGCCTTTCCTCACCGTGGCTTCACGCTCGTGAACTCCCAGAGGGCCGACACGGTCGAGGAGATGGCGGCAGCCGTGCGCGGCGGTGACCGCGCGGTGCTGCCGCGAGCGATCACGCTGCTGGAGTCGACGCGCCCCGACCACCACGAGAAGGCGCAGGAACTGCTGCTCGCGCTGACGCCCGACGCCGGCGACGCCCACCGGGTGGGCATCACCGGCATTCCCGGGGTGGGCAAGTCCACCACGATCGAGGCGCTCGGCATGCACTTGATCGAGCGCGGCCACCGGGTGGCGGTGTTGGCCGTCGACCCGTCGTCGACACGCACCGGCGGGTCGATCCTGGGCGACAAGACCCGGATGGCGCGGCTGGCGGTGCACCCCGATGCCTACGTTCGGCCGTCCCCGACGTCGGGCACCCTGGGCGGGGTGGCAAAGGCCACGCGGGAAACGATCGTCCTGCTGGAGGCGGCCGGGTTTGACGTGATTCTGGTCGAGACGGTCGGGGTGGGCCAGTCCGAGGTGGCGGTGGCCAATATGGTCGACACCTTCGTGCTGTTGACGCTGGCGCGCAGCGGCGACCAGCTGCAGGGCATCAAGAAGGGTGCGCTGGAGCTGGCCGACATCGTGGTGGTCAACAAGGCCGACGGGGAGCACCTCGCCGAGGCGCGGTCGGCGGCGCGGGAGCTGTCCGCGGCGATCAGGCTGATACACCCACGCGAAACACTCTGGCGGCCACCGGTTCTCACCATGAGTGCGATGGAGGGCACCGGTCTTGACGAACTGTGGGATACCGTCGAGCGCCATCGCCAAGTGCTCACCGAGGCCGGCGAGTTCGAGGCGCGCCGGCGGGCCCAGCAGGTCGACTGGACCTGGCAGATGGTGCGGGACACGGTGCTGGACAGGGTGTTGTCCAATCCCGACGTCCGCAAGATCCGCGCCGACGTCGAGCGTCAGGTGAGGGCGGGGGAGCTGACCCCCGCCCTCGCCGCCCAGCAAATACTCAAGGCCGCGGGGGGCTAACGGAATGGTTAATTAATCTATGTTTGCCCGCCGACACTGTGAACTCCAAGTAAATTGGAGAGCGTGACGATGGACACAGGAGTCGATCGACGCGCGGTCCACATTCACGATGGTCCTGACGCAGGCCATCGTGTGTCCGGCGCGGCGGACTCACATTTCGGTTGCGTCATTCGCGCCTTTTCCAGCATGTTTCCCGGCCGGCGGTTCGGCGGCGGGGCGCTCGCGGTGTATCTCGACGGTCAGCCCGTGGTCGATGTGTGGACGGGTTGGTCGGATCGGGCAGGACGGGTGCCGTGGTCGGCCGACACCGCCCCCATGGTGTTCTCCGCGACCAAGGGCATGGCCTCCACGGTCATCCACCGGCTCGCCGATCGGGGCCTGATCGACTACGACGCCCCGGTCGCCCAGTACTGGCCGGAGTTCGGGGCCAACGGCAAGGCCGAGATGACGGTCCGGCAGGTCATGCGGCACCAGGCGGGCCTGTCGGGGCTGCGCGGCGCCACCATGGACCAGTTGCTGGACCACTTCGGGATGGAGGAGCGGCTAGCCGCCGCGGCCCCCGGGCGGCTGTTCGGCAAATCGGCTTATCACGCGTTGACCTACGGCTGGCTGATGTCCGGGCTGGCCCGCTCCGTCACCGGCAAGGGCATGCGCACGCTGTTCCGCGAGGAACTGGCCGAGCCGCTGGGCACCGACGGCTTCCACCTGGGCCGCCCTCCCGCCGGGGCGCCCACCCGGGTGGCCGAGATCATCATGCCGCAGAGCATCGGCAGCAACGCGGTGGTCAACTTCGTCACGCAGAAGGCGGCGAACCAGGTCTCCGGCGCGTTCCGCTCGATGTACTTCAAGGGCGTCCTGGGTGCCGTCCAGGGCGACACCCCGCTGCTGGACGCGGAGATTCCGGCGGCCAACGGGGTGGTGACGGCCCGCGCGCTGGCGCGGATGTACGGGGCGATCGCCAACCACGGCGAGATCGACGGCACCCGGTTCCTGTCGAGCGACCTGGTCGCGCGCCTGACGGGCCAGCGGGATATGCGGCCAGACCGCAACCTGGTGATTCCCATGAGTTTCAACCTGGGCTACCACAGCGTTCCGTTCCTCAACGTGATGCCGGGCTTCGGGCACGTGGGCCTGGGTGGCTCGCTTGGCTGGGCCGATCCCTCGACGGGCCTGGCGTTCTCGTTCGTGCACAACCGGCTGCTGTCGCCGTTCGTGCTGACCGACCACGCCGGGTTCATCGGGATCAGCGCGCTGCTCAGGCAGGCCGCTGTCAAGGCCAAGAAGGACGGTTTCCGGTCCGTGACGGAGTTCGGTGCGCCCTACTCCGAGGCGGGAGCGGTCGCGGGCTAGAAGCGCGAACTCGGCGCCGCGAAACGGTCCGTTGCCGGGTCGGAACGCCGGAAAGGTCGGGGGAGAGCGGCGCGAATCATTTTCGGGACGGAAAGCCGCCAGTCGGTGCCCGTGAAGCGGTCGCGGTAATCGTCCAACGCCGTTCGGAAGGTGCGCTCGCTCGCGCGGTAAGCCTCGTAAATTCCATCGAGCGCGCACTGGTTCCACGGCTCGTCGCGGGCGGCGGCGCGCAGCATCTCGTCGACGGCGGAGATCCAGTTGGTGCCGAATGGTTCGCTGGCCGGTCCGCGATGGTTCTGGTGGCGCAAATCCCGGTCCAGGAACCTGTCGATCGCCAGGTCGTCGCGGGCGCGCAGATTGATGGCAAGAGCCCGGGAGACCCGGTCCGTCTCCAGCCGCCAGTTGCGCAGCAGGTTGGCATACTCCACGAACACGCGGGGCACGCCGCGCGTGTGCCGTTCGGCCAGCAGGTTGTATTTGAGCCACAACGCGCTCGCGAGTTCCGGAGAACATCGGTCGCGTGTGGCCAGCGATGCGATGACCTCCTGCGGGTGGCGCACGGCGACCACGGAGGCGACGCCGTGGCCGGCCAACCGTGCAGCTTGGAACCACAGCGCGGACAGCGCCGTGATCCGCGGCTCCTTGATGATCACGAACGGCGCCGGGGGCAGGGTGGCGAGAAAGGCCGCGATTTCGGCGATGCAGGCGGCCTTGGTGTCGGCGTCGAACGCGCCGTCCTCCTGGAGTTGCAGGGTGGGGTCGTGATAGCTGCTGCCCTGGCGGTGCAGGATGGTGTCGTTGATCTGCAGCGCCGCCTGCGGCTCCCAGTGGCCGCGCGGATTGCTTTCGCTGGGCCCGAACAGTGCGTTCGGGAGCGCACCCCCGCACAGTGACAGAACGCGCGCGAGCGCCGACGTTCCCGATCGGCTCATGCCGATCACGAACAGGCACAACGGCCGGCCGCTATCGGTGTCCGTGGCCATGACTGTCACGGACAGGCCCGCGCGTCCACTCCCGCATCGAGCGCAGCAGCGTGCCGTCCTGTTAGCTGGTTCGACGGATTGTCGGCGGAAGCCGACCGGCGCAGGCGTTGCGAAAGTAGTTGAAGCATAGGACCTTCCGTGATTTGCTTGTTGGAAGTATGGCCTAAGTCTATAGCATCGCTAACGATAGTTGGGTGCGCGTCGCCCTAAGGACTTCCGTGGGTCGGGCGTGGGAGCGCAGGCGCGACAGCTGTGTCGGGCGCCTCTCGAACTGCCGCCGTTGTGGCCGGTCGCCGCTTGGTCGGTCCGGCGGCGCAAGTGTTGCAATCCAAATCCGTTCAGCGCGTTGATGTTCAATTAGTGAGGACCATGGCGTTCGTTCGCTGACCGTTTCGCGGAGGCGCCTGGTACGTCGGGCCTAGCGAGTGGTGAGCCTCTCGGTTGGGGGCTCAGTCCGCGCTCGCGGGGCAACGGCTGTTGTCGGTGCCGCTGACCTTCCCATCCCAAGTCTTTAGAACGTCCGGAAGGCTGAGTGCGAAGCCCTCCACAACCCTCATTTCGAGAACCGTCAATTTCGAAACAAGTCGGCGTTCGAGAACCAGAACAGCGCTGTCTAATCGGGGCTACATTGCGGCCCGTGTTAGTAGATGTGCGCGAGAGGGCCCAGTCCGCCGTGCATGGGGGGAGATGGAATTGCTGCAGGCACTGCTGAGGCGCAGAGCCGCTTGGGCAATCGCTATCGCAGTTTCCGAGCCTGTTTGCTGGTTGCGCGTGACGGCTTACGCCTTTGGAAGCCGGCGCTTTTCGCCGAGGATGGGCAACTGTTTCTGGCCCAGGCGCACAACTACGGCCTCTCAGCTTTTGTCAAACCTTACGCCGGCTATCTGCAGTTCATTCCCCGGCTTATCGCGGCTCTGCTATCACCCGCTCCGGTCACCGCCTCGACTGTGCCGTATGCGGTAGTCGCGATTGTGCTTCATCTCCTGATGTTGACCCCGGCCCTTTCGGGACGACTTCAGTGGCTCATTCCAGGCGCGTGCTTCGCGTTACGCTGTTCGCGCTGTTGTGTCTGATGTTGCCTATGGGGGAAGTGCTCGGCAACATCACCAATCTGATTTGGATCGCGGGGGGTGACCCTCCTTCTCCTCGTGCTGTCGAACGACCCAGAGAGCAGAAGTGGGAAAGTGGTCGAGCTGGTCGCATTGACGGCGTTTGGCTTGAGCGGCCTCCTGATGCTTTCTTTGCGCCGTGGTTCGGCTGGCGATGTTGAGGACATGTTCAGCCCACAGCCTCGCCCTGGTGGGGGCGGCTGTTGTCATCGGTTTGATCCATGAGCCGTCCCGGTGAGTCCGGAGACTGCATTCGTTGAATCACCCTGCCTTTGGTGGGGTGCGTTTGTGATCGTAGTAGAGCGTCTCGACGGCCTCGGGAGTGAAGTCGTCGAGGTACTCGTGGGGGCGTTCGGTGTTGAACCAGACCACCCATTCAGCGGTCGCCAGCTCGACCTGGTTGACGTCGCGCCACGGGCCTTGCCGGCGGATAAGTTCGTTCTTGAACGAGCCGACGGTGGTCTCGGCCAGCGCATTGTCCAGCGCATCGCCAACCGAGCCGACGGAGGGATCCACGCCCTCATCGATGAGCCGCTGGGTGAAGGCCACCGAGGTGTATTGACTGCCCGCGTCGCTGTGCGCAATCAGCCCGTGCAGACTGGTGGTGCCGTCCTGGGCGCGAGTGAAGAACGCATGCTCGATAGCGTCGAGGACCAGATCGGTGGTCATGGATCTGGCGGCCCGCCAGCCTAGGATCCGGCGGCTGTAGGCGTCGATGACGAATGCGACGTAGACGAATCCCATCCAGGTCGACACATACGTAAAGTCGGCCACCCACAACCGATTTGGCGCCGCGGCATAAAAGCGGCGGTCCACCAGATCCGGGTATCGCCGATGAGTGTCGTCGGCGATGGTGGTCTTGTGCTTGATCCGTACCGCGCGCCCTCCCAACCGTTCTCGCGCATGATCCGCTCCACCGTGCACCGGGCGACATCGTGACCCTGGCTGCGTAGCCAGATCCACAACTTGCGTGACCCCAGCGTCTGGACGAACTTGCCCTTTTTCTTGTCTTCCCGCGCCGCGGTGATGATCTCGACCAGCTCGGCGTCATGGATCTGCCGTCGTGTCGGGGTCTTGTTGATCCACTCGTAGTAGGTCGACGGGCTGATCGGCACGCCATGCTCAGACAGCACCGCACACATGGGCTCGACACCCCAGCGCAGCCCGGCCCCGCCGTTGGGGCCGGCCACCTGGTGGTCCTTGTGTTCGGCGATGAACCGGATCACCGTCTCCCGGGCCGGTCGAGCTCGGCCCCGAAGAAAATCGCCGCTGCTTTCAAGATCTCGTTGGCCCGGCGCAGCTCGGCAATCTCCTTGCGCAGCGCCTTGTTCTCCTCGGCCATCGCGGAGGTCACACCCGGCCGCTGGCCGGTATCGACCTCCGAGCGGCGGATCCAGGTCCGCAACGTCTCCGGTGTGCCGATCCCCAACATGCCCGTGACCGCCGTGATCGCCGCCCACTGCGACGGGTACTGCGGGCGCACCTCAGCGACCATGCGCACCGCACGTTCACGAAGCTCGTCGGGGTACTTGCTGACACGTCCCATAACCCAGATCCTCCCAAGATCGGGAGTCTCCGGAAACGCCGGGACGGCTCACCAGGCGTCTCCGTGTTGGCTTCCGATAGACGGAAGTCGGGTGGAAATTTGTTGTCGTTGCCCTAGATGTGAGTCAGGCGCGTCGGTGGCAACTGGCTGTTCGGCGACACCCCCGTGTTCGAGTCGCCGTGACGGGTCCCGCTGTTGTGGATGGCATTCACATGGTGTGTCGGTGCTGTCATCATTACCGTCGCGGCGCTAGGACGCACCGCCGTCATGTTGTGGTTGCTGCATTTTCTCCTGCTGGCGGTGCCAGCCGGGGTGTTCGGACCAATGCCTGAAGCCGGAACATTTGGGCGATACTTTGTCATTCCGGTCGCGGTCATCATTGTGCTGCTCGTCGCGGTTATCGGCGCCCGTAAATGGGTCAAGACCGCGGTGTTGTGGTTAGCATTCGGTGTCGGGGGAATGCTTATCGACTTCGCCCCCGCACCCTATCGGTACAGGCCGGACTTGACAGGTCTACACCAGTGCGTGAAGCGGGGCGGGCCGGTCTGTCGTCAACGTATCTACGACGACGGACGGTGGGTGGAGCTGCGCCGATAGGCGGTCCCGTCAAACGGGAATCTCGCCGACGACCACATTGGCTCTTTCGGGTGATTCGCCCGCCAGCTTGAAGAGCCATTTATCGAGCATCAAGAACCGGCCGACCCAGACAATTCCCAAGCCAAGGATCTGAGCTACAAACACGGCGACCGCACGCGCGACGCTTGATTCACCAGCCATCGTGCTCTCGACGATGTTGGTGAACAGTGTGGCCAGAAGGACGCCGAGCATGACGGCCACCCAGAACACCAGAACCTGGCTGCGCAAGTTCCCGCTGGACGTCAGCCGCCAGACGAAGTGCTTGTTGGCGAAGAAGTTCGGAACCGTTACGAGGGCCGCGGCCAAAATCGAGGCGGTCGTGTAATTGTTCAGCCACAGTCCCAGGATCTGCACGAGTCCTTGGCCGATTGGGACGAAGACCGCCGACACGCCGGCGTAGCGCAACTTCTTGCGACTTTCCTCAGCACTGATGTACCTGATGAGGTCCGAAGACAACAGGGCCATGAGCCGCAACTTACTCGTTGGTCTGACGCCCGGGGCGCAAACCAGTGATTTCTCATAACTGTTCAGACGCTGCTTGCCCAAGCGACCTCCTGGCGGCTACGCCGCTGATCATGGCGGGCGGTTTCGCGCGGATGGTCGGCCTCACCGCGCCGTCGTCACGGTCGGTGAAGTCGCACTGGCTTGGTCCCTCAAGACGTCAAAGTGACCGTTTGAACGGGCCCCCAGTTATACGCTGTGGACGGCGGGGACGAACCGACGCGGGGCGTGGCCAACGCGACGACAGAGGGCGACATCGGCACAGTGGTCGGTGGCATGCCATCGACCCACGCAGCAGATGGTCGATCGTCATCGCAGGCGGCTGGAAACGCACCGGAGACGGAGGGGTTACGTCGGACGATGGACGCATTGTTGCGGCCGCCCAAGACGGCCGCCGCATGCACGACCCGCGGAAAAGGGTCGTAGCGTTTGTAGCTTCAAGTGAGGAAGGGACGCTCGGAAGACCGTCCCGCTACCGATAAGAGGACGGGATGGCGGAGCCGCACCGCGAGCTGAATGACGAGCTGGATCGCCTGTATGCAGTGCGGTTCCAGGAGGATGAACGCGCTTCAAAAACACGGCTGTGGCGCGTCATCTGCGAGACTTTCTTCTCGCGATACGTGCCCCAGGACGGCTGCGTGGTCGATCTCGGCGCTGGTTATTGCGACTTCTCCAACCACATCAATGCCCGGCGGCGCATCGCGGTGGACTTGAACCCGGACACTGCACGCTTCGCCGCGCCTGGCGTCGAGGTCGTGCGGTCACCGCTCGAACAGCTGTCCGAAGTCGTAGAGCCGGGGACAGTGGATCTGGCGTTCGCGAGCAATGTGTTCGAGCACCTCCCCAACCCTGATGCCCTGCTCAAGGTGTTAGCGAACGTCCGTACCGTGCTCCGGCCCGGCGGCCGCATCATCATCATGCAGCCGAACGTGCGGCTGGTAGGTGGTGCCTTCTGGGATTTCTTCGACCACACGCTGCCGCTCAGCGAGCGGGGGATGACCGAGGCGCTCGAAGTTGCAGGCTTCCGGGTCCTGGAGTGCCGCGCCAGGTTCCTGCCGTACACGACGAAAAGCCGGCTTCCGCAGTGGGCGTTCCTCGTGAAGTTGTACCTAGGGTTTAGGCCTTTTCAGTTCCTCCTGGGCAAACAAATGCTCTTGGTCGCGACTCCGGTCGACTGACGAGGCCTGCTGCACCGTTCCCGGCGGTTCTTCGAGGTTTTACCGGAAACGCTGCGTATTGCCGCGCGGATCTCGTACGCTCCTACACACAGCAACCCGTGAATGCAAGGGACAGTGTTGTCACGCCAAGACACCGGGCGAGGCAGAGTCAAAACTGGGGGAGGCGACGGTTCGCATGGCCACACAATCGGATAAGCGAATCTGCATTATCGGCGGCGCAGGGCACGTGGGGCTACCACTTGCGCTAGTCCTCGCGGATGAAGGCTTCAGCGTAGACATCCTGGATACGAACGCCGCGGCCCTTAAGTCAATCATGGCGGGCCGCATGCCATTTGTAGAGGAAGGGGCAGGCGATCTCCTCAAGCGTCTGCTGCCCACGGGACGCATCACTGCCACCACCGATTCATGGGCGGTGCGGAATTCGGACATTGTGATCTGCGTCGTGGGGACGCCTGTTGACGAATACCTGACGCCGCAGGCGCACACCTTCTTCCGCATCATCGACGAGATCAGCCCCTACTTCCGCGACGGGCAGACGCTGGTCCTCAGAAGCACCGTCTATCCGGGGCTGACTCAGCGAGTCCACGACATGTTCCAGGAGCGCGGCATCGGGGTCCACGTCACTTTCTGCCCCGAGCGCATCGCCCAAGGACACTCCATTCGCGAGCTGAGGATCATCCCGCAAATCATCAGCGGGTTCGATGCCGAGGGCCGCCGAATCGTTCGCGAGCTGTTCTCGCGGATCGCGAGTGAGATCATCGAGGTGGAGCCTCAGGAGGCCGAACTCGCCAAACTGTTCTGCAATGCCTACCGCTACATCCAATTTGCAGTCGCCAACCAGTTCTACCTACTCAGCCGAGAGGCCGGGCTGGACTTCAACCGCGTCCATCATGCGGCCACCTACAAGAACGGTCGCGTCGACAGCATGCCCAGAGCCGGATTGGCGGCAGGGCCTTGCCTGCTCAAGGACACGATGCAGCTGGCGGCCTTCAGTAACAACAACTTCATGCTTGGACACGCGGCGATGCTCATCAACGAGGGCCAGCCTCAATTCATCGTCAACATGCTCAAACGCCGAATCGATCTGCGAGACAAGACTGTCGGCATCCTGGGCATGACCTTCAAGGCCGATTGTGATGACACGCGAGACTCACTCAGCTTCAAAGTTCGGCATCTGCTCTTGCTCGAAGCCAAGAAGGTGATGCTGCACGACCCGTTCCTGGACGGTCCCGACTATTACCCCTTGGACGCTGTCTTGGCGCATGCCGACGCTGTCGTCGTTGGCGTGCCGCACTCGATCTACCGGGGCCTTCAAATCCCCGCGGGCAAGATAGTTGAGGATGTCTGGGGGTGCCTTGACATCGGGCAGCTTGACGAGGGTCCGGTCCAAGATGCCCCGCTGGCGGCGCTCGGTACGAAAGCAGCGGCCCAGTGAAGGTTCTCGTCACTGGCAGCGCCGGGTTCATCAACGGCTACGTCGTCGAGGAGTTGCTTCGTGCCGGGCACGAGGTCGTCGGCATCGACAACTACTCCAAATACGGCAAGGTCAAGAAGAGCTACGACGACCACCCGAACTACCACTTCGTCGAGGGCGACGTCAAAGACGTGGATTTGATGTTCCGGCTCGTCGAGGGCTGCGATCAGATGATCGCCAGTGCGGCACGCATCGGTGGCATCACGTATTTCCACGAATATGCTTACGATCTTCTGGCCGAGAATGAGCGCATCGCGGCGGCCCACTTCGACGCCGCTATCTACGCTTACCGCAAGGGTTGGCTCAAGAAAATCAATGTGATCAGCTCTTCGATGGTCTTCGAGAATGCGTCGGTTTTTCCGACGCCCGAGAAGCACATCACTGAATGCCCGCCTCCGACAAGCACTTACGGCTTCCAGAAGCTGGCGTGCGAATATTTCGCGCACGGTGCGTACGAGCAGTATGGTCTGCCTTACACGATCATTCGGCCGTTCAACTGCGTGGGCACGGGTGAGCAGCGGGCGCTCGGGGGGCGCGAGATACCCAGCGGCAACGTAAAACTCGCCATGAGCCACGTGGTGCCCGACTTGGTCCAGAAGGTGGCGAAGGGCCAGGACCCGCTGCACATCCTGGGGGATGGAACCCAGGTGCGGCATTACACCTACGGTGGCGACCTGGCCCGCGGCATCCGCATCTGCATGGAGCATCCGGCCGCGCTCAACGGCGACTTCAATCTCTCCACTCCCGAGGCGACGACGGTGCTGCAGTTGGCCGAAGTCATCTGGAAGAAGATGCGCCCGGACGCGGAGTTTCGGTACGAGAGTGACCCACCGTTCGAACATGACGTCCAATTACGTTCCCCGGATGTGCAGAAGGCGTCCGAGGTTCTCGGCTTCGAGGCGACAACCACACTCGAGTCCATGCTGGACGAGGTCATCCCGTGGATTGTCAACGCCGTCGAAGCCGGAACCATCTGACGTGCCCTGGCTGCCGTCGCGGGGGCGCCATGCGCATCGCGGGTGAGCCCGACCTGCAGCAGCCCGACCGGAATCGCTTCGGCTATGCCCGGGAATCGCGCTCGGCCATCTGGGCCGTCCTAGTTCACGATTTCTTCCAGGCGTGGATCAGGCGCAGCGACACGGTCGTCCATCTCGGTTGCGGCTCCGGCGAATTTCTGAATCAGGTGAGCGCCGCGCGGCGAATCGGAGTCGACCTCGATCCGGACAGCGAGAGCGCGCTCGAGCCGGGGATCGATTTTCATCACCGGCGTGCGGACGATCTCGGTTTTCTGGATGACGATTCCGTAGACGTCGTCTTCATCAGCAACTTGCTGGAGCACCTGCAAAGCAACGAAGAAGTCGAGCGCACCGTCGCCGCGGCCCGCCGAGTGCTCAAATCAGGTGGCTACTTGATCGCGATGGGCCCGAACGTTCGCTTCATCGACGGCCATCGACGGGACCATACCGTTAGGGTCAGCGATCGGTCGCTCATCGAGTTGCTCGCGTCCTGTGACTTCGAGATCGTGGACAGTTGCGACCGCTTCTTGCCTTACACGTCGTCCTCGCCGCTACCGCAGTCGCCGATCTTGGCCCGGCTGTATCTACATTCCCCGAGGGCGTGGCCATTCTTCGGGAAGCAGTTCGTGATTCGTGCCCGCAAGCCCGGACTTTCATCGGACACGCCTGATCGGCGGTTGGTGAGCGTGGTCATCCCGGTCTACAACGAGGGCGAGAACATCCAACTCTGTGTCAGGGGGCTCGCCGACGCATTGGCGGACACTCCCCACGAACTGCTGGTGTGTTACGACTTCGACGAAGACACTACGTTGCCCGCGCTGGATTCCATGCCCGACAAGCCTCCGACGGTGCGTTTGGTTCGCAATTCGCTGGGAAAGGGCGTCGCCAACGCGTTGATCGCCGGGTTCGCAGCAGCGCGCGGTGACGTGGTCGTCACCACCATGGCTGACCTATCCGACCCGCCGTCGGTAATACCGTTGATGGCTGCCAAGATTCGCGGTGAAGGCGCGGATGTGGTTAGTGGGTCGCGTTACATGCCTGGTGGCACTCAGCGTGGCGGACCTCGACTCAAAGCGTTGATGTCGCGAACTGCCGGGCTCACCCTGCACTATGTCGGCCGAGTGCCGACTCATGACGCCACCACTAACTTCCGCGCTTACCGTCGTCGATTTCTGGAAGAGGTCCCCGTCCAGAGCGTCCGCGGGTTCGAAGTGGGACTCGAGCTTACGACCAAGGCCCATCTGCAGGGATACAAGGTCGATGAAGTTGCAAGCAGCTGGGATGACCGAACCGCGGGTGAGAGCAGGTTCGATTTGGTGGGCTGGCTCCCGGCATATTTGCATTGGTATGGCCTCGTCATGAAGGGGCCCCTGCTGCGTTGGTCGGGGGGTGCATTGGTGGCCTTCGGGATGGCCCAGTTGCTCCGGTACCGCCGTCGCGCCGATCTGCGGCTAAGCCGACGTACTTAACGAAACTTCAAACGGGGGCCTTTAGGGGGGAGGCGATGATGTCCAAGCCTGATACGTGACACGGGAAAACCATAAGTGCGGCGATAGTCCGTGGCTGTGAGCTGTAGCAGCACAGCTCGACTCCAGCATCCCGGCGTTCATAGCCTCAAAAGCCCAGGTGCGCTCTCAGTAGACCCCACGTGATGGACACAACCGCAATGCCTGAACACGTTGAACTGACATGGCGCGGCGCGGCCGCGCGCCGGAAACCGCAACCACCGACATCCTCGGACGGCAGTCGCGACCGGATCGCAGCAGTGCCGCCGGAATCATCGCCCGACACGCCACCGCGACGACAGGGCATGTTCGCCGTTCTCGCGGCAGTCGCCTGCACCGTCTTCGGTGCCAAGCTTGTCGTCATTTCGGCGCTGGGATCGTCGATGCCCTTGAAGGATCAATGGGACGGCGAGGCCGCGAATCTTTACGCGCCCTACCTCAAGGGCGAGCTCTCTCTCGCCGATCTCGTCGCGCCGCACAACCAGCACCGTATACTCTGCAGCCGGCTCCTTACACTGATGCACCTGGAGTTGGGCGGGGAGTGGAACCCGCGCCTGGAGATGATCCTCGGCGCCGGCGTGCATACCGCCCTGATCACTTATCTCGCGGCGTTGCTCATGCCACTCGTTGCGCCACGACTCCGTATGCTCCTGGCCTGCTTCACTGCACTCCTGTTCGCGGTTCCGATCGGCTACGAAAATACGCTCTGGGGATTCCAGTCACCGGTGTACTTCACGCTGTTGTTTGGCGTCGCCGCCTTGGCGGCGTTTGCCCGAGCGCACCCATTTTCGCTGCGCTGGTTTGGCGGATTGACCGCCGCCGTCCTGAGTTACTTCTCTTTCGGAACAGGCGTCGCAACACTGCTAGGCGGCGGAATGCTCCTTGGCGTCCAGGTTATTGCGGGCGCCCGAGAGCGGCGCGTCCGCGAATATGCCGCCATCGTCGTCGTCTTGGCATTTGCCGCGGTCGCGATTCTCGATTTGGCGACCGCCAAGCCAAACTCCACTCCGGTGACCTTCATCGAGGGCTTGCTGCTGCTGACCTTCTCCATCATCGTCGCGTTGATCCCAGCCCTCTGGTATTGCCGGTACACGCTGACGAGGCGGCCGGCCATTGGTGACCGCGCGTGGGTCTTCATCGGAATTGTTGCTTGGATCGCCATCCAGCTTGCGCTTGTCGCCTACGGTCGCGGAGCCGTGGTCGCGGTCCGATACATGGATATCATCCTGCTCCTTTACCCGCTAGCACTCGTTGCAGTGCTCGAGTTCGTCCGGGAAAGCGACATGACGCGGTTCGGCAGGCTCGCGCGAGCTGGCACCGTCATGTGGGTGTTCACCGTTGTGGCCGCCGTCAGCTTTCTGGGCTACTACGCTTCGCTGCTCGGCGCTATGGAATGGAGTAGGTCGGCGGGCCAGGAATTGGTCAACGTGCGGGCCTATCTCGCCACGAAGGACGCGGACCACCTCAGGGGCAGAGGCGGAGGAAACGGCAAGTTTGACCTCGCCTACCCGGATCCGCAGCGGCTCGCCGCACTGCTCGGAGATTCCGATGTGAGGGCGATCTTGCCTCATGCACTCCGACCCGCCGATGCCGATAATCGTGCGGCACGAAGCCGAATGTTGTTGAAGGGCAAGTTCGACGGCGCCACCTCCGCTGCGGTCAACGGCCTATTCTCGCTCGGACCGGCATTATTGGGGCTAGGGCTGAGCCTGTTCTTTGCGGCGGGAACACGAGGGAGCCTGCTCAAGACCGCAGTCGGTCGCCTCGATTCGCCACCAACGTCATGATCGGGACCGTTTCGCCGCGCCTCGCCAGCTAGGGCCGCACGGCCATCGTGTAGAACCGAAGCCGCGCAGACACACCGGGTCCCAACCAGGATGGATTGCGACCGATTCCGATGGTGCGCGCGGCAATCTGGAGGTTCGTTCCATTGACCGATTTCGGCGTGTTCACCAGGAATGGCACGGCTGCATTGGCCGCGACGAGGCGGTAGTCGGCGCCGTCCAACTTGAGCGAAAAGGCCATCAGCGGAGCAATTTTTCCTTGGAAGAGCCGGTCAAACACCGTTTGATGCAAGTCGATTCCCACCAGCACCGCCTCGTCCGGTTTCCGGGGGGGCAGGGACTGTGATGACGTCGTGGTCACGAACAGTGACCTCGGATAGGGCCGTCAAAGGTCCGCAGCGGGGCGCCGAGCGAGCGAATAGAGCCCACCGGTCCTCCACACCGTCGAGGGCATAGTCGCACAGCAGGGTCCGGTCGTAGGAAGGGGATTCTTGTATCGCGAGCCGCCCGTCGATTCCCCTGGCCGGGGTTACCGGTGAAACGCGGGAAAGGACGAATTGCGGCCCGTTGGTGAGTGACTCGCTGTTCAGCGTATCGAGCGCCGGAGTGAAAGCTGCGTACGTTTGGAAGACGGGGACAGGGTGCCATCCGATGCTGTAGGACCACGCTACCGAGGTGTCGATCGGGTCGATGTGGACAGTGCCTGATCCCATGCTTTGGATGAATTGTGCCGGGACAGCGTAATTTGCGCGTTGGCGCGCCTGAGCCTGTTCGATTTGTCGTTGAGTCTGGCCCGGTGTGGCTAGCGTGAGCAGGCGCGTTACCGCACGCATCGGTGCCAGCGCTGCCGCCGAGCCGCGGTCCGTGACAAAGGGTATCCCGCCAAGGAAAACGGCGAAGGCCGTTACCACGGCGATTGCGATCATTTGTTGACGTGCCGACCACCGTGGGGCGATGGCCACGGTGACGATAATCAAGCTGAGCAAGATGTAGACGTGACCGTAATCGAAACGCCCGTATGCGGTTTTCGCGCTTATGAGAGTGGCAAGGCCGGCGAGAAGTACGAAGCGTCGGGAGATTTCGGAGCCGTCTCGCAGGAACGTCACGCAGAGAATGATGACCCATACGACTGTCAAGACAACGGCGGGAGCTGCGTATATGGAGAGGGGAACGGCCATCGCATCGACATACCCCGACGCGAGCGCGCCGCTCCGTCGCAGCCAGGTGGGCAAGTTGTTCAGAGGCTGATCGGTTAATGTCCAGCAGGCAACAATCGAGATCCCGAAGGCGACAACTGTGCCAAGGTGACGCCCGATCGCCCGCCAGTTCAGCAACACCGACGTGGCAAGCGCGATCAACAAGATCGTTGGGCCGCTGTTGATCTTGACCAAGAACTGAAACCCCGCCGCTGCTCCGAGGGTGCAACACATTGCGAACGCGGAGGACCGCTCAGCGTCGTCGCCCTGGAACAGCAGGACACTCGCCCAAATTAACGCCGCAAGCACTGCGAGGTCGGGATACATCGGTACCAAGAGCAGGCTTGTGATCCCGGTAACCACAAAGGCGCCCACCAGCGACATCGTCGTGGCGACGCGCTGGCGCAGCGCTGCCGCAATGCCCAGAAATAGCGCCGACAGCACGACCACCTGGTAAATGCAGGCGGCTACCGCCTGGCCGAAGTAGTAGTAGGTGGAGTTGGCGAGGAACCCAAGCGGACCCGATGTGAACACAATCTCGGTTCCCCAGGCCAGATGGTGATTCTGGGCGAGGGCTGTCGCCGCCTCCCAGGAAGGGTCGAGCCCGACTGCTGCATCGGTTGGAGCTAAGGCAGCAAATATCAGCGCGGACGCGACCGCGGCAGTGGTTCGCTGCCACCGCGCCGTGCCAAACGTCGACTTGGAGAGCCAATTCCGGAGGGCACCTAATCGCGAGGCCACCATGCTCATAAGCTAGCAATGCTGTAGCGAGGCGCCCTCGTTACGACACTTTTGGAGACGAGTTCCTGCGTCACCTCTGCGATGTCGCCGCGCGGATCAGGTATTTCCACGGAGCGTGCGGCCCCGACCAGCGAAACAGTGTCGACGGGGGAGTGTGGCGTCTTGTTGACGCAGAAGCTGCGCTGCCGTGCCGTCACGAAACCGGAGGGCGCGGGCGAACTCACGGAAGGGCGCCAGAAGCAGGGTTTTCGCCCGTGCCCACCGATCTGGGCCGTGGACGCACACCTCCTGGCCTAGCTGCAGCCAGGTGGGAAGCCACCAGAGCCCCGCCGCGATGCGAGTGATGGCCGGCGCCGTCGGATCCACCACCATCCACGTGAGAATGCGTAGCTGGTCAAGCCACCATCGCCGAGTCGACACGATCTGTCTGGTGGCCGACGCCGCCGAGTGGCTGCGCACCGACAATTCCTGTGGGATGAAACGCACCGCCGATCGAAGCATCAAGCGCAACCACAGGTCCAAGTCGACCAGCTGATAGACATCGGTGCGGAAGCCGCCCGCATCCACCGCGAGCCGGCACCGAAACATGACGCAGGTTGGTTCACCGACCCAGTTGTCGAATCCTCTGCCGCGGATGACCATCTCCGTGACCAGGGAGGATCCGTGATTGTATTCGTGAAGTTTCCGGAAGTGCCGATGGAGCGTACCGAATCGGTGTGCCCATTCAGGGTCGTTGCTGTCGACACGTCGGGGCGCGAAAGCCAGCCCGACGGTTGGATCAACGAAGCACCCCGCGAGCGTCTTCAAAGCGCCAGGAAGTAACCAGTCGTCGCCGTGGACGAACTGGATGTAGTCTCCACGCGCGAGTTCCAAGCACCTGTTGTGGTTTCCGTTGAGGCCGAGGCGGGGCATGTTGTGAAGCAATCGGTCGCCCGGTCTGAGCATGGTTGCGGCGATCGCGGTGCTGTCGTCGGACGAGTCGTCGTCCACCACCACGATCTCGAAGTCGACGCCGTCCTGCTCGAGGATGCTGCGCAGGCAACGCTCGATCGTGGCGCCGTTGTTGTACATCGGGACGCACACCGTGACGGTCGGGGCGCTCCTGGAATCGGCAAGCGGTCGGCTCATCGGCACACGAGGGGTCTCATTGCCCACGCCGAAGGACCATCTTGCGAACCTCCGTGTGTCATGGGTGGCATGACTTCCCACAGACGTCGTCGGCGCGAGAGGTCTCTGGAAGGGATAGCGGGACACAAGGTATCAGCCGAGGTGAAACTGAAGAGTGCACCACGGGTGTCGTCGGTGCGATCACTGGTGGCGCATAGCTCTTCGCTGGGCGCAACATTGATCGCGGCTCGCGCAGGAGTTGCTACCAGCATGTCCCGCTGTGCCCTCCCTACGCCTACGCAGTTGCCGTGGCACGGTCAGCGCCCACCTTCTCGCCGTTAGCCTAACCATCGGAGGGATTGCGCACCCCCGCGTTTTCGGGATTCGGTCCTCGTGTTCTTTCCGTCCAACGTGATTGGCTGCCCAGGCGGATGGTAGTGGGCCAGCAGAATCGAAGCTGTTGTCAGGGCTCGGGCCAGAGGCTCACAGGGGCGGACTTCACCAAAATGCCTTGACGGAGCTAGTTGACGTCTAGGCTCATCGCCGGAAGCGCTCCGATGCAGCCGAGTTAGAAGTGGGGGGCAGTCACACGTGAGCGATCGCAATGTCCGGGCGGCACACTTCCGGTCGATCCGGATCAATGTGGGCAGACGTCGGACTGACCGACCGACTCTCGTGGCGGTGCGTCGCCGAGGTGGTCCCACCCAGTCATCATCACAGCACACCCAAATCCGGCACCAACCAGAAGATGCCCAGCGTGCTGGCGCCATTCCGGTCGGGTTAGTGCTGTGACGATGAGGAATCCGATTGTTTCTCAGCCCCTTCGAAAGTACTGGCGCCAGCGTGGCCAAGTAATCGGTGCTTTCTGGGATGTAGATTTTTTGTTGTTCGACGCGGTTCTGACAATGCAGATCGATAACGGTGTTGGGGGTGATTTGCTCGAGATCGGAGCGCTTTACGGCAAGAGCGCCATCGTGCTTGGGTGCCGCGCGCGGCCCGACGAGCAGGTGATCGTCTGCGACGTCTTCGATGAGGCCGCGGGCGAAGACACCAATGTCGCGGAAAATGATGAGTCGTACTCGGGGCTCAATCGAGAAAAGTTTGAAGAAATTTACTCGCGATGGGTGGATCGGCCGCCCGTTGTCATCGCTGAATTGTCCGAGCATATCGTCGGAAGAATCGCCCCTGGCTCTCTGCGTTTTGCGCATATCGACGGCAGCCATCTGTATGGCATCGTTCGCATGGATATCGCCAACACTCGTACGTTGTTGAAAGACACTGGCGTGGTCGTAATGGACGACTTCCGCGCCCTGCATACCCCGGGGGTAGCGGCCGCCGTCTGGGAAGCCGTAGCTAACGACGGTCTGATACCGGTATGTCTGTCCGAGCAGAAATTCTATGGCGCATGGAATGCCGACGCGGCACAGGTGCTACGTGAGGCGTTGACCGACTGGGTGATCGGACACGGTGACCAGCTCAATTGCGGGGTCCAGGAGATCGCCGGCGCGAGCGTACTGATTATCGAAAACCCCCTTCCATTGACTCTGCAGAGACGAATGCAACTCTTGTTGCCGGCATCGTTTCGCGATAGACGAGGCAAGGCATGCCGTCGACCATATCTTGGAGTCCCCCCGGTTCCGGCGCGGTAAGTAGTATGGTCCGCGGCGCCTGAAAATGCCTCGAGGGTATGTGTACGTGGCAGTAAGCCGAAGTCTGGCCTGATGAGGCTACCGTGGGTCTGACGACCATACTTCCCAACAAGCATCAACGTGCGCTTTACCTGGCCGCCCTGCGCTATCGGTTGCGCGGCAACGTCCTTCGTTTCATCTGCGAAACCCACCAAGAGATTCCGCCGCAGCCGCCCGCCGGCGCCGGCACTCTCGCGTGTTCGCACATTTTTGATCCGCAGGGCACCGTCGACCCGCACATCGTCTACTACCTGAAGGCGTCCACAGCCCCCGGGGCGGCAATCCCTTTCGTCTCCGGCTCGCCGACCCTCACCCCGAATTCGGTGGCTCGCAACCGACCGTTGTGCGCGGGCATCTATACGCGCCATACGAATGAGCGGGCCATACACGCTGTCGTTGGCGACGACGAAGCGGTCGAACTGGTCAAGCGACCATCCGCGTTGACGTAGGACGCACCAGCCGAGTTGCCAGGAGTCGAAATTGAGCGCGAGCTCCCATCGAGGAAATGTGGAGCTCATTTCGCGGTGTGGACATGTACGGGCCGACCGAAAGCCTGGGGCAGGCGCCTCACCTCCAGTCCTACTTCCTTGCCTGGGACCTGAATTCACGTACCTGGGCCCGTGCTCAACGACTTCTGGCGGCGCTTCCAAAACATCGATGAATCATCATCCACCACCAGGATTTCGAAGGCGATGCCTTCCTGCGAAGATGCTTCGCAGGCAACGGTCGATCGTTCTGCTGTTGTTGTACACCGGTACTGTCAGCGGTTAGACGGCGAGAACTCTGCGTCCGCGATCAGGATGCAGTCGGCTTGCCCCTCGGTCGGTGGCGGGCTTCGTCGCTTACGTCGCGCGCCAGCATAATCACGGAAACCTGGGTAGAAAGCTGAAACTTTGAAAACTCTCAACGAACGCCCGCAGCAGATTAGGCTGTGCGCCGGGAATAGCTTAAGTCTGGGCGACCCGACCAGGCTGCCTGGGGCGGTCGCACCTGTGAAGTCCGTAAAGTAGCCCGCGATCCCATAGCCATGCCGGTGCCCGCACCAAGCTGCACGTGGAATGCGGCCCGGCTCGAACCCTGGACGGACTAGGAAGGTCATGCGTCAGCAGATGAAGGATCTATTCGCGCAGTCGGCCGCCGATGCTATCAACCAATTCAATTACGTTCGCTTGCGGATGTTTCATCGCCACAAGTATCGGTCGGTGGTGGCAGACCAATACGGGATCGAAGTCGGTGGGCCGAGCGCGCTTTTCAAGACGGTGTTGCCGCTCTACCGCTACATCCGAGACCTCGACGGGGTCAACTTCTCCAACGATACCGTGTGGGAGGGAACCATCACGGCTGGGCAGAATTTCCACTACTGTGATGGCAAGTCGGGTCGCCAATACATCTCGGAGGCGACCGACTTGAGAGAAATAGCAACCGAGCAATACGATTTTCTTTTGTCATCGAACTGCTTGGAGCACGTCGCGAACCCCATCAAGGCGTTGGTGGAATGGAAGCGGGTAATCAAGCCGGGCGGTGGGCTGGTGCTGGTGCTGCCTAATAAGGTCAGCAACTTCGACCATCGACGCCCGACGACGAAGTTCGCGCATTTGTTGGAAGACTTCACCAACGATATCGGCGAAGACGACCTCACGCACCTAGATGAGATATTGGCGCTGCATGACCTGCAAAGAGATCCACCTGCAGGTGACCTCGAGCACTTCAGAGAACGAAGCTTGCGAAACGTCGAGAACCGAACACTCCATCACCATGTGTTTGACGTCGAGTTGATCAAAGATGCGTTGAGTTACGTGGGTTTCGACATGCTGAACGTCACGCCTACGTCATCCGACTTCTTCGCGCTGGCAAGAAAGAACTCGAGCGTCGGCCCCGGGACCGGATAAGCGGCCGTTGAAAGCCATCTGAAGTAATGAGGATCCATCGCGGCCAGCAGCCCTCCCATCTGGCCGCACTGCGCTACCGTCTGCGCCGCAACGCCCTTCGTTTCATCTCCGAAACCCATCTGGAGCTTCCGCCCCGGCCACCGGCCGGCGCTGGCACTCTCGTGCTGTTCGCGCATTTCGATCCGCAGGGCATCGTCGACCCGTACGTCGTCTACTACCTGAAGGCGCTCCACAGCCTCGGGGCGGCAATCCTTTTCGTCTCCGGCTCACCGACCCTCACCCCGGAGTCGGTGGCTCCCATCCGACCGCTGTGTGCGGGCATTTATACCCGCCACACGCTCTCGCTCGATTTCGGCTCCTGGCACCTCGGTTGGTGCATCCTGCAACAACACGGATGGTCGCTTGACCAGTTCGACCGCTTCGCCGTTGCCAACGACAGCGTGTACGGCCCGCTCTTTCCCATCGAGGAAATGTGGAGCTCATTCCGCGGTGCGGACATGTACGGGGCGATCGAAAGCCTGGAGCAGGCGCCGCACCTTCAGTCCTTCTTCCTTGCGTGGGACCTGAATTCGCGCACTCGGCCTATGCTCAACGACTTCTGGCGGCGCTTTCAATACATCGTTGACAAGTACAAGCTGATCCAGCGCTACGAACTGGGCCTGTCCGAACGGGCCCGTCGCGCGGGGCTGACCATCAAGCCGTTCGTCTCCGCCGCCGCCATCCAGGCGGCATACGGCCGATCGCCGGAGCACCAGTGGGTGAGCAGGTTCTCCGGGCCGCCGGCCAACAACACGCTCTACTTCTGGGACGGCCTGATCGAGCACCTGAGGTTCCCCTTCCTCAAGACGATCCTGCCGCGCTCCAACGAGCCCTGGCACGATTCCATGCCGCACTTGCGGGACTTCATCGAGCGGCACACCGACTACCCGTACGCACTCATCGAATCGAACGTGGGCCGGCTCGGCTGCGGGCCATCGTCATGGACCAAGCCGGCCACCGAAAACACCCAGTGACCTGGATCCGGCTTGTCCGAATGGCATTCGGGGCCCGGACGGCCAATGTACCGTTGGCTCGTGTCGTTATTGATCGCCGTGCCGGTGTACGGCCAGCACGAATACACCCACGCGCTCGTCCGTGATCTGGAGCGCGAGGGCGCCGAGTACCTGATCGTCGACAACCGGGGCGACTATCCGCGGATCGGCAACGAGCGTGTCACCACACCCGGCAAGAACCTCGGCTGGGCGGGCGGAAGCGAGCTCGGGCTTCGGACCGCGTTCTCGGAGGGCCACTCCCACGCGATGACGCTCAACAACGACACCCGCCTGTCCAAGGGCTTCGTCACCGGCCTGCTCGACCCCCGCCTGCCCGCCGACGCCGGCATCGTGGGCCCGTTGACCGACGAGGGTTTCGCCTGCGCGGTCACCGACGAAAAGCCCGACGCCGCAGACTACTTGCCTCGACCCCTGTACCGGACAGTGGCCGCGGTCGAGGGCACGGCCCTGATGATGTCGCGCGAATGCTGGGACGCCGTCGGCGGAATGGACCTGCAGACCTTCGGACGCTACGGCTGGGGGCTCGACCTCGACCTGGCCCTGCGTGCCCGCAAGGCCGGATTCGGCGTGTACATCACGGAGATGGCCTACATCAACCACTTTGGCGGCAAGACCGCCAACACCCTGTTCGGGAGCTCACGCTACGCGTGGGGCGGCAGGCTCGCCATGCTGCGCGGCCTAATCAAGCTGCACGGTTGGCGCGCGACGTGGGCGATGGAGCGCGTCCTGCGCCGCGAAGACAGGTGGCATAAGCAGGTTCCGCGCGACTACACCACGCACCGGCTGCAGGACGACCCCGCTCGCCGCTGAGACAAAGGCCAGACGGTCAGGCGCAGGACTGCGCGGCGACCCGATACCCGCGCACGGCGAGTGGAAGGAACACCGCGATCAGCGCGACCACCCACAGGAACGTCAGCGCCAGCGGCAGCAGCAGCGGGCCGTCGTGGGCCAGGGCGCGCATCACCTCGATGGGCGGCGACATGGGCTGCAGCCGGACGAACGGCCGCGCCCAGTCCGGGAAGAGGGCCACCGGGGTCGCGCCGGAACTGACGAAGACCAGCGAAGTGGCCCCGGCGGCCAGGTAGGTCACGATGGCGCGGCCGTTGGCGCGGATCGCCAGCGTCATGACCAGCGCGGTGAACCCGACCACCACGAGCGGCGGGACGAGGATGTAGGCCAGGGCCGTGATCCAGCCGTGCGCGAAGCGCAGGCCCATGGTCGTTCCGACGGCGGTCACCAGGATCGTGCCCACTAGCGCGCGGGCGGCCTCGGCGATGAGCCGGCCCGCGATCGCGCTGGCCCGGTGGATCGGCAGCACCCACATCCGGCTGAGCAGCCCGGACGCGCGCTCCATCGGGATGCCGACGGCGCTCCCCAGGGCGCCGAACATGCCCGCCAGCACCGCGCACATGGGGACCAGGCCGTAGATGCTGTCGATGCCGGTGGCCTTGTAGACCTGCGCACCCAGCACGGCCTTGTAGACCACCAGCAGGACCACGGGGAACGCCACCGAGCTGATCAGCGCCGCCGGTTCCCGGCGCCACCGGGTCACGATCCGGCCAGCGTGAACCAGGCTCTGCGTGAGAAGCGAGCCCTCGATACCCGGATGCGCGGTCATCGGCCGCGCCTCTGCATCCGCAGCGTTATCCCGCCGAACACAAGCAACATCCCCACACACCACCCCAAGCCGGCCGCCAAATGATCGAACGATACTTGCCCGGTCGACAGACCGCGCAGCGTCTCGGCGGTCTGCGATACGGGCTGGTTGCGCACGAACGGGCGCAACCACTCAGGAAAAGTCTTCTCCGGTGCGACTCCCGTCGACAGCAGGATCAGCACCAACTGGGGGACCAGCAGCACCTGGCTGGTGCCCTCGAGGCTGCCCTTGCTGGACCCCAGCGCGTCGGCGCCGAGCGCCACCGCGAGGCACAGCAGCAGCGCGAGAGCGACGAAAGCCAGCCCGTAACCGAGCCCACCGGTCATCCGGAAGCCGAACACGACCCCGGCCGTCATGGCCGCCGCCAGCGCGATGCCGGCCCGGACCAGGGTGGCCGTGATCCGGGCGCTGACCGGCACTATGGCGGCGATCGGCAAAGTCCGCAGGCGCACGCCCAGGCCGTAGATGCGGTCGCGGCCCGCGCGGTCGGCCGTGAGCGCCGCGGCCATGACCATCGACTGGACGACCACGGCGGGCAACAGATATTGCGGGTAGGTCATCCGGCCGGTGTCGATGAGGCCATGGGTCGCCACAGTCAGCCCGACCAGGCTCGCCACGGGTACGAGCACCTCGAAGACGATCGCGCCGTCGCGCAGCGTGTACAGCAGCGATCGTTCGGTAAGGGCGGCCAGCGCGGTCATGACCGGGCGACGGGTTGCTTCGTGAGGTGCAGGAACGCCTCGTCGAGCGAGGGCTTTCGCAGCGAGATGTCGGCCAGCTCGATGCCGGCCGCGTCGAGCCGACGGAACACCTCACCCAGCGTCGTCACCCCGTCCTGGGCGAGCACGGAGATCGAGTTGGTGTCGGCGTCGAGGTCGATGCCGTCGAGCCCGGCGAGCACCTCCAAGACCTGCGGCAGATGAGCCGGGTCGGCGGGGGTCACCTCGCAGTAGCTGGCGCCCGCCTTCCGCTTGAGCTCCGCCGCCGTGCCGCTGGCGATCACCTGGCCGTGGTCGATGACGACGATCGAGTCGCTCAGCACGTCGGCCTCTTCGAGGTACTGCGTGGTGAGCAGCACTGTCACGTGCTGCTCCCGCAGCGAGTTGACCAGGGCCCACACGTCGCGGCGGCTCCGCGGGTCCAGCCCGGTCGTCGGCTCGTCGAGGAAGAGCACCTTGGGTGTCACCACCAGCGCGCTCGCAAGGTCCACGCGCCGCCACATGCCGCCGGAATACGTCGAAACCCGCCGGTCGGCGGCCGCGACCAGGTCGAACTGGCCGATCAGCTCGTCGGCGCGGGCCTTCGCCCGGTGGCGACTGAGCCCCCGCATCCGCCCGAACAGCACCAGGTTCTCCCGGCCCGTGAGCAGCGGGTCCATCGCGGTGAACTGCCCTGTTATCCCTATGCTCGCGCGTACCTGCGCCGGCTGACGGACGACGTCGTATCCGGCCACCAACGCGCGGCCCGCGGTGGGCCTGATCAGCGTGGACAGGATGTTGATCGTCGTCGTCTTGCCGGCGCCGTTGTGCCCGAGGACGGCGCACACCGTCCCGGCCGGAACCGAGAAGTTCACCCCACGCAGCGCGGGCGTTCCCCCAAATGTCTTCGTGAGGCCATCGACCTCAACCGCAAATTGGCCCACGGACGGAGTATTTCATGGAGGCCCGGCGCCTGCTGGATTATTGAGACAATCGCCCAAGATTTCGGCCGGGCGGACAGGCAAGCGTCAGGACTCTCCCAGCGGGCGCGGCGCAACAGGCCTGGTCAACGGTACGCAGTCCGGGGCCGCCCGGATGCATTCCCCGAAATCGGGCCTGCGGCCAACCCGCCTGCTGATAATCTGGCGTCGCTTTTCAGCTGATCGAATGGACCGAGATGACCGCCGTATCACGCTCTTCCAGCGCCGATCGCGCGCGAGCCGACCGCCGCGCCGGCTGGCGGCGCGCGTGGCGGCGGGCGCAGGCCACGCTCATACCCTGGTCGCCCCGGGTGCTCGGAAAGCGGCTGGAAAGCCAGGCCGCCATGCTGGGCGACCACATCAAGCAAGGCGACACGGTTCTCGACGTGGGGTGCGAGACGGGGCACCTGTGCCAGTTCTTGGCGGAGATGCACGGCGCGACGGCGACCGGCATCGACGTGCACGACGCGCGCACCATCCCGATCGACTTCAGCGTGTTCGATGGCAAATCAATCCCGTTCGAGGACAACGCCTTTGACCACGTCGTCCTCAGCTTCGTGCTGCATCACGACATGGGCCTGCTGCTGGGCATCATCATGCCGATACTGGCCGGCGTAACAACCGTGCTGACCAGTCCGGTGGGATTCCTGCAGCGGCCGGCCCGCTGGATGCAGCTGCTGGCCCGCGAGGAGCCCACGCTGTCGGCGGGTCCCAACTTCGCCTTCGAAGTGGTGGTCCGCAAGACGTCCGACGCGGACATGGCCGGGCTCGACCTCGGGAGCGTGCACAGCATCCTCAACGGCAGCGAGCGGGTGCAGCCCAAGACGCTGCAGCGGTTCGCCGACCGGTTCGCGCCGTTCAACTTCAAACCCGAGGCGCTGCGGCCGTCGTACGGCATGGCCGAAGCGACGGTTTACATCGCGACCCGACAGGTCGGTGATCCGCCCGAGATCGGACACTTCGACGCCGACAAACTGCCTGCGGGCCAAGCGGATCGGTGCGAACCCGGAACCGGCACCCCGTTGGTGAGTTACGGCGCGCCGAAGCTGCAACTGGTCCGCATCGTCGATCCCGACACGTGCCGGGAGTGCCCGGACGGGACGGTCGGCGAGATCTGGGTGAACGGCGACAATATCGCCCTGGGCTATTGGCAGAAGACGGACGAATCCGCAACAGCGTTCGGCGCAACGATCGTCGAGCCGTCGGAGGGCACGCCGGAGGGTCCGTGGCTGCGGACGGGGGACTCGGGCTTCTACTCCGACGGCGAGCTCTTCATCATCGGGCGCATCAAGGACCTCCTGATCGTGTACGGGCGCAACCACTCTCCCGACGACATCGAGGCGACCATCCAGGAGGTCACCGCGGGCCGCTGCGCGGCGATTGCGGTCCCCGACAAGGGCATCGAGAAGCTCGTCGCGATCATCGAGCTCAAGAAGCGGGGCGACTCCGAAGAGGAGGCGGCCGACCGGCTGCGGGTCGTCAAACGCGAAGTCACGTCGGCCATTTCGAAGTCACACGGGCTCAGCGTCTCGGATCTGGTGCTGGTGTCGCCGGGCTCGATCCCCATCACCACCAGCGGCAAGATCAGGCGGTCGCAGTGCGTCGACCTCTATCGGCAGGACGAGTTCACCCGCTTGGACGCCTAAGGGGTTAGCCCTGGGCCGCCAGCCGCCGCGATTGCGGTAGGTCGCGTTTGCTCGGGTGATCGCGACCGCTGGGGCTATCTCGGCGTCAAGCGACAAGCAAGCTCTAGTCGACAGAGCGTTCGTCGCCGCCGAACACCGGCAGCGGCTGGCTCGCGTCCTCCTCTGGCGACGAGTTGTCGTTGGCATGCCCGTTGGTCTTGCCGTTCTTGTGGCCATTCCCGTTGGCTACCAACAGGATTGGGCGACTCGCCAGCACGTTGTGGCCGAACAGCGGCAGGGAGTGGCCCAGGAACCGGTCGGGCTTATGCCTGGTGTTGCCGTTGGGGCGGGTCGGCGCCTGGGCCTCCTTGAGGTCCGTCAGGTGTGATACGCCGCTGAGGTCGAACAGGGGGAGCGGGTGGTCGCGGTTGAGGTCGACGGAGCCCTTCGTCGGCTTCTTCGAGTCGGCCGCCGGCCCCGCGGCCGGCAGGACCTGGGTCTTGGGACTCGGGATGACCTTCAGCCGGACCAATTGCCCTGAGATCTGCTCCAGCTGACGCTGCTTCGCCTGGTAGGCGGCGTACACCTGGGACGGGCTCTTGCCGAGGTTCGACGGCCACCAGTTCTTCTGGCCGATCATGGCCGCCAGGGCCGGCACCGTGATCGTGCGAACCAGGAAGGTGTCGACGACGATCCCGATGCCGATGATGAAGCCGGCCTCGGCCATGGTGCTGATGCTGGCGAACAGCAGGCCGAACATCGACGCCGCGAAAATCAAACCGGCCGAGGTAATTACGCCGCCCGTCGTGCCCACCGTGCGGATGACGCCGACGCGCACGCCGTGCGGTGACTCGTCACGTATTCGTGAGATGAGCAGCATGTTGTAATCGGCGCCGACGGCGACGAGCAGGATGAACGACAGCCCTGGCAGGCTCCAGTGCAGTTCCTTGCCCATGAGGAACTGGAACACGAGGACCCCGATGCCCACCGCCGACAGGTACGAAAGCAGCACCGACGCGATCAGGTACAGCGGCGCGATGATGGCCCGCAACAGGATCACCAGGATCAGGAACACGATGACGATCGTCGCGACGATGATGAAGCCGATGTCGCTGTTGTAATAGTCACGTGTGTCCCGAAGTCCCGTCGGAACCCCCGCGACCGCGATCTTGGCGTCCGTCAGCTCCGTGTTCGCCGTCGCCGACCGCGCCGCCCGCTCGATCGCGCTGACCTGGTCCATGGCGTCGGTCGTGAAGGGGCTGAGCCCGCTCTGGATGAAGTAGCGCGCCGCGTGCCCGTCGGGCGAGATGAAGATCTGGGCACCCTTTTTGTACTCGTCGCGGGTGGTGATCTCCGGTGGGAGGTTGAAGCCCGACATGTTCGCTTGGCTCGCGTCGTGCTTCATGTTCAGCAGGAACGACGACGCCTCGTTGAGCCCGGCGCCCAGCCTCCTGGTCTGGTCCACCAGCTCCTTCACGCCGCCGGCGATCGCCCGGCTGCCGTCGGCCAGCATGTTGGAACCCTGCTGCGCCGCGGCCATGGTGGCCTGCAGGTTCTTGATCGTCTTCATCGCGTCGGAGGCCTGGGTCAGCGTCTGCTGGACCTTGTCGAGGGTCTGGGCGATGGTCGCCGCCTGCCCGGCCGCCTGCAGGTTGCGGGACATGATCTTCAGGGAGTTGAGGGTCCCGTCGTTGTTGGCCCCGACGATGGCGGCCAGACTGGCACGCGAACTGACGCAGCTCGGGTCGGCGTTGCAGTCCGGGCTGTTGTTCAGGGCCGTCAGCATCGGGCCGCCCCACTGGGCGATGTTCTGCGCGTTCGCCGTGGACGAGCCGAGGTTTTGGCCGAGCGACTTCATCTGCCCCGTGAAGGAGGCGCCCTGGTCGAGCGCGGCGATGGTCCGGTCGCCGCCGAGCAGTTGCTCCATCGCGGTCAGCGCCGAGACCACCCCGCTGAGGTTGCTCACCGACTGGGTGACCTGGTCCCGCAGCTGGGCGAGGGCGTCGGCCAGCTGGTTGGAGCCGTTGACCAGCTTGTCCAGGTCGTCGCCGTGGTTGGCGATCTGGCTGGACGCCTCGTCGAGCTTGCCGCCGACCTCGCCGGCCTGCCAGGACACCTTCATCTGCTCCAGCGGGTCCCCGTTGGGTCTGGTCAGGCCGCGCACCATGGTGATGTTCGGCAGCTGACTCACGCGAGCCGCGACCTGCTCCAGGTCGGCGAGGGCCTGGGGCGTGCGCAGGTCGCGGGACGACTGGATGAACAGGACCATGGGCGTCAGTCCGTTCAGTGGGAAATGGCGGGTCATCGCGTCGTATCCCTTGGAGCTGTCGACGTCGTCCGGCAGCGACTTGAGGTCGTCGTAGTTGAACCGCACCACGCTCACGCAGGCGGCCAGGGCGATGAGCACGATCAGGCTCGCGATCAGGTGGATCTTGGGCCGGCGCACGATGCGGATGCCGGAGAGCCGCCACATCCGCGTCGTCAGGTCGCGCCGCGGATTGATCCAGCCACGCCGGCCGGTGAGCACCAGGACGGCGGGCAGGAAGGTCACCGCCGCCAGCAGCGAGATCACGATCGAGATCGAGATCGCGGGGCCGACCGCCGAGAACACCTCCAGCTTGGTGAAGATCATCGCCAGGAAGGTGACCGCCACGGTGGCGGCCGACGCCGCGATCACCTTGCCGATCGACATCAGCGCCTTCTTGACCGCCACGTCGGACTCGTCGCCCTGCCGCAGGTAGTCGTGGTAGCGGCTGATCAGGAAGACGGCATAGTCCGTCCCCGCGCCCATCATCACCGCGGTCATGAACACGATGACCTGCAGGTTGGTCGCCAGCCCCAGTTCGGCCGCCCCGGACAGCACGCCCTGGGCGGTGCCCACGGAGATACCGATCGTCGCCAGCGGCACGAACATCGTCACCACGTTGCGGTAGATGATGATCAGGATGATCAACACGCTGACCACGGTGGCGATCTCGATGAAGTGGATGTCCTCCTGGCCGATGTCGGTCAGGTCGACGACGGTCGCCAGCGGTCCGCTGAGGTTGGCGGTCAGCGTTGTCCCCGCGACCGTCTGTTTGACGATGGCGGCGATCCGTTTGTACGCCGCGATCGTTCCCGGATCGGACTGGTCGCCGGGAACGTTGAGAGGCAGGATGAGGGCCTTGCCGTCCTTGGCGACCAGCAGATTTTTCATCTCCGGGTCGTTCATGGCGTTCTGGACCGACAACTTGTCCTGCTTGTCGTCGTTCAGCTTGTCGATCAGCTTTTGGTAGACGGTGTAGTCGCTCGGCGTCAGGCCCTTCTCATTGGTCAGCAGGACCATGAGGAGGGAGGTCGCCGACGCCGCCGCCGGCGCCTCCGCCTTCTCGTCCTTCTTGCCGTCCGGGTTCACGCTCCACGCCTTGGCCATCTCCTTGCCGATGACGGCGGTCGGCGCGTCTTCCGGGAAGGGGCTTGGCGGGTGCTTGCCGGCCTGGACCTGTAGCGGCGGAAACAGCAGGAACAGGGCGGCGGCTAGGGCGATCCAAGCCGCGATGACGACAAGCGGCCAGCGCACGACGAAATCGCCGATGCGGTCGTAAATCCCCCCGGGTTTCGCCGCCTCGCCCGAACCAGCACGGCTTGACACCCGTCCAACCCTACAAAACGGTTCCGGCTCTCGCCGCGTAATCACGATTCGAATTCAATCGTGACCGTAGCGTGACGTGGTTGCCGCGCGCTGGGGCGGCCGCCGGATGAACGCGCCTGCTCAGGGGGCCTTTCCGGCGCCGTCCGCGGAGGCGGCGAGGGACCGCCGAAAGACTTCATTCTCCAGCAGGTCGGCGGCGGTACCCACGCTGACACTGGTGGGTGTCATGCGCGCGGCCATCTCGCGCGCGCGGGTCACATATTCGGGCGCCAGGATCCTGCGCAGGTCCTTGAGCAGCGATTTCTTGGTGACGCCCGCGAAGCGCCGCGACTTGCCGACCTTGAGCGTCGAGACCTGGGCCGCCCAGGCCGGTTGTTCGGCGCTGATCCAGAGGACCAGGGTTGGGACCCCGGCCTTCATGCCGGCGGCCGTGGTGCCCGCACCTCCGTGGTGCACCACCGCCCGGCAGGCGGGGAAGACGGCCGCGTGGTTCGCCTCGCGGACGACCATGACGTTGTCGCGGCGGGGCGCATCGTCGAAATCGCTGATGCCGCCGCAAATGAGGGCGCGCTCGCCAAGCTCTGCGCACACGTCGCTGATCATGGCGACCGTCTCGGCCGGGGACTGCACCCGCATGCTGCCGAAGCCGAAGTAGATGGGCGGGGTGCCCGCGGCGATCCACGCCGCCACCTCCGCGTCGGTGGCCGTCGGCAACTCCAGTGT